>MERI01000200.1 GCA_001772005.1 Betaproteobacteria bacterium RIFCSPLOWO2_12_FULL_62_58 | reverse complement strand
ACTTGCCGAAGCGCTGCCCGCGGAAATCGAGAGGCAGCTCAGGGTGCTGCCCACCGCGGATGTCGCAGGCGTGGCGTGGCGCGACTATGGCGAGATCATTCTCGTCGAGAGCCTCGAGGAAGCAGTGCGCGAGGCCGACCGCATCGCCGCCGAGCACGTCGAGGTGCTCACGCGCAATCCGCGCTGGTTTCTGGAACGCATGAAGAACTACGGCGCGCTTTTCCTCGGCCCGGAAACCAATGTCGCTTACGGGGACAAGGTGATCGGCACCAATCACACACTGCCCACGCGCGGCGCGGCGCGTTATACCGGCGGGCTGTGGGTCGGGAAATTCGTGAAGACCTGCACCTACCAGGAATGCACGCCGGAAGCGAGCGTCGTGATCGGCGATTACTGTTCGCGCCTGTGCGCGATCGAGCGCTTCTGGGGCCACAAGGAGCAGGCGGATCTGAGGTTGCGCCGCTATGGGGGGAGAGATGTCGGCCCGCACGGCGCGGGAAGGAATCGGCCGTGACCGCGCCGGCCGCGCTGCCCGATGTCTTGCGCGGCTGCCGGCTCGACGGACGCAGCGCGCTCGTTACCGGCGCCGGGCGCGGCATCGGGCTCGCGATCGCGATCGGGTTGGCGCAGGCGGGGGCGGAAGTTTATCTCGTCAGCCGCACGCGGCGCGAACTCGAGCAGGCGGCGGATTCGATCCGGACCGCCGGCGGCGCCGGCATCCCGGTCGTGTGCGATATCACTGACGGCGCGGAAGTAAGACAGGCGTTGGCGCGCATCCCGCGGCTCGATATTTTGATCAATAATGCCGGCGGGAATATTCCGGAGCCGTTCGTCGAGGTCAGCGAAGAGCATCTGGACCGCGTGCTCGCGCTCAACGTGAGGGCGGCCTTCCTGGTGGCGCAGGCGGCGGCGCGCAAGATGCTTGAGGCGCCTGACCGCAAGGAACGCGGTGCAGCCATCGTCAACATCTCCTCGCAGATGGGCCATGTCGGTTCTCCCGGCCGGTCCGTTTACTGCATGACCAAGCACGCGCTCGAGGGATTGACCAAGGCGCTGGCGGTGGAACTCGCCCCGCACAACATACGCGTCAATTCCGTTGCGCCGACTTTCATCGAGACGCCGATGACAGCGCCGTTTTTCGAGGAGCCGCGTTTCCGGGACTGGGTGCTTAGCCGCATCCCGCTCGGCCGGCTCGGCAAGCTCGAGGAAGTCGTGGCTGCCGTGGCGTTTCTCGCTTCTCCCGCAGCCTCGCTGATCACGGGCGCCAGCCTGGTCGTTGACGGGGGCTGGACTGCGCAATAGATGACAATCCAAGTACCCAAGTCGCTTCGTCTGCTGTTGACCGTTGCGCTCGCGCTGGCAAGCGGGATGCCTCAAGCACTGGCGCAGGGCGTCTATCCCGCCCGGCCGGTGCGCATCATCGTGCCCACTTCCCCTCCCGGCGGCGCCGATGTCGTTGCGCGGTTGATCGCGCAGCCGCTTTCGGAACGCCTCGGCCAGCAGGTAGTGGTGGAGAACCGCGCCGGCGCGAGTACCATGATTGGAGGTGAGCTGGCAGCAAAAGCACCGGCGGACGGGTATACGCTGCTCATGGGCATCAGCACACTTGCGATAAATCCCGCGACTTTCAAGAAAGTCCCCTACGATGCATTGCGAGATTTCGTCCCCATTACGCATGCGGTCAAACAGACGCTGATGTTGGTTGCGCACCCATCCTTTCCCGCGAAGACCGTCAAAGAACTCATCACGATTGCGAAAACCCGGCCGGGCGACGTCGTTTATTCCTCACCGGGCTTTGGCACCAACCCGCAGATGGCGATGGAACTTTTCCTCTATATGACCGGAACCCGCATGCTGCATGTCCCGTACCGGGGAGGAGGCGAGTCGATTATCGCTGCCGCGTCAGGCCACGTTTCCGTGACTGCGGCGTCGATGCTGGGCGCGTATCCGCAGGTCCGGGCCGGTCGGCTGCGCGCGCTCGGTGTCACCAGCGCAACCCGTGTCCCGAAAGCGCCCGAGGTGCCGACCATCGCCGAGGCCGGCGTTCCCGATTACGAGGCACTGCAATGGTACGGGTTGCTTGCGCCCGCGGGCACACCCAAGGAGATCATTGCGCGGCTGAACAAGGAAGCTGTGGCGATTCTTCGCTCCGCGGAGGTGACCGGGCGTCTCGCCAACGATGGAGGAATCGTCGTCGCCAGCACTCCGGAGGAGTTTGCCGCCTACCTCCGCGCCGAAACCGAAAAATGGGCGAAGGTCGTCAAGGCCGCCGGCATCCAGCCGCAGTGATCCGCGACTGATAGGGCGTGACTGATACTGCGTGATTCGTGGCTGGTCGCAATAAAACCTGTAGGGCGGGTTAGGCGGCGGCCGTAACCCGCCGAACGGTCACATCCGGCGCAATGCGCGGAGCCTGTCCTGAGCAACGTCGAAGGGCTCGCGCCCTACATGGGCTCCTGCGACGCGCTGTTCCGAAGCTGCCGCAGCCGATCCAGCAGTCCAGGCACCTCGCGCACCGCGGCGAGCGGTTCGAGCTCCTCGAATACCAAATTCCAGTCGAGCACGCGGCGCTGGCGAACGGCGACCGACTCGACGTCCAGCCAGTCCTGCGGCCGGGAAGCGAACGCCTTCAAAACGACCAGGTCCTCGGCCGAGCATGTGCGGAGAACCGCGTCCGGCGCAAGGGCCCACTCGCTCGAACGCGCCACGCAGCGTTCCTCGAAGGGCACCGCTCCGAAGGCAACGTCTATCGCAATGCCGCCTTCACTCTCGATGAGCAGGACGCGGTTGCGAACAGCGAACTCGCGCGCGTTCTCGATACGCGGACGGAAGCTCGCGAGCAGCCGGTCAGCGCTGCGTTCCTCCTCTCCGAACGGCGAGATGACCGTAACGTCCACGTCCCGGGTGAGACGGGGCTCGCCCCAGCGCTGCAGGGCGAGCCCGCCGATGAAGCAAAATCGCTCGCCCGCTTGAGACAGGTACCGTTGCACCTCGAGGGCCGCCCCGAGGACAGTCTTCATCGACAGGCGAGCAGCCTCGAAAACCGGCGCTGCTGTTCGACGAGGCCGGATCCGCGCCGCGCCGGCAGCCCTTCCGGCATTGGCATGGTGAGAAGGTCCAAGGCGGCCGCCTTCGCCTGCTCGTCCGTCATGCGCTCGAGTTCCCGACGCCGGATGAGCGCAAGCTCGCGCCCGGCGCGTTCCCAAGTCTCAGCCCATCGCTTAAGGTCTGCATCGCTCACGCACGTATTGTACCTCTGATGTCCGTTCACAAGCCACGATCGTAGACGGTGCTCGTTCACTCGGCGCTTACGGTGATGCGTGACTGATGAAGCGTGACTGGAGAATCGTAACCGGTGCAGCGTGACCAATAGTGGTCAAGAACGCGTAGGGCGGGTTAGGCGCGAGCCGTAACCCGCCGAATGGTCTGAGCAACGTCGAAGGGCTATTGCGCCCTACACGGACCGATACGCCTGCGTGCTTTGCAGCGCGTCACATTCCCAGCAGTCGTTACGATGGGCATTGCACTCGCGGCGCTGCCAGGTCTGGCGCAGGCGCAGCAAGAATTTCCAACGAAGCCGATCCGCCTGGTAGTGGCGTACACGCCCGGCAGCCAGCCCGACACTTTGGCGCGCATGATCGGCCACAAGATGAGCGAGAGTTGGGGGCAGCCGGTGGTGGTGGAAAACCGCCCGGGAGCGGGCAGCGCGCTGGGCGCAGCCCAAGTTGCCAAGGCTGCCCCCGATGGGTACACGCTCTTACTGGCCCCTGCTGCCTTTGTCACCAACGCAGCGCTGCAGCCGAACCTTCCCTACGACCCGATCAAGGATTTCGCCGGCATCACTCAACTGGGGTTCCCTGCTGCAGTGCTGATCGTGGCGCCTGCGCTTGACGTCAAGTCCGTCAAGGACCTCATCGCGCTCGCTCAGGCCAAACCGGCAAGACTCTCTTTGGTTCCGCGGGCGCAGGCGGTGCAGCCCATTTGAATGGTGAGAGGGTCAGGCTTGCCGCCGGCATCAAAGTCGTGCACGTGGGGTTCAAGGGTCAGTCGGAAGCGCCGATCGAAGTCCTCGCCGGCCGCGTCCACTATGCCGTGTTGGCCCTGGGGGTCGTGCAGCCGTTCATCAAGGATGGCAGGTTGCTGGCGTTGGCGGTGACCACGCCGCAGCGCTTACCGCTGCTGCCAGGGGTGCCGACGCTGGCGGAGACGCTACCCGACTTCAAGCGACCTGAAGCATCGGGCGGATTGCTGGCGCCGGCCAAGACGCCGCGCCCCATCCTCGATCAGATCAGTAAAGCGATCGGGCGCATCTTTGCGCTTCCGGATGTCACGGAACGGTTTCATGCCATCGGCTATTTCCCGGCACCGAGCACGCCTGAGGAGCATGACAAGATCCGGCGTGCTCAAATTGAAACGTTATCCAAGCTGGTCAGGGACGCCGGCCTCAAGGCAAAGTGACACAGGGCGGGAGAGGGTGAGCGCGTCAGGGCGTGTGCGCGAAAATCCACCTCCCGATTTCACGACCTCCCGATTTCACGGGTCTTTAGAGGACGTAGGGTGTGCTGCGCGCACCGTTCATTGGTGCGTGATACGCACCCTACAAATGCTGGCAACACAGCAGCAACGTAAAGGAGGTGCCATGCGCAATTCACGATTGATCACGTTCGCAACCGTAATCGCAACGGGGTTTGCTATCGGGGCACCAACTCTTGCGCAGGCGCAGCAAGAATTTCCGACGAAGCCGATCCGTTTCATGGTAGGGTTTGTGGCGGGTGGCAGCGCCGGGTAGTGGTCCCATTTGAATTAGCTTAGTCCGTTCAAGCACATAGCTTGGGCTGTTCAAGCATGGGAGATTGTGCCATACTTTCTCGCATGGACAAGCCAACGACGAAGCGATTGAAGCGCCCGAGCGATCCGATGCAGCTCGCGAAGCTGGTCGGTGATATTGCTACAGAACAGGTCAAAGATGAGCGGGCATCAGAAATACCTACTTCCGATGAAATTCGGAGAGTAATGTCTGCTCTAGGCAGAATTGGAGGGCCTAAAGGAGGAAAGGCTCGCGCTGAAAGCCTCTCATCCAAGCAAAGATCGAAAATAGCTCAGAAAGCAGCCCTTATTCGATGGAATAAGAAATGACCATCAATGTAGCATTGGTTACTAGTGAAGCTGTTATCCTTGGGTGCGATAGCGTGGCAAGTGTTACGGAGCAATATCTCAATCCTGTTCGGCACGTTCCGCAAGACGCGGCGGGGAATTTTGAAACTGATGCAGATGGAAGATATGTCGCGCACTTCGCATGGGATGATCTCCAAAGCGTTGTTACTGACGCATGGGGTGGGGTTACAAAAATGTTTCGGCTTTGCGGAGACGAAAATCCTGTCGCCGCTGTAACTGCCGGCCTAGCAAAACTTAATGACCGACCGATCAGCTCCCTTGCTAATGATTTTTCAAAACAGCTTAAAGATTGCGATTCCGTCCTTTCTGTAGTGGAAAAATTTGTCGATACGATGGGCGCGCATTATGACCAACATAATAAAATAATGAATACACCTCCAGGACTTCGGGAAGATGTTGAATTCTTGATCGGTGGATTTGGGAAGAGCGACGACTTTCCATCCCTCTATCGCGTCAATCTGATCGACGCTGTAGATAAGCGAATAAAACCTCTCTACGGTAGCGGAATCGGATTCAAAGACAAAACCGGAGCCGCATGGGCTGGCCAAGCGGATAGCGTTCAGAGATTACTCTTTGGTTGGGATGATCCAGTAAAGCAATATATTGAAAATCAAATTTCCACTGCGATAAATAATTTGCATAAGTCCATGTCAGATGCGGTGCTTAGGATATTGGCAGAAATGCTAGCTGCGCTGAATAATGTTAACCTGCCTGAAGGGATTAATACGGAACTACCGCCTAAGCCAAATGTCAAAATTAGCTGGAACCAATTCATACTCTCTATAGATTTCGCGAATTTTCCTCTTCAAAGCGCCTTAGATTTTGTCTCTTACCTTGTCGGAATCCAGTCAGGGAAAGCAAAATACGTGCGCGGTGTTCCGACAGTAGGTGGCCGGACTCACATCGGCATATTGACAAAAGGCAAGTTTGAGATGAAGAATGAGCCAGATTTAATTCATACAAATCTAGGATATGACCGTGGTCTATAGCAATAGTAGGAGCGGGGAAATGGCGGATAAAAAGTCCACTTCTAAAACCATTTCCCCCTTGACGGACGTTCGATCTGGTGCCATGCCAAATAAAGCAATGGAATCATCCTCCGTGGTTCCTATTGAGCCGTTCGTACGAACCAAGATTGTTTTAATAAAGGGAAAATTGGAAATAGTCGAATACAAATAGGTTATTTACGTCGTTTATACATGGCCGGGATCGTAAGATGCTCGGCTTTTTGTTGTCGGGAATAACACTTGACATTGCTTGATCCGTTCAAGCATAATCTGTTCATGGAGGTTAGGCCATGAACAGATTAAGCATTCAAGAGCGGGCCAAGATTCTCGGTTGTTTGGTTGAAGGAAATTCAATCCGTGCTACTGCTCGCATGACCGGAGCAGACAAGAAAACGGTATTACGTTTGCTAGCGGAATTTGGGGCTGCGTGCCGTAAGCTACACGATGAGAAGGTCTGCAACGTAAAATCACTTCGCGTACAGTGTGATGAGATATGGGCGTTTTGCCACGCCAAAGAAAAGAATGTTCCAGCGGATTGCAAGGGCGTCCTTGGATTCGGTGATGTGTGGACGTGGACCGCGCTTTGTTCTGACAGTAAATTAATTATTTCTTACCATGTCGGCTTTCGTGATGCACAAGACGCACTTCATCTTACTGATGATTTGCAAAAACGTTTGGCGAACCGCGTGCAACTTACAACAGATGGACACAAAGCTTATATGGTGGCTGTTGAAGAATCCTTCGGCGGCGACGTTGATTACGCCATGCTTATAAAATTGTATGGTGCGCCACAGGGTGAGGGAAACGAGCGCCGCTATAGCCCCTCAGAATGCACTGGCGCACGCAAGGAACGGATGATCGGCAATCCCGATAGAAAGCATATTTCTACGTCGCACGTTGAGCGCATGAATCTAAATATCCGCATGGGCGTGCGTCGCTTCACACGCTTAACGAACGCGTTTAGCAAGAAGATTGAAAACCACATACACGCGCTGTCGCTATATTTCGCGTATTACAATTTCGGGCGTGTGCATCAGACCTTGCGAGTAACGCCAGCTATGGAAGCCGGCCTAACCGATCATATTTGGTCGCTTGAGGAGCTTGCCGCGTTGGCAGAACCAGTTGAAAAACGGGTCTTAGTTTGAAAAGGGACCACTACCCAGCGCCGACACCACCGCGCGCGTCATCGCCCAGAAACTTGCTGATGCCTGGGGCCGACCCGTCATCGTGGAGAACCGCACCGGGGCATCGGGCACGATCGCCGTGGACCTCACCGCGAAGGCGGCCCCGGACGGCTACACAATCGCCGTCATCGCGATTGATACGCTGGAAGTGGTTGAGGGCGGCTTGCCGAAACGCGCTCTGGCGCTGGTGGTGGAATGGGCGCAGCAACGCCGCGATGAGCTGCGCGAGGATTGGCGCCTTGCGGAAATGCACCAGGCGCTGAAGCCGATTCCCGCGCTTGTTTGAGTTTGAGATAGGAGGGTGATTCGATGTACAAGATCGTCAAAGTCGAGGCGCTGGATGGATACCGCCTGCGTGTCATTTTTGATGATGGCGTGGCCGGGATTGTGGACCTTTCCGAGCGCTTGTTTGGGCCGGTATTCGAGCCGCTCAAGGACCCCGCCTATTTTCGGCAGGTAGGCATTGATGAGTTTGGCGCAGTATGCTGGCCCAATGGTGCCGACCTTGCGCCAGACGCATTGCATACTCGCCTGCGGAATCAGACAACCGCGGCCGCTTGAAGAACCGGATTATCGCGTAGAACTGTAGCCCGCATGGAGCAATGCGCAATTCGGGATGGCATTGGCGGTGACCACGCCGCAGCGCTCGCCGCTCCTGCCGGAGGTTCCGGCGCTGGCGGAGACGCTGCCCGAATTCAAGCGACCTGAAGCAACGGGCGGATTGCTGGCGCCCGCCAGGACGCCACGCCCCATCCTCGATCAGATCAGTCAAGAGGTCGGACGCATCCTTGCGCTGCCGGATGTGACGGAACGGCTCGACGCCATCGGCTTTGTTCCTGCGCCGAGTACGCCCGAGGAACAGGACAAGATCCGGCGCGCTCAAATCGAGACGTTATCTAAGCTGGTGATAGCCGCCGGCCTCCGATCCAAATGAAACAGGGCACGAGAGGCGAGAGGGGAGAGGCGACAGGACGGGAGGGCGGAAGAGCGGGAGAGGGTGAGCGCGTCAGGGCGTGAGGGCGAAACGGAGCTTTTTTCGATCTCCCGATTTCCCGATCTCACGATCTCCCGGCTTTCCGATCTGCCTCGCTCATGACCTCTCGATCTCACGGCCCTTTCGATTCGACGTAGCCCGGATGAAATGGAATTAAATCCGGATTTGACCTTGACTTTGACGCGCGGTTAGCTAGAATTAGCTAATCAATGCCGGGCACCGGCGCGGAGGCAGCGGTGAAACAGGTGAACATTCATCAGGCGAAGACCGAATTATCGAAGCTCGTCGAACGCGTGGAAGCCGGGGAGAAAATCATCATCTCCCGCGCCGGGAAGCCCGCCGCGAAGCTGGTTCCGTTGACCAGGGTTCGCGGCCGCCGCCGGCTCGGTCTGCTCGACGGCAAGTTCAAGATTCCGGATGATTTCAACCAGCCGCTGCCTGAATCCGTTCTGCGGGCGTTCGAGGGCAGGAAATAGTGCGGCTGCTGCTCGACACCCACTTGCTGCTGTGGGCTGCGGCGAGCAGCAAACGATTGCCGGGTGAAGCGCGCACGCTTGTTGAAGACGCCGCAAACGAAGTTTTCTTCAGCGCGGCGAGCATCTGGGAAATCGCCATCAAAAGTTCGCTCGGGCGCACGGACTTTCGTATCGACCTTGCGGCCTTACAGTCGGCCCTGCCGCGCATGGGGCTGACCGAGTTGCCGGTAAGTGCTGCCCATGCCATAGGCGTCACCAAGCTACCGCCTATTCATCGGGACCCGTTTGACCGGTTGTTGATCGCTCAGAGCATCGCCGAGCCGCTCACGCTGTTGACCAATGACGCGCTACTCGCGCGCTACTGGGACGGCGTGCGTGTCGTTTGAGCGCCGGGACTCGTGTCGCTACTACTCGGGAGGGAGAAACGTGAGTCCCATGCGTTGTGCTTGTTTCGCCGCGCTTGCGGCATCCGTGGTCGCCAGCCGCAGCCATCGTCGCTAAAACCCCCGATGGGTATGCGCTCTCGTTGACGTCGGTTCCAGCGGGATTGTGCTATTGACAGGGAGATCGATCCTTCCTAGAGTCTCTACGCCGATCGTGGCTGACCCAAGGAGGCCCATGATGAAGAACAAATTCGCGGCTCTGAGTATCGTTTTTCCCCTTATCGTCTTCCTGCTCGCCGCTGGTCCCGCGCAGGCGCAGTGCCAGCTCGGCGTGCCCGCGATCAAGGTCGGCGTGCAAGGAGCGGCCTCCGGCCCGCACGCCGACTACGGGCGGCAGATCGAGATGGGGGCCACCATGGCGATGGAGGAAATCAATGCGGCCGGCGGCATCCGCGGTTGCAAGATTGAGATCAAGTTCATGGATGACGAGAACAAGGCTGCCACCGGCGTCAAGAATGCCCGGTTGCTGGTGACGGACTGGGGCGCTCACTTCATGGTCGGGACCGACTCGAGCGGCGTTGCGATGGCTCTCGGGCCGGTGCTCGCGGAACTGAAGCGTATCCACTTCTTCACCCATGCGGCGACCCACCGGCTGACCGAGGACCTGGTGGCGGTAAAGGGCATCAAGGAGATTGTCCGGGTGAGCGTCCCCGTTTACCAGGACGCCATCATCGCGGCCCTGATCTTCAAGGACCGGAAGGATATCAAGCGGTGGGCCAATATCGGCGCGGACTACGAGTACGGATACGTATCCTGGAACCTTTTCAAGGAGACCTTGAGGAAATATCGGCCGGACGTGGAATTCGTGGGCGAGGCCTGGGCGCCGTTCCTGACGCTCGACTTCTCTCCTCATATCTCGGCCGTGATGGCGCAAAAGCCTGACGCGATCTTCGCCACGCCGTGGGCGGGAGAGGCCGTCCAGCTCTTGCGGCAGTCGTTGGGTCAGGGCGTCTTCGATAATGTCCAGGTCTGGTGGCAGGCGATGGGGGGCTCCGTGGACGTGCTGGAGGGGATTACCGCGGAGGTCCAGAAGGACCGCTTCAAAGGCAAGCTCTGGGCGACGGCCCGCTATATCCACAACTGGCCCGACACCGCGGACAACAAAGCCTTCATCGAGCGCTTCAGGAAGCGGTGGAAGCGGTTTCCCAATTACTCGGCCGAGACCACTTATTCCGCTTTCTTCATCATGAAGGCGGCCGTGGAGAAGTCCGGAAGCCTCGATACCGCAAAGGTCCTCGAGGGTTTGAAGGGCATGCAGATCAGGAATCCCGGCGGCGTGCGGGTCTTCAGGTCTGAGGATCAGCAATTCGTTTACAACGTGCCGGCCGGGCGCCCGATGATGGACGCGAAGTACCCGATCCCGGTGCTCGGTGACCTGAAGGTATTCGCGGCCAAGGACTACTACCGGCATCCGCCCTTCACGCCGGTCTCGGTGACGAAGTAAACGCTTCGGCAACGAGCGCCTGACCCAGGCCGGGGCTCTCTCTCGCCCAATGGAAAATATCGCCTTCCAGGGGCTCATCGGCCTGTCCCTGGCGATGTACCTCTGGCTGATCTCAGCCGGGCTCACGATCATCTTCGGGGTGCTTGGGATCGTGAACTTCGCCCATGGAAGTCTCTTCATGGTCGGCGCCTACCTGGCCTACACTTTTTATGGCCAGATGGGGCTCCCGTTCGCGCTCGCGATCCTCCTGAGTCTCCTTGGGACCGGGCTGCTCGGCTTTGTGATGGAGCGTGGTTTTCTCAGCCGCATTTACGGGCTCGACGAGGCCTACCAGCTCCTCCTCACCTTCGGCTTCATCCTGATCCTCGATGACGCCGTCAAGATCATTTGGGGCGGGGTCTTCAAGATCCCGCCGATCCCCGACTTCCTCGACGGCGCTTGGCCCGTGTTCGGCAGGTCCTTTCCGGTCTATAACGCGTTCGTCATCGCGGTGGGGCTCGTCGTCGCCGTGGTTCTCTGGGCGCTCTTCGAGAAGACGTGGTGGGGAAGGATCGTGCGTGCGACTGCCGCGGACCGCGAAATGGCGAGCGCCATCGGCATCAACGTTCCGCGGGTTTTCTCCGGGGTGTTTGTCGTCGGCTCGATGCTGGCCGCGCTGGGAGGCGCCATCGGGACGCCGGTGCGCGTGGCGGCACCCGGGATCGGAGCGGCGATGATCATCCAGGCTTTCATCATCACGGTCATTGGCGGCCTGGGGAATCTCAAAGGCGCGTTTGTCAGTTCCCTGATCGTCGGAATCCTGAGCGCGTATGGCACGCTTTTCTTCCCCGTGTTCGAGCTGTTCTTCATCTTCGTCATCATGGCAGTCGTCCTCCTGATCCGCCCGCAGGGGCTGTTCACACGCTGAGCCCTGCCTGTGACCGGCCGCCTGTCTCCCCGACTCACGACGCTGGTCGCGCTCATTGTCCTGGCGCTGTTCCTGCTGCCGTGGGTGGCCGGGCGCTATCCGGTGTACCTCACGATGCAGATCCTGGTCCTCGCCGTGTTTTCGCTCGGCTTCAATCTCCTCTTTGGCTATACCGGGCTGCTCTCCTTCGGCCAGGCTGGATTTTTCGCGGTCGGGGCCTACGCCTGCGCGAAGATCCTTCTTGCGGTACCCAACCTCATTCTTGGCATCGCAGGCGGCGTTGCATGCGCCGGGGTGGCGGCCCTGCTGCTGGGGATTCTCTCCGTCCGCCACACGCGCATTTACTTTTCGATGCTCACCCTGGCGTTCGGCATGATGATCTATTCGATCGCCTGGAAGTGGCGGGATTTCACAGGCGGCGATGACGGACTCGTCGGCATTCCGCGGGCGCCGTTGGAGATTCCCGGCATCGTGAGCGTCAGCGTTGCGGCGATGGACCGCTACTATTACGTGGTGCTGGTGCTGTCGCTCCTCGCGATTCTCGTCATGTACCGGCTGATACGCTCCCCGCTCGGACTGACGCTCCAGGCCATCCGCGATAGCGACAGCCGCGCGGAGTTCGCGGGGGTGCCGGTCCGGAAGTATCGCCTCGTCGCGTTCACCATCGCCGGGCTCTACGCCGGGCTGGCCGGAGCGCTGCTCCCGCCGCTGGAGAACACGGTGACTCCGCCCATCGCGCATTGGAGCACTTCGGCCGAACCGGTGCTGGCGACGCTACTGGGCGGCGTCCACGCCTTTGCCGGCCCCATTGTCGGCGCGTTCCTCTTTTTCGTGATCAAAGACATTATCGTCCGCTTCACCGAATACTGGCTCATCTGGTTCGGCGTCATCGTGGTAGCGCTGGTCATCGGCTTCCCCGGCGGCGTCATGAGCATCTTCGCGGGGCGTTCCCGTCCGGTGGCGCCGCGCCCGGATGATAATCAGCCGGCGGGGGGAAGCGGCCCCTCCGAGACTACATGACGACGCTGTTCCGAATCGAGGGCGCCGCGAAGCGCTTCGGGGACTTCGTCGCCGTCAACGGGGTCACCCTGGAGCTTCCCGCAGGACGGCTCACTGCCGTCATCGGCCCGAACGGCGCCGGCAAGACGACGCTGATCAATCTCGCGACCGGGGCGCTCGTCCCCGACTCCGGGGCGATGTACTTCAAGGGGGAAGCGATCACGCATCTGCTCGTCCATCACCGGGTACGCAAAGGGTTGTCCCGATCGTTCCAGATCATGAACATTTTCGCGCGCCTGTCGGTGCTCCAGAATATCCTCGTGCCGGTCCTTGCCCGGCGCGGGCGTGCCGGCTTCCCTTTTCACCGGATGGAGCGCGAGTCGGAAGCCATGACCGAGGCCCGGCGGATCCTGCGCGAGATCGGCCTGCTGGATGAGGAAAATCTTCCCGCCGGCGCCCTGTCGCACGGAGACCAGCGGCTCCTGGAATTGGGAATCGCAATCGCTCCCGCGCCCGAACTCTGTTTCCTCGACGAGCCCTCGTCGGGATTGACCCCCGTGGAGCGCTCGACGGTGATGGAGCTGATACGAAGGCTCTCCGCCGAGCAGCGCACGACTTTTGTCATTGTCGAGCACGACATGGATGTGGTGTTTTCCCTCGCGGACTGGATCGTGGTGATGAACCGGGGTGAGGTGCTGACCGAAGGGTCGCCCGCCGAGATCCGGGAAAACCGCGCCGTCCGCGAAGTCTATCTAGGAGTTTGACGGACTTAGCCCGACAAACTCCTTGTGCAAAACCGGCGCCGGCAACATTGCAGAAGATGATGACAGAGATGCGAATTCACTCTTGCTTTTCTTCACATTCCACCGCTGCGGGTAGGTTTTCTTCCGAAATGTCAGCCGGTTTTGCTGTTAGCAGCCTGTGCGAACTGTCGAGTCCGACGGGCTGCTGCGAGGAATCGTCGGCATGATGCTCGCGGTCCGCGACCTCACGACCGCGTACGGTCTCGGCGCGGTGATTCACGGCGTGTCCATCGACGTGGAGGCCGGGGAAGTCGTTTGCCTGCTCGGGCGCAACGGCGCCGGCAAGAGCACCACGCTGCGCAGCATCATGGGGCTGACTCCCCCGCGGAGCGGGAGGGTCGAATTCATGGGGAGAGATATCACCGGACGCCGGCCGTTCGAGGTCGCGCGGCTCGGGATCGGCTACATCCCGGATGACCGGAGGATTTTCGCGGACCTGACGGTCGAGGAAAACCTCAAGATTGTCCGGCACGTGACCCGCCGGGACGGGCGCTGGACGATCGAGCGCGTCTACCGGCTCTTCCCGGTGCTGACGGAGCTGCGGCTCAAGCACGGTTCCGCCCTCTCGGGCGGGGAACAGAAGATGCTGGCCATCGGCCGCGCGCTCATGGGCAATCCGCGCCTGCTCATTCTGGACGAGCCTTCGGAGGGGCTGAGCCCGCTGATGGTCAAGACGCTGATCGAGGCCATCCTTCAGATTCAGGGGGAGGGCATCACTCTTCTCGTTGCCGATCAGAACGTCAAGTTCGCGCGCCGCGTTGGCGGCCGGGGGTACATCATGGAAGAGGGGCATATCCGTCACTCGGGGCGCCTGGAAGAGCTGTGGGCGCACGAAGAGGTGATACGGAGGTACTTGGCGGTGTGACGGACCTCAACGAATCTCTCACCCGGAAGCGCCTGGCCGGGTTCATCACCCGCGCCGCCGGTGCGCGCGACGCCACCATCGTGGCACTAGAACGGATGAGCGGCGGCGCGGTGCAGGAAAACTGGGCGCTCGACGTCGAACTCGACGGCGAACTGCGGCGCTGGGTCCTGCGCACCGATGCGCGGGCGCCGGTGCGCGAGAGCCTGACCCGCGCGCAGGAATTCGCGGTGCTGAAGGTCGCGCACGCGGCCAACGTGCTCGCGCCCGAGCCGCTGTATCTGTGCGCGGACCCTGCGGTCACGGGTCAGCAGTTTTTCATCATGCAGCGGCGGCCGGGCGTTGCCGCGGGCCACAGGGTCACGCGCGATCCCGAATTGGTGCCGGATCCGGCGCGGCTGGCGCGCGAACTCGCCGCGAATCTCGCGCGTTTGCATCGGATCAAGCCGCCGCACCCGGAGCTCGGTTTTCTGAAAACCGTGCTGGCCCGGGACAACATCGCGCACTATCGCAGCTACCTCGACACGCTGTCCCGTGCGTATCCGGTCCTCGAATGGGGGCTGCGCTGGTGCGAGATCAAGGCTCCGGCAAGCGAGGAGACCACTTTCATCCACCGCGACTATCGCACCGGCAATTACCTGGTCAACGACGGCCATCTCGCGGGCCTGCTCGACTGGGAATTTCCGGCGTTCGGCAATCCGCTTGAAGACGTCGGCTGGATGTGCGCGCGCTGCTGGCGCTTTGCGCGGCCCGATCTCGCAGTTGGCGGCGTTGCGAAGCTGGAAGACTTCATCCCCGAATACGAGCGTGCGTCCGGCCGCCACGTATCGCGGACCGACCTCGTCTACTGGCAGGTGATGGCGCACCTGCGCTGGGCGGTGATCGCGCTGCAGCAGGTCGAGCGCCATCTGTCGGGAGCCGACCGCTCGCTCGAACTGGCGCTCACCGGCCATATCATCGGCCAGCTCGAACTCGAAATTCTCGACCTCACGGAGCAAACATGAACGACCGGCCCGATGCCCGCGAATTGCTGCAGGCGGCACGCGATGCCTTTACTGCCGAAATCCTGCCCGCGCTGGCGCACGAGTTGCGTTACACCGGTCTGATGGTCGCCAATGCGATGGCGATCGTGCAACGCGAAATCGAAGCGGGTGATGCCGCAGCCCGCGCCGAGTGGGAGCGCCTGGGCAAGCTTTTCTCGAAACGGCCCGAGCCGCTCGCGGGAGACGTGCTCCACGGCGCATTGGCGAGCTATAATCAACGCCTCGCAAACGATATCCGTGCCGGGCGGTTTGACGGCCGGGAACGCGCCGCGATGCTCGAAAACCTGCGCCGGACGACTGAGGAAAAACTTGCGGTTTCCAATCCCAAGGCACTGCAGGGACGATGAGTGCGACGGCGTCGTTTGAAGCGCTCACCCCGACCTCCTTCCTGTTGCGCTCGGGCAAGGTCTACGCCGACCGCTGTGCGGTCATCGACGGCGAGCGCCGCTTCAGTTATTCCGAATTCCTCGACCGCTGCCTCCGGCTCGGCAGTGCGTTGCGCAACATGGGTGTTGCGGCGGGCGGGCGCATCGCGGTGCTCGCCCCCAACACTCACGTGCTCCTCGAGGCGCACTACGGCATACCGTTTGCCGGCGCAGCGCTGGTGGCGCTCAACGTACGGCTCACCGCCGGCGACCTCGCATTCATCGTCGCGCATAGCGGCTCGCGAGTACTGATCTACGACTACGAGTTCGAGGGTGTCGCCCGGGACATTGCCGCGCAGGTCGGAAGTGAATTGCGGCTGGTGCGCGCCGGGCGCCCCGACGACCCATACGAACACCTGCTCAACAGTTCCGCTCCCTGGCACCGCGCGGTGGCGGACGAGCGCGGGCTCATCTCGATCAATTACACCAGCGGCACCACCGGCAAACCGAAAGGGGTCATGTACCACCATCGCGGCGCCTATCTGCAGGCGCTGGCGATGGCGATGGAAACGCGGCTCGATTGCAACAGCACCTTTCTTTGGACGCTGCCGATGTTTCACTGCAACGGGTGGTGCTTCCCGTGGGGCGTGACCGCAGCGGGGGCGACGCATCTCTGCCTGCGCAAGTTCGATGCCGGCACGGCGTGGCAGCACCTGCGTGAATCGAATGTCACGCACTTCAACGGCGCGCCGACGGTGCTGGTCATGTTGGCGTGGCATCCGAGGGCCGCGAAGCTCGGTCGCACGGTGCGCGTGGCAACGGGCGGCGCACCGCCGACGCCGGCGATCCTTCAACGGATGGCCGAACTCGGCATGGACGTCACCCACCTTTACGGTCTGACCGAAACCTTCGGGCCTGCGGTGATCTGCGAATGGCGCGGCGAGTGGAACGAGCTCGCGCTCGCGGAACAGGCGCAGATCAAGGCTCGCCAGGGCGTGGGCAACGTGATCTCGTGCGAGCTGCGCGTCGTCGATCCGCACGGCAGGGACGTCCCGGCGGACGGCAGGACGCTCGGTGAGATCGCGCTGCGCGGCAATAACGTGATGCTGGGTTACTACCAGGACGAGATTGCCACCCGCAAGGCGATTCCCGATGGGTGGTTCCGGACCGGTGACCTCGGCGTGATGCATCCCGACCGCTACATCGAGCTCCGGGACCGTGCCAAGGACATCATCATCTCGGGCGGCGAGAATATCGCCTCGATCGAAATCGAGCGCGCGCTCTGCGCTCATCCGGCGGTGATGGAAGCCGCGGTAGTCGCGGGTCCCGATCCGAAGTGGGGCGAAGTGCCCGTTGCGTTCGTCACCCTCAAGGCTGGTGCAGCCGCGACCGAAGACGAGCTCATCGCCTGCGCGCGCGAACGGCTGGCGCATTTCAAGGCGCCGAAGCGAGTCGTGTTCGGCGAGCTGCCGAAGAACGCGACGGGCAAGATCCAGAAGTTCGTCCTGCGCGACCGCGCCAAAGACCTAATGATCAGCCGCAGATGAACGCCGATAGACGCCGATAGGTAGCAAGAACAATGAATGACAAAGGATACAGGGGTCACGAAGAGGAGCGGGAAACGAGAGCCTTGCTTCCCAATCCTCCGTCTTCTCCATGCTCTCGTTGCGCAAAGCCTTTGGGGTTTGATCTTATCTGCGTTCATCGGCGTTCGACCCTCATCCCCGACCCCTCTCCCCTCGTGGAGAGGGGAGGCTCGAGATCCCCTTCCCTCGCTTGCGGGGGAAGGGCATGGGATGGGGGACGGGCGGCTGCAATCTGTTCCTGAAACATTCCTTCGTCACGAGCCATTATGGATTTCACATTGCCGCCCCATATCGAAGACTACCGAAAACGCTATCGCGCTTTCGTCGCGGAGCACTTACTGCCGCTGGAGGAGGACCCGAATGCCTACGACGATCACGAGAACATGCGGCTCGACGTGCTGGAGACGATGCGCGCGAAGGCGAAGGCCGCCGGCCTGTGGGCACCACAGATGCAGAAAGAGCGCGGTGGGCAGGGCCTGAACGTCGTCGGCATGGCCGCGTGCTATGAGGAAGCGAACTACTCGATCTTCGGGCCGGTCACGTTCAACTGCGCCGCGCCCGACGACGGCGACATGATCGTGCTCGACAAGATCGGCACCGAGGAACAGAAAAAGCGCTGGCTGCAGCCCATCATCGACGGCAAGGTGCGTTCGGCGATCGTGATGACCGAGCCCGCGCCCGGCGCCGGTTCCGATCCCACCATGATGCTCACGACCGCGGAGAAGAAGGCCGACAAGTGGGTGATTCGCGGCCGCAAGTGGTTCATTACCGGCGCGGGGGTGGCGCAGCATTTCATCCTGATAGCGAAGACCTCGGAAGACAAACGCAAGGGGCTCACCGCATTCATGTTCGACCGCGACCAGCCCGGCTGGCGCATTGTGCGGCGCATTCCGATCATGGGGCCGGAGGAGCACGGCGGCCATTGCGAGCTGGAATTCGACGGGCTCGAAATCGCCGATGAGAACCGGTTGATGAAGGTCGGCGACGGGTTAAAGGTCGCGCAGATCAGGCTCGGCACCGCGCGGCTCACCCATTGCATGCGCTGGCTGGGTCTCGCGCGGCGCTCGATGGACATTGCCGCCGATTACGTCTCGCAGCGCGACGCGCACGGCACGAAGCTCTCCGAGCGCGAGAGCGTGCAGTGGCTGCTGGGTGAGGCGGCGATGCAGATCGAGATCGGGCGCCTCCTGGTGATGCGCGCGGCGGCGAAGCTCGATCAGGGCGATTTCGCGCGCAAGGAAATCTCGATGGCCAAGATCGCCGTCGCCGACGTGCTGCACAAGGCGGCGGACACCGCGATCCAGTTGAACGGCGCGCGTGGCTACTCGAAGGACACGATCCTGGAATGGATCTACCGCTACGCGCGCCAGGCGCGGCTTGTCGACGGCGCATCGGAGGTCCACCGCATGGTGCTCGCCCGCTTCTACATGCAGGAGCGCAACGACTTCTGGTCGTGGGAATAGCGGCGACGGATCATCGCAGGTTGGGCTGAACGCAGCGATGGGTTGTTTCCCGGATTACGATCGCGCTTCATCCGGGCTACGCTTCTATTTGCCGGTGACGAGCGACACGCCGGTCAACCCGAGATGAAAATCCGTTGACCAGCAACTTCTGATGTTCTGCTCGTGCATCAGGTGAAGACCCACGGCATCGGTGAGCGTGAGGTCCTGATCGGAGTATCGTCGCAGCAGCCTCGCCGCGCCCGCCTGCTCGGCCGCGCCTACGGTTGCGACCTTCAGCGGCTTCATGTCTTCAATCATCGAGAGAAACTGGAGCGCGCGGGTCCGATCGTAGCGGCGCAGAAACCACGCGTGACCTTCGGCGACTACCAGGGTCGTGGTGATGATTCCCGGCGGCTCCGAAAACAGCCGGCGAAAAAGCGGGTGGTGCGTGTCCGACCGGTCGACGAAGGCAATAAGTGCCGAGGTGTCGACGTATGCCTCAATCCTTTTGCCCATAAACGACGTCGTCGATGTTCTGGCTCGACCGCGGATCTCCGGATTCGACCATTCCCGCGTAACGCATCCAGGGCTTGGACTCGTCGGCGGGAAGCATCGTGCGCAGCGAACGGCGCAACAGCTCCGCCAATGAAACGCCCAGCCGCTGCGCTTCGCGTTTCGCGGCGGCGTATTCGCTTTCCGTCAGGCTGATTTGAGTCCGAATCATGATAACAGTATATCGAAATGTGATATCAAGGGCAAGGGTCGCAGAAGTACCGGGTTGACTGATGGCCAGAACCCGTAGGGCGGGTTAGACGGCGGTCGTAACCCGCCGGATCTTCAGTCTCGGCGGAATGCCCCCGCCTGCGCGGTGGTTGACGGCGCGCTATGGGACCCTACGTGGGCTGCCCACGTCACGCCTTCACCAGTCATTCTTTTCAATACCCCTTCCTTTTAATACCCGCTTGACGGGTACTTGAGGGGTACGCCGCACCACGTCACGCGTCACCTGTCACTGTTTACCGCCCTTTTTGGCGGCGGCGAATTTCCTGAATCACGATGCTGTTGTCCAGTTCGCCCTCACCGTGCGCGACGCAGCCCTTGATGAGATCGGCGTAGGTCTGCGCCAGCGGCAACTGCTGGCCAAGGCGCGCGGCCTGCTCCAGCATCAGGGAAAAATCCTTGAGCGTCTGCGTGATCTTGCCGTGTGGCGCGAAGTCCCCTTCAACCATCTTCCTGCCCTTCACATCCATGATCTGGGAATAGGCCGCCGAGTCGCGCGCAACCGTAAGGAAGGCGGCCGGGTTGAGCCCCATCCGCTCCGCAAATACGAGTCCCTCGGAGAGTGCCGCGCGGTTGACGCCGAGAATGAGGTTGATCGCCAGCTTGGCGCGGCCGCCGTTGCCGGCAGCGCCGAGATGGTGCCGGCGCGGACAGATCGCATCGAGGACGGCACGCGCTTCATCCGCCGCGGCGGGGTCGCCTCCGATCAGCCCCAGCGCGTCGCCGCGCGCCGTTTGATCGCTGGTGCCGGAGACCGGCGCCTCGACGAAATGCAGCCGGTGGGCAGGGACGCGCGCGGCAAGGGCCGCGATACGGTCGGGATCACACGTGGTGACGCACACCACGGTCGGCGGCGCAGCGTCCGCCGGCAGCGCGGCAAGCAGACCTTGCGATCCTTCGATGGTATCTTCCACCTGGTCGGTGTTGAACACGGCGAGCACGATCCGGCGGCACGCCTTCACGATTTCTGCGAGTGAACGCGCGGCGCGTGCTCCCGTTTCCTTGAATTTCTCGAGCGTCCGTGCGTCGACGTCGTAGCCCATCACCTCATGGCCCGCGGCGAGCAGGCGCCTGGCGCAAGCCGTTCCCATCAGCCCGGTGCCGATTACGCCGACCGGATCGCGTGTCTTTGCCATGCGTTCTCCATGAATTCATTTCCTGGCGCGCCAGCTATCGATTATATCGGCAGGCTTCCAACCGCAACCCCGCTTTTTTGTTGGGATTCGCTGTCCGTTAACGGCTGGCCGCAGGTATAATGGCGCCCCAAGCCGGGTTAGCTCAGCTGGTAGAGCAGCTGATTTGTAATCAGTTGGTCGGGGGTTCGAGTCCTCTACCCGGCACCAGCAGCGCCGCGGACTTGCCCGCGCAAGGCTTTTTTGTTGCGCGCTGGTGCCGACTGAAAAAAATTACCGAAAAAACATGTAATTGTCCTATGCACCGCGAACCTTTCCCCGCTTTCCTGTCAAATAGCGCAGCACTCCCCGCTAGTACCGGCAGATCATTAGGAGTTTGTCGGACTTGGCCCCGGCAAACTCCTCCACACAAGAAGTGCGCCGCGCTTGTCGTTCCGCAGCGCGGTGCGATGGAGGATCGCAGTGATCAAGGTTGAAAACCTGAGCAAAGCGTTCGGGCCCAAGCTCGCGGTGAACGATGTTTCGTTTTCGGTCGAGCGCGGCGAGGTGCTGGGCTTTCTCGGGCCCAACGGCGCCGGCAAGTCGACCACCATGCGCATCGTCACGGGATTCTACCCGCCGACCTCCGGCCGGGTCACGGTGGGGGGCTTCGACATCGTGGAGAACCCGATTGCGGCCAAGCGCCTGTTCGGCTACCTGCCGGAGAACGCGCCGGGCTATGCCGATATGACGGTGGACGGGTTTCTGAAGTTCGCCGCCGAGCTGCGGGGGTTGCAGGGCGAGGCGCGCAAGCAGGCGATCAACCGCGTGATCGAACTCTGTCATCTCGGAAACGTGCTCTATCAGAGCATCGACACGTTGTCGAAAGGCTACAAGCACCGCACCTGCCTGGCCCAGTCGCTGATTCACGATCCCGACATCCTGATCATGGACGAACCGACCGACGGGCTGGATCCCAACCAGAAGCATGAAGTGCGCAATCTCATCAAACGCATGGGCGAGAACAAGGCGATCATCTTCTCGACCCATATCCTCGAAGAAGTCGAAGCGGCGTGCTCGCGCGTCATCATCATCGACCGCGGCAGGATCGTCGCCAACGGCACGCCGCAGGAACTCAAGGCGCGCTCCGATGTAGCCGGCGCGGTGCGTATCCACGTGCGCGGCGTGGCGGCGGCGGCACTCAAAGAGCAACTCGCGCAGGCGTCCGGCGTGGCGAAAACCGAAATCCTCAGGGAAGCCGGCGGCGGGATCGAAGCCCGCGTCTATCCCGACAAGGCGAAAGCGAACGGCGGTCTCACCCGCAGCGTCGCTGAATTGGCCGCGCAGCAGAAGTGGCGGCTCGACGAGATCTATACCGAGGAAGGGCGGCTCGACGAGGTGTTCCACAGCCTCACGCTGCCCGATACCGTGAAAGGGGGGGCGACATGACTGAACAATCGCGGGTGACGCCCTCATCCCCGACCCTTCCAACCCTCACCCCCGGCCCCTCTCCCGAAGGGCGAGGGGAGGCAATTGCTTCCCTTCTCCCTCCGGGAGAAGGGTCAGGGATGAGGGAGGGAGAAGGGAGAGATCAGCAGCCCTCCCCCTGGAAGAGGGGCTGGGGTGAGGGATCGGCATGGGCCAACATCAAAGCGATCATGAAGCGCGAGCTGGGGGGCTACTTCACCTCGCCGATCGCCTACGTATTCCTGGTGATTTTCCTGCTGCTCACGGGATTCTTCACCTTCACCGTCGGCAGCTTCTTCGACCGCGGCGAAGCTTCGCTGGTGTCGTTTTTCACCTGGCACCCATGGCTGTATCTGTTCCTGGTACCCGCCGCCGGCATGCGGCTGTGGTCGGAAGAGCGGCGGCTCGGCACGATGGAATTGCTGCTGACCATGCCGATCACGACCTGGCAGGCGATCGTCGGCAAGTTCCTCGCTTCGTGGCTGTTTCTCGCGCTGGCGCTGGCGCTGACGTTCCCGGTGGTGATTACCGTCAACGTTCTGGGCGCGCCCGACAACGGCGTTATCGCCGCGGGCTACGTCGGCAGCCTGCTGCTCGCCGGGGCGTATCTGGCGGTGAGCTGCATGACCTCGGCGCTCACGCGCAACCAGGTGATCAGCTTCATCATTTCGGTGATGATCTGCCTGTTCCTGATCCTGGCCGGCTACACGCCGGTGACGGACCTGCTGGTGCGCTGGGCCAATCCGGTGATCGTCGAAGTCATCGCCGCGTTCTCGGTGATGACGCATTTCGAGGGTTTCCAGCGCGGCGTGCTCGATTTGCGCGACATCCTGTTCTTTGCGTCGGTGATCGGTTTTGCGCTGTTCACCACCGGCGTGATCATTCGCAATCAAAGAGCGGGATAGGGAGCGCATCATGCAGAAGAAAGCACTCGGAACTCTCCTTTATTCCACCGGCGGCGTGATCCTGCTCGCCGCAATACTGGTCGCGGTCAACTTCCTGATCGGTGCTTTCAGCGCGCGCGTCGACCTCACCGAGGGCAGGGTCTACACGCTGTCGCCGGGCACCAAGGCCATCCTGTCGAAATTGGAGGCGCCGGTGAAAATCCGCCTCTACTACTCGCAGGGCAGCAGCGCGGTGCCGGTGGGCCTCAAGACGTTCGCCAAGCGCGTCGAGGACCTGCTCGCCGAGTACCGGGCCGCAGCCGGCGGCAAGGTGGTGATCGAGAAATTCAACCCCGAGCCCGATTCGGATGCGGAGGATTCGGCCGCGCTCGACAGCGTCGAAGGACAGACGACCAATACCGGCGAAAAATTCTACCTCGGGCTCGCCGTGTCCTTCCTCGATCAGAAGGCGGCGATCCCGGTGCTGGCGCCCGACCGCGAGCGGCTGCTCGAATACGACATCACGCGTGCCGTCTCGCAGGTGGCGGCGACCAGGAAACCGGTGATCGGCATCATGAGCGCGCTGCCGGTGCTGGGCCGCCCGCTCAGCCCGATGCTCAAGCAGCAGCCGGCCGAGCCGTGGGTGCTGGCATCGGAATTGAAGCGCGTGTTTGACGTGCGCAAGATCGACATGGACGCCGAGCGGATCGCTGATGACATCAAGGTGCTGCTGGTGATCCATCCGCGCAACATTTCGGAAACGACCGAGTACGCGATCGACCAGTTCATGCTGCGCGGCGGGAAACTTATCGCGTTCGTCGATCCCTATGCCTATTTCGATCAGCAGCCGGACCTGCAGAATCCATTTGGCGGCGCGCAGGCCGGCCAGTCGATGCTCTACAACCTGTTCAAGGCGTGGGGCGTGGACGTCGACATGAACAAGGTGATTGCCGA
>MERI01000199.1 GCA_001772005.1 Betaproteobacteria bacterium RIFCSPLOWO2_12_FULL_62_58 | reverse complement strand
CGCTACCGAGAGGACGCCATGTTTGGTCGCTTGATGCCGAAGGAAGGCAGGTTTTTCGAGTTTTTCAATGAGCACGCGGACCTCGTAGTGCAGGGCAGCCGCGAACTCGCAGAGCTGATTGCAAGCGGCGACGATCTCGAGCGTCGCGCCCATGTCATTGAATCGGTCGAAAAGCGCGCCGACAGGATCACCCGCAGCACCATCGAGCTGCTGCACAAGACTTTCATCACGCCGCTCGACCGCGACGACATCCACCAGCTCATCACCAAGATGGACGACATCCTCGACCTGATCGAGGACGCGGCACAGTTGGTCTATATTTATGATATTCGGGTCGTCACGGAGCAGGAAAGGCGACTGGCCGACATCTGCGTGGCTTGCTGCGAGAAGGTCCAGGCAGCGGTCAAGCTGCTGTCGAACATGAAAAACGCCGCCGCCATCATGCAGATCTGCGAGGAAATCGACAGGTTCGAGTCCGAGGCCGACCACGTCATGCGGGCCGCGATGGCGAAACTTTTCCGCGATGAACCTGACGTGCGCCAGGTGATCAAGCTTCGCGCCGTCTACCAAACGCTGGAAACGGTGACCGATGTGTGCGAAGACGTTGCCAACATCATTGAAGGCATCGTGCTCGAAAACTCGTGAGCGGCGGCACGCTGTCCGCTCCCGGTCATTCTCAACAACAATAAGCCGTTCCCATGACCTCCGAAATGCTGGTGTTCCTGATCCTCGTCGCGCTCGCGTTCGACTTCATGAACGGGTTTCACGATGCGGCGAACTCGATTGCGACCGTCGTATCGACCCGCGTGCTGCGGCCGCTCACCGCGGTGGCGTGGGCCGCGTTCTTCAACTTCATTGCGTTTCTGGTCTTCGGCGTCGCGGTGGCGGCGACGATCGGCAAAGGCATCATCGATCCGCTGATCGTCGACCATCACGTAATCTTCGGTGCGCTGGTCGGCGCGATTTTCTGGAACGTCATCACCTGGTATTACGGCATCCCGTCGAGTTCGTCCCATGCGCTGATCGGCGGCCTCGCCGGCGCGGCGGTCGCCAAAGGCGGCGTACATACGCTGATCGCGAGCGGGTTCCTTAAGACCGCCGCGGCAATCGTGCTCTCGCCGGCGTTCGGTTTCGTGCTCGGCATCGCGCTGGTGCTCGCGGTGTCGTGGATCTGCGTGCGCACGACGCCGCGGCGCGTGGACCGCTGGTTCCGCAGGCTGCAGTTGGTGTCAGCGGGGCTCTACAGCCTCGGTCACGGCGGCAACGACGCGCAGAAAACCATGGGCATCATCTGGATGCTGCTGATCACCACGGGCACCATCGGGCCGAAGGACCCGCTCCCGCTTTGGGTGGTGTTCGCCTGTTACGGGACGATCGCGATCGGGACTTTGCTCGGCGGCTGGCGCATCGTCAAGACGATGGGCCAGAAGATCACGCGGCTGAAGCCGGTGAGTGGATTTTGTGCCGAAACCAGCGGCGCGATGACGCTGTTTCTCGCCACCGGACTCGGCATTCCGGTATCGACCACCCACACCATCACCGGCTCGATCGTCGGCGTGGGTTCGGTGCAGAAGCTCTCCGCAGTGCGCTGGGGCGTGGCCGCCGGCATCGTGTGGGCGTGGATATTCACCATTCCCTGCTCCGCTTTCGTCGCCGCCGTTGCCTGGTGGCTGAGTCGGAGTTATCTGTAGCGTGAGCAGCGCCGCCGGGGCCCGGCTCAGTACGGTCTTGCGCCGAGGATGTAGGAATGCAACATCAGCATGACGACATAAAGCGCGATGCCCACGAGTAACCGGATCCAGCCGATCTCGGCGAGCTTGAGCTGATTCCTGCCGCCGGCGATGGCGGCGAACGGCACATTTGACGTCGCACGCTCGAAGCGCTGCCAGTCTGTGCCCGTCGTTGTCCGCTTGCGGCGGTCGATCAGCGCCGTGCCGGAGAGCGCAAGCACGAGAAAGCCGCCGAAGAAAATGAGTGAAGCCGCATCGCCGCGCGCGAAGATGTGGCTTGCCGCCCACAGCGCGATGCCCCACATCATGGGGTGGCGCGTGATGCGCAGAATGCCGCGCGCCGGCTCTTCGTTCTTCAACAGGCGATCGCCGCCGACCAGTGTCGGACTGGGGGTCATGAGACTGCAGGCGATCAGCGCCATCGACACCGGCATCACCATGAGCGGCACATAGCGCAGAGCCGGCACATACCACAACCCGATGAACGGCGCGCGATAGTAGGCCCAGATCATCGCCACGAGTGTTGCGACCGCGGCAGCGCTGTAGAGCACCAGATAGCCGTTATTCCCGAGCGCATTGATGAGCCTCGCGCGCAGCGGCGTGCTCGATAGGTAATGGGTCGCGAGAAACGCGGCGGTTGCGATCAGGAGTTTGGTCATCGGGCTCATGCGTGAGTCGGGAGGGCAGGAGAGAGGCGTCCCGACATTTTACTCCGCCGCGCCGAGTCAGCGACTTACCTGATTCCGGCCTTTGCTTTTCGCGCGGTAGAGCGCCTTGTCCGCGGCCTGGATGACGCCGTCGGGCGTGGCGAGCCGCTCGTTTCTTTCCGCGACGCCGATGCTGACCGTCACTGACACCGCGCTGTCGGTAGCATGCGCGCCGCGTCGTCCCTTGCCCGAATCGGCCCGAGCCGGGCGGTCGGACTTGCGCAGCGCGAGTTTGCGGCTTGCAATGTCCTCACGCAGCGCTTCCAGGTGCGGGAGTGCCTCGTCGACCGACTTGCCGGGGAAGAGCAGAGTGAATTCCTCGCCGCCGTAGCGATAGGCATTGCCGCCCCCGCCCACCTGCGCGAGCTGCGCGGCGACCATCTTCAGCACCTGGTCGCCGACGTCATGGCCATAGTGGTCGTTAAGGCCCTTAAAGCGGTCGACGTCAAGCATCGCGACCGTATAGCTGCGGCCAACGCCCGCCAGCCGCTCGTTCAAGGTGCGACGGCTGGGCAGTCCGGTGAGCTCATCGCGGAACGCCATGCGGAAAGTATCCTGCAGCACGGCGATCATCAGAATCAATGCCGCCGCCGTAACGAACACTGCAAACATATTGGGCGTCGTGATGCCGTGTGCGGCGATCCCGAAAGCGGCTACCGCACCGGCCATCCCCAGATCGATCGCCGAACGCGTGACCAGCCATGCCCAGAGGCTCGTCACGAAGCAGAGCGCGATCACCGCAATACCGAGCTGCGGCACCGGGCTCGTTGCAGACAATCCAGTCTCTACGAGCGGGTGGTACGCCCATTCGACCGTCGTCACGTTACGCGAGAGCACAACCCACGCCGCGAATGCGATCTGCACCACGATGACCACCAGTCGCTGCAAACCATGCCGATTGAAGGTGCCACGCTCCTTGAGCAGGCTCAGGGCCCCCAGGTTGAACGGCACAAACAGGCAAAGCACGGAAAATACGGCATATGCCACGAACTTATCCTGCCCGCTCTGCAGGAAGAACCGGAAGCTTACATATGCGACGGTGAGCGTCAGCACGGCGAACAACACGCGCCCGCGCCGGAACACGAGGCTGACCAGCAGGCCCAGCGCGAGGACGATGTAGGTCCCGTAAACCTTGAGTCCCGCGAGCGAGGAGGGCAGCGCGTTGACGTACGAAACCAGAACGGAGGCGGCGACCAATACCGCGGCTGGCATTGCGAGGTTGAGCAGTGCCGGACGAAGTCTCACGCGGCACCACGAGGGATGTAATGGCGATTCGGCAAGCGGACCAGGGGCGTTTCAGGGAAGGTTAACGTCTGGAAGACAACATGATATTTTGCCTGCGATAATAGCACGCCGACTGACAAGTCGATCGTCGGTGGTCGCGCCCTGTCGCGCCGGCGCGGATCGCAGATCTCATCAGTTTGGAGCGCATGTCGATATTACCCAGCGTAACTGTTTGCTCCGGAGAAAATGATGTCACGGTACGATTACGATCTGTTCACCATCGGCGCGGGCTCGGGCGGGGTGCGCGCCACTCGCTGGGCGGCGGGTTTTGGCGCGCGCGCGGCGGTCGCCGAAGAGCGCTATCTCGGCGGCACTTGTGTGAACGTCGGCTGCATCCCGAAGAAGCTCTTTTCCTACGCCGCGCATTTCCACGAGGATTTCGAGGATGCCGTGCGTTACGGCTGGCGTCCCGGGGCGCCGGGCTTCGACTGGAAGACGCTCGTCGCCAACAAGGACAAGGAAATCGCACGGCTCAACGGCGTCTACGAGAAACTGCTGGAGAGCTCGGGAGTCAGAATTTTCAGCGCCCGCGCGACGGTGATCGACCCGCACACGGTGGAAATCGGCGGCCGGCGCGTTACCGCGGAACACATGCTGATCGCGACCGGCGGCTGGCCGGTGAAGCCGCCGATTCCCGGCGCGGAACTCGGTTTCACGTCCAACGAGGCGTTTCATCTGCCCGAACTGCCGCGGCGGGTGGTGGTGTTCGGCGGCGGCTATGTCGCGGTCGAGTTTGCGTCGATCTTCAACGGGCTTGGCGTGGACACGACGCTCGTCTATCGCGGCCCGCGGCTTTTGAAGTCTTTCGACGCCGATCTCGGCCGGTTTCTGGGCGAGCAGATGGCGGCGAAGGGTATCCGCATCCTCTACGAGCGGAATATCGCCGTAATCGCGCGTGGCTCGTCGCTCGAAAGTACGCTCACCGACGGCACAGTGCTGGAAAGCGATGGCGTGATGCTTGCCACAGGACGCGCGCCCAACACGCGCGCGCTGGGCCTGGAGAATGCGGGCGTCAGGCTGGCGGAGAACGGCGCGGTGATCGTCGATGAGAATTTCCGGACCAGCGTGCCCTCGATACACGCTATCGGCGATGTCACCGATCGCCTGCTGCTGACCCCCGTTGCACTGGCCGAAGGCATGGTGGTGGCCGACCGTCTGTTCAACAAAGGGGCGCGCATGATCGAGTATGAGAACATCCCGACCACGATCTTCAGTCATCCCAACGTAGGCACGGTCGGGCTCTCCGAAGCGGAAGCGCGCAAGCGGGGTTTCGATATCGCGATCTACCGCACGACATTCACGCCGCTCAAACACACGCTGACCGACCGTTCGGAAAAGGTGCTGATGAAGCTCGTGGTGGACCGGGCGAGCGAACGAGTGCTCGGCGTGCACATGGTGGGGCCCGAAGCGGGCGAGATCATTCAGGGCTTCGCGGTGGCGCTCAAATGCGGCGCGACCAAGCGCCAGTTCGATGCGACGATCGGCATCCATCCCACCACCGCCGAAGAGTTCGTGACGCTGCGCGAGGCGGTCGCATAAGTGAACCATTCCATGGCGGGTGAGTCCCGAGTTCCAGCGCGCGGCCCGATGGTGTTGCCGTCGGGAGCAGGCGGTCAAGGCGCGAGGCGCTCGATACGCCAGCGGCCGTCGCGCGCGCGCCGGTAGCACAGCCGATCGTGCAGGCGATCCTCGCGTCCCTGCCAGAACTCGATCGCTTCGGGAATCAATCGGTAACCACCCCACTGTGGCGGTCGCGGGATATCGTCCGAATATTTTTCCGCAGCGGCAGCGAAACGCCGCTCGATGTCAGCACGGCCCGCCAGCACTTCGCTCTGGGGCGAGGCCCAGGCGGAGAGCTGGCTGCCGCGCGGGCGCGTCCTGAAGTAGTCATCCGATTCGCGCCGCGACACCTTGGCAACCCGTCCCTCGATGCGCACCTGCCGTTCGAGGCTCCCCCAGTAGAACAGCAGGCTCGCGCGCGCGTTCTTCGCCAGCTCGCGGCCTTTGCGGCTCCTGTAGTTGGTGAAAAACACGAAGCCGTGCGCGTCGAAATCCTTCAGCAGCACCATGCGCAGCGACGGGCGGCCGCCGCTGGTCGCCGTGGCGAGCGCCACCGCATGGGGCAGCGGACGCTCCACGGCGCGCGCATCATCGTACCACTGCGCGAACTGTGCGATCGGATCGTGCTCGACGTTCGCTTCGTTCAATGCGGGACGGTTTTCCGCCATTTATGGATGTCACCCCGGCGTAATTTCACGGCTTCACGGCTCTTTTGCGGCCGGACGGCCTGCGACGCGTCGGAATCTCGCGCTGTGATCCCCGGCGGCGAGCGTCAGCGTATCGCTGTCGATGCGAAAGACGGGCTGCGCTTGAAGCAGATTGAAAAAGCGAGTTTCGAACACACCCAGCGGTTCGGGGCAGCTGCGGCGGGTGTTGGTCAGCGCCAGCACCTCAAGCCGGCCGGCGGTGTTGCGCGCCGCGGCGTTGGCGGTGTTGCACCCGCCGAAGGCGGACACCCGCCCGTCCGTGAACGCGAGCGTGGCGCGCGGCACGCCGGGTATCCGCCCGGCCCCGACGAAGCTTGATGTGACCAGCTCCCAGCCCCCATCAGGGACGGAAACGGGAGCGGGGGCCGGAACGGGCACGGCTTCCCGCGGCGCCTCGACGGGAGCCGGTGCAGTGGTGCAGCCCTGCATGGCCGCTAATGCGAGCGCCGCCAGTGCGAGCAGGCAGTTGCGAAAACTACGTCGGTCGCGATAGTGCAAATTCGCTCCTCAGTGCCGGATTGAACGGAAGACTACGCCGATTATAAACGCGATCAATTGCCGCGCGTCAGCGCGCCGCAGCGACGGATGAGTTCACCGTGGCACGGCGCTCGCGAAGAAACTCGGCGAGGATGCGTGCCGTGTGGGAGCGCGCGGGGTCCTTCGCCACCGCCTCCGGCGCGCCCTGCGCGACGATGCGTCCGCCGGCGTCACCTCCTTCGGGGCCGAGGTCCAGGATCCAGTCGGCCTCGGCGATGATGTCAAGATTGTGCTCGATTACGACCACCGTATTGCCCGCGTTCACCAGCCGATGCAGCACGCCGATCAACCTCTCCACGTCGGCCATATGCAGCCCGACGGTCGGTTCGTCGAGGACATAGAGCGTGTGGTTCTGCCCCCTCACCCCAGCCCTCTCCCCCAGCGACTTGGGGGCGAGGGAATCTTTTAGAGGCATCGCCGCAGCAACACCCTCTCCCCGCGTGGCGGGAAGAGGGTTGGGGTGAGGGGTGCGCACCTTGGCGAGTTCGGTGACGAGCTTGATGCGCTGCGCTTCGCCGCCGGAGAGCGTGGGACTTTGCTGACCCAGCGTGAGATAGCCCAGACCCACATCCTGCAGCAGCCGCAGCGCGTGGCGGATGGACTGGTGCGCGCTGAAGAATTCGACCGCTTCGTCCACGCTCATCGCCAGCACCGCGCCGATCGATGTATCCTTGAAGCGCACCGCCAGCGTTTCCGCATTGAAGCGCGCGCCGCCGCACACTTCGCACGTCACTTTCACGTCGGGCAGGAAACTCATCTCGATCTTCCTCAGGCCCTGTCCTTCGCACGCGTCACACCTGCCGCCCTTGGTGTTGAACGAAAAGCGGCTCGCGGTATAGCCGCGCATGCGCGCCTCGGTTACCTCGGCGAAGAGGCGCCGGACCGGGTCCCAGAAGCCGACATAGGTCGCGGGGCAGGAGCGCGGCGTCTTGCCGATCGGCGTCTGATCGACTTCGAGCACGCGCCCGATGCTTTCCCAACCCCGGATCTCGCGGCAGCCGATGAAAGAAAAGGATGACGGATGACGGATGAAGGATGAATCACGTTCGCGCGCGGCGCCCTTTCCTTCCGCCTTCCGCCTTCCGCCTTCATCCTTTCGCCGCGGCTCGGCGCGTCGCGTCGCGAAGAGGCGCTGAAGGTTGGCGTAGAGCACGTCGCGCGCGAGCGTCGATTTGCCCGAACCCGAGACGCCGGTCACCACGACAAGCCGTCCGAGCGGCACGCGCACCTCGAGATTTTTCAGGTTGTGCAGACTCGTGCCGGCGATTTCGAGCGCCGGCGTTTCCCTGCCAACCTTGCGCGGTTCATGCAGCGGATGGCGGAGCGGCGCGGCGAGGAATTTTCCGGTGAGCGATTCCGGGTGGTGCATGAGCTCCGCCGCCGAGCCTTCGGCGATGACGCGGCCGCCGAGCTTGCCCGCACCCGGGCCGAGATCGATCACGTGCGCCGCGCGGCGGATGGTGTCCTCGTCGTGCTCGACGACGACCAGCGTGTTGCCCTTGGCCTCGAGCCTTTGCAGCGTGTCGAGCAGCACGCGGTTGTCACGCGCGTGCAGCCCGATGGTCGGCTCGTCGAGAATGTAGCACACGCCGCGCAGGTTGGAGCCCAACTGGGAAGCGAGCCGGATGCGCTGCGCTTCGCCGCCGGAGAGCGTGGGCGCCGCGCGGTCGAGCGCGAGATAGGAGAGACCGACTTCGTCGAGGAACGCGAGCCGCGATCCGAGTTCGGCGACAATGTCGCGCGCGATCTCGGCCTCGCGGCCTTTAAGGTCGACGTCGCAAAAAAACTCGGCGACCTTGGCCACCGGCAGCGCGGTAAGCTCGGCGATCGAAGCGTCGCGGTAGCGTACCGCGAGCGCTTCACGGTTCAGGCGCTTGCCGTTGCACGACGGGCAGGTCTCGTCGATGGCGAGCCATTCCAGCCATGAGTCGAGCACGTGGTCTTCCGCCCCGGTCTTCTCGCGTTCCTCGTCCCAGTCGACACCCGAGAGCTTCAGCCCGGTGCCGTAGCAGGCGGTGCACCAGCCGTGCTTGGAGTTGAACGAGAACAGCCGCGGGTCGAGCTCGGCAAAGCTCCTGCCGCACGAGGGACAGGCGCGCTTCACGGAAAACACGGCTTGCGTCATATTCGCGAGCGACGGGTCGCGGTGCGCCATCGCCTGCGCCAGCGAATCGAGGTTGCCCAGCATGTGCACCACGCCTTTGCCGAATTCGAGCGCGCGCGCGAGTCCTTCGCGCAGCAACGCTTCGTTCTCAGGCGCGACGCGCACGTCAGCGACCGGCAGCTCGATGGTGTGCTCCTGGAAGCGCGACAGGCGCGGCCACTTGCCGGTGGGCAGGAATTCGCCGTCGACCCGCAGATGCGTGTAACCTTTGGCAGCGGCCCACTTGGCGAGGTCGGTGTAATAGCCCTTGCGCGAGACAACAAGCGGCGCGAGCAGCCCGATGCGGGTCCCGCGGTAGTCGCGCAGGATTCTGGCGACGATGCTGTCGGCGCTCTGCGGCTCGATCGCGACTTCGCAATCGGGGCAGTATTGGGTGCCGAGCTTGACGTAGAGCAGGCGCAGGAAATGGTAAATTTCGGTCAGGGTGGCGACCGTGCTCTTGCGGCCGCCGCGGCTCACGCGCTGTTCGATGGCGACGGTAGGCGGGATGCCGAAGATCGCGTCGACGTCGGGCCGCGCCGCGGCCTGCACGAACTGGCGGGCGTAGGCGTTGAGCGATTCGAGATAGCGGCGCTGGCCTTCCGCGAACAGGATGTCGAAGGCGAGCGTGGATTTGCCCGAGCCCGACACGCCGGTCACCACCGTGAACGTGCCGCGCGGAATATCGACGTCGATGTTCTTGAGATTGTGCTCGCGCGCGTTGTGAATGCGAATGGTTTCCCTCCCCCGCCATCCCTCACCCCCGCCCCTCTCCCGAGGGGAGAGGGGCGGCTCGAGTTCCCCTTCTCCCGTTGGGAGAAGGGTCAGGGATGAGGGAACGGAAGGGATAGGGTGGGGGTGCGTTGCAACCACGACCGATGATGCTTCACCCCCATCCCTGCCTTCCCCCCTCAAGGGGGAAGGAGACTGAAGCGCCGCTTCGTATTGACGCAGTGCTTTGCCGGTATGCGAGCGCGCATGCGCCATCACCTGATGCAGCGTGCCGCTACACACGATCTCGCCGCCGGCATCGCCCCCCTCTGGACCCAGGTCGATGATCCAGTCGCAGGCGCGGATCACATCGACGTTGTGCTCGATCACCACCAGCGAATGCCCCGCGGCGATCAACTGGCGAAACGCGCGCAGAAGCTTCGCCACATCGTCGAAGTGGAGCCCGGTCGTCGGCTCGTCGAAGAGAAACAAGTTCCCTCGATCGACCACCCCGCCCTCAGGGTTGTCTCGGGCACCCCTCCTCGACGAGGAGGGGAGGATGGCGGCGGGCGTGTCGGGCTTTTTCTCCCCTCCTTCCAAAGGAGGGGTGGCGCCGCCCACTGGACGCCGGAGGCGCACAAATCCCCCCTCTCCCTCCGGGAGAGGGGCGGGGGTGAGGGCCGGCGCCGGGGTGGTTCGCGCGGCTTCCGCAAGGTGCCCTGCCAGTTTCAGCCGCTGCGCCTCTCCGCCGGACAACGTGGGCACCGGCTGACCGAGCTTGAGGTATTCGAGCCCGACGTCGGCAAGGGGTTTCAGAGTTCTCTGGACCTCGGGCTGATCGGAAAAGTACGCGCTCGCTTCGGAAACGGTCATGTCGAGCACGTCGGCGATCGATTTGCCCCTTATGGTCAGTTCCAGGACTTCGCTACGGTAGCGCCTGCCATCGCAATCGGGGCAGCGCAGGTAGACGTCGGACAGAAACTGCATCTCGACGTGCTCGAAGCCGTTGCCGCCGCAGGTCGGGCAGCGGCCGTTGCCGGAGTTGAAGCTGAATGTGCCGGCGGTATAGCCACGCTCCTTCGCCAGCGGTTCCCTGGCGAACAGGTCGCGGATCGCCGCGAACGCTCCGACGTAGCTCGCGGGGTTGGAGCGCGTGGTGCGGCCGATCGGCGACTGGTCGACCATCACCACATCCGCGATCAGCTCATGGCCTCTGAGCGCGCGGTGCGAGCCCGGCGCCTCAGTGGGCCGGCCTTTGGTCTTGAGCAGTGCGGCGTAGAGCACGTCCTGCACCAGGGTGGACTTGCCCGAGCCCGACACACCGGTGATACACACCAGTCGCTGCAATGGGATCGCGACATCGATACCCTTGAGATTATGTTCCGCCGCGCCGAGCAGTTCGATAGCTCCCCCATTTTCCAAAGGAGGGTTGGGGAGGATTCGTTCATCCGCGCGTTTCCTGCCCGAGAGATAGTCCGCGGTGAGCGTGCGCGATTGCTTCAGCGCATCGGGCGTCCCGAAAAACACAACTTCGCCGCCGCGCTCGGCCGGCCCCGGTCCCATGTCGAGGATGCGGTCGGCCCTGAGCATCACCTGCGGGTCGTGCTCGACCACCACCAGCGAATTGCCGGCGTCGCGTAGTTTGTGCATTACGTCGATGACGCGCCCCATGTCGCGCGGGTGCAGTCCGATCGACGGTTCGTCGAGCACGAACAGCGTGTTGACGAGCGAAGTGCCGAGCGCCGTCGTGAGATTGATGCGCTGCACCTCGCCGCCCGAGAGCGTGCGCGACTGCCGGTCGAGCGTGAGATAGCCCAAGCCGACCGTGGTCAGGTACGACAACCGCGTGCGGATTTCCGTCAGCAGCAAATCGGTTGCTTTGTCCAACGGAGCGCCGGAGGGCGGAGCAGGGGCCGGCGTAACGTTGAGCAGGGGCCCCGCTTGTGGGGATGCGACCGTGGAGCCGGACATGGGCGCGTCAATGCCGGCCCCGAGCGCGTCTTCGGGGTCAGATCCCCAGAGGGGCCCCTCTTCCGCCCTGCGACGCGCCCCTTCAGGGGATGCGACCCCGGAGGCGGTCATGGCGCCCACTTGCGATGAGTTGTTTGCTTGTGAGGCTCTTTTTGCGGGCGCCCAGGGAAGACTGAGGCTTTCGATGAAGGCGCGGCAGCGTTCGATCGGCAGCAGCACCAGATCGTGCACCGTCAGCCCCGGCAGCGCCGTGAGCGTGTCATCCGAAAAACTCGCACCCGTGGGCCGGAACCGCGTCTCCGTACCAAGCACGCGGTCGGCATCATCCCTGGTGCCAAGCCGCCACAGCAGCGCCTCCGTCTTCAACCGCGCGCCGGCGCACTCGCCGCATGGCGTGTAGGCACGGTATTTGGACAGCAGCACGCGGATGTGCATCTTGTAAGCTTTGGTCTCGAGCCACTTGAAGAAGCGGCCCACGCCGTACCAGGTGCCGGGCCAGGACTTCCTCCAGCTCACCCACCCGGCTTCGCCCTCGAGCACCCAGCGGCGCTGTTCCGCCGTGAGGTCGCGCCACGGCATATCGAGCGGGACGCCGCGCTTCTTTGCGTACTGCACGAGGTCGTCCTGGCATTCGCTGTAGCTCGGCGTCTGCCAGGGTCTGACCGCGCCTGCGCGCAGGGTTTTGGATTCGTCGGAAACGATGAGGCCGTAATCGACGCCGATCACGCGACCGAAGCCGCGGCAGGTGTCGCAGGCGCCGAGCGGTGAATTGAATGAGAACAGGCTCGGCGTCGGATCCTGATAGTGAATGTCGCAGTCGGCGCAATGCAACGCCGTGGAGAACCTCCACGGCGAGTGATGAGTGATAAGTGATGAGTGATGAATTTCCTCGCCTCCAGCGAGCGGGTAAACATTGACGCGACCCTGACCGATCTTGAGCGCGGACTCCAGGCCTTCGATCAACCGCGCGCGCCCGGCTGTAGATGCGCGCAGCCGGTCCTGGATGACATCCAGGGTTCGGCCGTGTTTCGCATGAATGCGCGTGTAGCCCTGCTGTTCCAGCAGTACACGCACTTCGGTTTCGGAGAAATTCCGGGGCACCATCACCGGAAAGGTGACGACGAGCCTTGGGTCACCCACAGCGCGGGCGCGCGCGACGATTTCCGCATAAATCGATTCCGGGGTGTCGCGGGCGACCCGCCGCCCGCATCCGCGGCAATGCAGGTGAGCCGCCCGCGCGAACAGCAGCTTCAGGTGGTCGTTCAGCTCCGTCATGGTGCCGACGGTGGAGCGCGAGGTGCGCACCGGGTTGGTCTGGTCGATGGCGATCGCGGGCGGGATGCCCTCGATGGCGTCGACCCGCGGCTTGTCCATGCGGTCCAGAAACTGCCGTGCGTAGGGCGAGAACGTCTCGACATAGCGGCGTTGCCCCTCGGCGTAAAGCGTATCGAAGACGAGCGAGGACTTGCCGCTGCCCGACACGCCGGTCACCACGATCAGCTCGTTCGTCGGCAGTTCGAGCGTGAGGTTCTTCAGATTGTTCTGGCGCGCGCCGCGGATGACGATGGCGCCGCGAGCCGTCGAGCCTGAGCCGCCGGAACGCAGAGCAGGCGGCGCGGATGCGTGGCCGGTCAGAACGTCGGCGGCTGACGGAGAGGAGAGCAAGCCTTCGGCATGGGTTTTGGGGGCGGCGTCACTTCCAGTGTCTGACATGTCCTGGCGGGGATGATATGGATCTGACCGGTTATCGGCGCGCGGCGGCTCATGGCGCTGCGGGGAAGGCGCCATTCTACCCGCGCGAAAGCCGTCACGCAGCCTTGAGGAATTTCGGTCACTGCTCCCGGCACGCGAGGCCGCTGCGCTCGAGATAGGCTTCCACCACGGCCGCGAGGCCCTGCTCACCGGTATCGGCGAACTCATAACGCGCACGCACGAGCGGCTTGTTGACCGAGATGAGCGCGGCGAGGTCGATGGGCGTGGCAACGACCACGACGTCGGCGGGCGTCGCGTTGATCGTCTGCGCGAGAGCCGCGAGCTGCCCGGCGGTGTAGCCCATCGCCGGCAACACCGCGCCCAAGTGCGGGTGCTCGGCGAAGACCGCGGCGATCTCCGGCGCGGCAAAAGGCCTGGGATCGACGATGGCCGCGGCGTGTGCACGCGTCGCCGCGACGTAACCGGCGCCGTAGGGCATCCCGCCGTGGGTGGTCGTCGGCCCGTCCTCCACCACCAGCACGCGCTGTCCGGTGACCGCCTGCTCGTTGTCGAGCCGGATCGGCGAAGCGGCGCGCACGACAGGTGCGCGAGGGTTCGCCTTGCGCGCGGTGTCGGTGACACGCTGCACGTCGGCTGCGGACGCCGCGTTGGTCTTGGCGACGACGATGACATCCGCCATGCGCAGCACCGTTTCGCCCGGATGATGGGTGGTCTCGTGCCCCGGGCGCAGCGGGTCCACCAGCACGATGTGCAAATCCGGGCGGATGAACGGAAAATCGTTATTGCCGCCGTCCCACAGGATGACGTCGGCCGCGGTCTCTGCCTGCCGCAGGATGCGCGCGTAATCGACCCCTGCGTAGACGACGTTGCCGACCGCCAGGTGCGGCTCGTACTCCTCCCGCTCCTCGACCGTGCAGTGCGCGGCCGCGAGTTCGGCGCGGGTGGTGAAGCGTTGCACCGCCTGGTGCTCGAGGTCGCCGTAAGGCATCGGATGACGGATGACCGAGACCCGCAGCTCATGGCGGCGCAGCAGCGTCGAGAGCCAGCGCGCGGTCTGGGACTTGCCGCAGCCGGTGCGCACCGCGGAGACCGCGATCACCGGTATGCTCGCCTTGAGCATGGTGCGCGCGGGGCCGAGCAGCACGAAGTCGGGGCCCGCGGCAAGCACGCGCGAGGCGCGGTGCATCACCTCCGCGTGGGCGATGTCGCTGTAAGCGAATACCACCTCGTCGACACGCCGCTCGCGGCACAAGCGCTCGAGTTCCTGCTCGAGAACGATGGGAACGCCGTCAGGGTACAGCGTGCCGGCGAGCGCGGGCGGATAGCGCCGCCCGGAGATGCCGATGACTTGCGCAGCGGTAAAGGCGACCACCTCAACTGCGGGATTGTCGCGATAGACGACGTTGAAATTGTGAAAGTCGCGGCCTGCCGCGCCCATGATGACGATGCGCGTGCGGCGATCTGGTTCGGACATGGCGGGATTTCCTTCCGCGGGCGCACGCTACAGGCGGTGCGCCGCGACAGGTAAAATGTCATTGTAACCACGCGGACTAACGCAATCTTGCTCTGGATCAAGGACATTCCACGCCGCGCTCGCCGAGCAGTGTCCCCGCCATGCGTCAATGATGGACGCCATGCTCGCCTGTTTCCTGCAAGAACGCGGTTTCGAACCCGCCGCCCGCTCGGCAGAACGGCCGGCCAGCCCATAAAAATACCTATGCCATGGCGTTGGCAAGCCGGTGCGTGGCCGGTGCGTGGCTGCGGGTGGCTGGCAGGCGGTATGCTCCGGACGGCGGTGCCGGGACGCCCGGTTCTGTGGTGTAAGATTCTGAACCGCAAAGGAGGATGTCCATGAAAGCGATGATGCTGAAGGCTGCCAATACGCCGCTCGTGCTCGAAACCGTTCCCGATCCCGTGCCCGGCCCCGGCGAAGCAGTCGCCCGGGTGCTCGCCTGCGGTGCGGGGCTCACCATCCACCACGTGCGTGCCGGCCGGATTGCGGTGAAATATCCGCGCATCCTCGGGCACGAGATCACCGGCGAGATCGTGGCTCTCGGAGCGGGTGTCGCCGAGCTTAAGGTCGGTGACCCGGTCACCGCCTACTTTTATCTCACCTGCGGGCACTGCCATTGGTGCCGCATCAACCGCGAGACGCTGTGCGACAACTTCGCCGGCTATGTCGGTCGCGAGCTGGACGGCGGGTACGCCGAGTACATCAAGCTGCCGGCGAAGAGCTTCATGAAGCTTCCGACCGGGCTCGACTGGCGCAAGCACCCGGCAGAGGTCGGCGTGATCTGCGACGCGATCGCCACCCCCGTCAAGGTCATTCGCCGCGCGCGCGTGACACCAAGCGATACCGTCGCCGTGTTCGGCGCGGGCGGCGGCCTGGGCACTCACATGCTGATGATCGCGCGCTGGGCGCGGGCGCGGAAGGTCATCGCGGTGGATGTGATGGCCTCCAAGTTCGAAACGTGCCTGAAGGCGGGCGCCGACGCGACGGTGGATGCGACGGACGGCAAGGTCGCCGAGCAGTTGCTCGAATTGACCGGCGGCAAAGGCGTCGATGTCGCGATCGACTTCGTGTGCAGGGCGGAAACCCTCGAAGCCGCAGGCCGCGCGTTGGGCAAAGGCGGGCGGCTCGTCGTGCTGGGGGGTCACGGCCAGCCGTTCAAGGCCGAACCCGCCGCCCTGTTGCGCAAGGAGCTCGAAATCATGGGCAGCCGTTACGCCACGCGCCAGGAAGTCCTGGATTCGCTCGATCTCGTCGCGCGCGGCGAGGTCTGGCCGCTCGTTACGGAGAAGGTGCCGCTCGAAAAGGCGGAGGCGATCCACCAGCGGCTCGACAAGGGTCTCATCACCGGCCGCGCCGCGCTGGTGATGGGCTGAAGTGACGACAGGAAGTGACGAGAAGAAGTGACGAAAAGAAGTGACGAGAAAAAGTGACGAGAAAAAGTGACGAAAAGAAGTGACGAAAAGAAGTGACGAGAGAAAGTGATGAAGAGGAAGTGACGTCACCCTTTTCCATCACCTCTTTTCGTCACTCTCTTTCATCACTCCCTGGGTTAACGGAGTCAGCCGACGTGTTCGAGCGGGAGCGTGCGCTGCTCCGCTGCTCCGCCCTCGGCTAGAGGCAGCGCAACCACGCAGTTTCTGCCTTCGCCTTTGGCGCGGTAGAGCGCTTCGTCAGCGCGTGCCAGCAGATCGCCGAGCGCCGTGACCGCATCCCCGGTGAAAGCAGTGAGCCCGATGCTCACCGTGACCTTGAACGGCTTGGCGGTCAGCGCGCTCGAAGCGGTGGTGGCACGGATCCGTTCGGCGAGCGCGGTTGCGGCAGAAAGCGGCGTGCCCGGCAGCAGCACGCAAAATTCTTCTCCACCGTAGCGCACGATGAGATCGCCCCGGCGCACGCAGTCCCTGATGAGCCGGGTGAACGACACCAGCACTTCATCGCCTGTCAAATGACCGTAGGTATCGTTCACCCGCTTGAAGTGGTCGAGATCGAGCATCATGAGCGCAAGCGGCGTGCCTGCGCGGCGGGTGCGCGCGAGTTCCTGCTCTGCGAGTTCGATGAAGGTGCGGCGGTTGAAGACGCCGGTCAGGGGATCGGTCGTTGCGAGGCGGCTTGATTCCTCGTCCGAGCGTTCCTTGTGCATCAGCAGGAAGGCGAGCGAGCCGGCAACGATGAGCGCGTATATGCCAAGGTACAGGAGGCCCTCGTACGCATAGGGCGCCATCGCCGCCGCGAACGCTTCCTGCTCCGCCCAGGAGCCGATGCCGCGCACGATCAGCGTCACCGCTGCAATGAGGTAGCAGCTCGCGAGCAACCACCTGGCGCGGAAAATGTGCCGCGGCCGTCCGCGCAGCACCGCAGCCGCGACCAGGACGTTGGCTGCGCCGTAGAGCCAGCTCCCCGCGGCGAGCTGGGCACGGGGGCTGCCAGTGAGCGCAAGGAAAAGGATGAAAATCCCGGCCGTCGGCGCCCACAGCAGCCAGTGCGGCACCCGCCGGTGCCGGAACTCGATGATCGCGGCAAACTGCAGCGACCAGGCGAGCGCGAGCAGTCCGTTCGCCGCGGCGATCGAGAGCAGATCGGGGATGAGGCCGCGCCCGGCGAACAGCAGCCACGCGAATGCCTGCACCCATAGCGATATCGTCCACTTCCCCAACCCGTCGCGAAACCGTCCCGCGAACGCGAACCACAGCACCGCCGCCATGAGCACGCTGCTCACCAGCATCACGATGAGCATGGTGCGGCCGTCGACGGCAAACAAGGTTTGGTTCATGCGATGACCCGGAGGTTGGGCTGTAGGCAAAAGTTTGCGTCTATCTTACCGCTGCCCAAGCCGGCCGTCTTCCCACGGAAAACGGCGCCCCCGGGCGTCATCGCTGGAGCGGAACGCCTGCGGCTAGAGCGCGGGAATCGGTATGGCGAGCGAAACGCCGAGCATCTCGCGCATCCGCTCCCAGTGCGAGCCCTGCCAGTAGATGCCCTCGCAGCCCCGGCAGCGCATGAACTCCGTATAGCGCAGGGCAATGCGCTCGGGAACACGCTCCTTCGCTACGCTCCTCTCGACCGCCTCAAGGCGCAGGTTGCAGTGCAGGCATAGCGTGAAAGGTCGCATGCGGCGCGCGAGGTCGTACCTCGCGACGACTTCCTTCAGCTGGACCTCGGGTTTCCTCGCATGCACGAAGCAGCCGTGCATCACCTCCCGGCATTTCAGCAGTTCGCGGTCGCGGGTGAGTATGACACGGCGTTCGCGGGCGGCGAGTTCGAGGATTTCGCGGTCGGCGATCGCGTTGTCGTAGAGCGTGTCGAACCCGAGCATCCTCAGCATCCGTGCAAGTCCGCCGAGATGGGCGTCGGCGACGAAGTCCGGCCTGTCATCCGTCGCGGCATCAGCGGGTTCGTGGGGAAAAACTTCAATAACATCGCCCTCGCGCACGATGCGCGCGAGGGTTGCCGGCTGGCCGTTCACCGTCAGCCGCCCGGCTTCGGTGTGCGGCACGCCAAGCGATTCGATCGCGTGCTTGACGGTGGCCGCGCGTGCGCACGCCTGGTCAAACGCAACGCCGCGCCGCTCGCGGGCGAGAAATTCCGCCAGCTCGCCGTGAAAGCGGAACGTCGCGGTAGCCATGAGGCGAAATCGAATAAATGAATCAGGCTTTTCACGTCCCGGGGGTCGCCGAGAGCAACGTGCTGAGGCGCAATCCCCCACTTTCCGCTATGCTTTCGCATTTTTCAATCCGCGGAAACTCATGGCCCAATACGTTTACACCATGCGCCGGGTCGGCAAGGTCGTGCCCCCCAAGCGCGTCATTCTCAAGGACATTTCGCTCTCCTTCTTCCCCGGCGCCAAGATCGGCGTGCTGGGCTTGAACGGCTCGGGCAAGTCGAGCCTGCTCAAGATCATGGCCGGGGTGGACACGGACTTTGAAGGCGAAGCCGTACCTATGCCCGACATGCGCGTCGGTTTCCTGCCGCAGGAGCCGCGGCTCGATCCCGCGAAGGACGTGCGCGGCAATGTGGAAGAGGGTGTCGTGGAGACGATGGAGATCATCAACCAGTTCAACGCCATCAGCGACCGCTTCGCCGAACCGATGGAAGACGAGGAAATGAACCGGCTGCTCGAGCAGCAGGGCGAGCTGCAGGCGAAGATCGATGCCGTGAACGGCTGGGAGCTTGATCGCAAGCTCGAAGTGGCGGCCGACGCCCTGCGGCTGCCGCCGTGGGACGCCGACGTGACCAAAATTTCGGGCGGCGAGCGCAGGCGCGTGGCATTGTGCCGCCTGCTGCTGTCCGAGCCGGACATGCTCCTGCTTGACGAGCCGACCAACCACCTCGACGCGCTCTCGGTGCAGTGGCTGGAGCAGTTCCTCGAGCGCTACCCCGGGACCGTGATCGCCGTCACGCACGACCGTTACTTCCTCGACAACGTGGCGGGCTGGATCCTCGAGCTCGACCGCGGCTACGGCATCCCGTGGGAGGGCAACTATTCGTCATGGCTGGAGCAGAAGGAACAGCGCCTCGAGATCGAGGCCAAGCAGGAATCCGCGCGCATCAAGACGATGCAACAGGAGCTCGAATGGGTGCGCGCCAACCCGAAAGCCCGGCAGGCAAAGAGCAAGGCGCGCCTCGCGCGCTTCGAGGAACTCGCTTCGCAGGAAACGCAGAAGCGCAACGAGACCAACGAAATCTACATTCCGCCCGGGCCCCATCTGGGCGGGCTCGTCATCGAGGCGGAGGGGCTGAAGAAATCCTTTGGCGGCAACCTGCTGTTCGACGGCCTTTCGTTCCGGCTCCCGCCCGGCGGCATCGTCGGCGTGATCGGCCCCAACGGCGCGGGCAAGACCACGCTGTTCCGCGTGCTCATGGGGCGCGAAAAACTTGACGCCGGGACCCTCCGCGTGGGCGAGACGGTCAAGCTCGCCTGCGTGGACCAGAGCCGCGACGCGCTCGACGCCGGCAAGAACGTGTGGGAAGAAATCTCCGACGGGCTGGACACCATCCAGGTCGGTAACTACTCGACGTCGAGCCGCGGCTACGTTGCGCGCTTCAACTTCAAGGGCGCCGACCAGCAAAAGCCCGTCGGGGAGCTGTCAGGCGGCGAAAGAAACCGCGTGCACTTGGCGAAGGTCCTCAAGAGCGGCGGCAACGTGCTGCTGCTCGATGAGCCGACCAACGACCTTGATGTGGAAACGCTGCGCGCGCTGGAGCAGGCGCTCCTGGACTTCCCCGGCTGCGCGGTGGTGATCTCGCACGACCGCTGGTTTCTGGACCGCATCGCCACGCACATGCTCGCGTTCGAGGGCGACAGCCAGGCGGTGTGGTTTGAAGGAAACTACGCTGACTACCTCGAAGATCGGCGCAAGCGCCTGGGTGACGACGCCGACAAGCCGCATCGGATTCGCTATAAGCCGTTGTTGGCGTAGTGTTCTTCGTCCAATAAGTCGTGTCGGTGCTGAAATATAAGTAAATACGGATATATTGATATACCTCAAGACATCGTAATTCCATCGCGCCTAGCATTACCCTCGCTACCTTGAGTGGCTGCCACAACAGCCTTCAAAGCCGCTTCTTTACAAATGGAGAGGCTAATAATGCGCACCGGGATATTCATGGTTGCCGTAATGGCTTCCATGCTCCTCGCCCCTGCGCCACATGCCGCGCGCGATCCGGCATCGGCAAAGTTGTTCAAGTCCACCTCCGATCACAGCAAATTCAAGGCACTGCAGCAGGATTTCAAGTCCGGGCCGGAAGTCACCAAGGCCTGCCTCTCATGCCACACGGAGGCCTCCAAGCAGATTCATCGGACCCAGCACTGGAGGTGGGAATTCCTGAATCCGGATGGCAAGCGCCTGGGCAAAAAGAATGTCATCAACAACTTCTGTACCTCGGTGGCCTCGAACTACGCGTACTGCGCCACCTGCCATATCGGCTATGGCTGGAAAGATGACCAATTCGACTTCACCTCGGAAGAAAACGTCGATTGCCTGGTCTGCCATGACACCACGGGCAACTACAAGAAGCCGCCAGGTTTCGCCGGAAACGTTGTCACCAATGCGACGGAGTTCCCTCCCGGTTCGGGCAAGATAGTCAAGGCAATCGACCTGAAGGCAATAGCGCAGGGTATCGCCAAGACCAGTCGTGACACCTGCGGCGCCTGCCACTTCTTTGGCGGTGGTGGCGATGGCGTCAAGCACGGCGACCTGGACAGTTCGCTCGAGGCGCCGGACAAGGCGCTCGATGTGCACATGGACGCGACGGGCAACAACTTCAGTCGCGCCACCTGCCAGGCCTGCCACGGCCAGGCGCCGCACCAAGCGAAACTTGCCAAGCTCAACGATCACACCGACAAAGTGGCCTGCCAGACGTGCCATATCCCTGCATACGCACGCGGCGGCGTTCCCACCAAGATGTCGTGGGACTGGTCGACCGCCGGCAAGATGGGGCCAGACGGCAAGCCCCTGATCAAGAAGGACGCCAAGGGTCACGTCATCTACACCGCCGCTAAAGGCGACTTCGTTCTGGCCGAGAACGTCGTGCCCGAATACATGTGGTTCAACGGCAAGGTGAAATACACCTTGTTCGGCGACAAGGTCGAGAACAGCGACCAGCCCACCCGAATCAGCCACTTCGAAGGCAGCGCCACCGACGGAAAGTCGATGATATGGCCGGTCAAGGTGTTCCGCGGCCGGCAAGCCTATGACCCGGTAAACAAGTCGCTGGCGGTGCTGCACATGGCGGGCAACGACGACACTGCCTTCTGGACAAACTTCAATTGGGAGAACGCCGTTGCGGTCGGCATGGCCTCGGTCGGCGCGCCGTTCTCGGGCAAGGTTGATTTTGTCACGACCGAGAGCATGTGGCCCATCACTCACATGGTGGCGCCGGCCAAGGACTCCCTGCGTTGCCGCGACTGCCACGCATCCGGCGGCCGTCTCGAGAAGGTGTCCGGCATCTACATTTCTGGCCGCGGCAGCGATCATGCGGGCTGGCTCGAGACCACCGGCTGGATTATGGCGGTCCTTACACTGCTCGGCGTTGTTGGCCACGGCCTGGGCCGCTTCATCGCGTTCAAGCGCAAGAAATAAGGAGGCGCCGATCATGGCACGCGTTTACATCTTCAAGCGCTTCGAGCGATTCTGGCACTGGACTCAGGCCGCGCTCATCGTGTTGATGCTGCTGACCGGCTTCGAGGTCCACGGCACCTACCTACTGTTTGGCTGGGAAAAGGCGGCGAACCTGCACACTACGGCGGCGTGGACGTTGATCGGGCTGTGGGTGTTCGCGATCTTCTGGCACTTCACCCCCGGCGAATGGAAGCAATACATCCCGACCACCGACAGGATCCTCGCCGTAATGAGGTATTACGTGGTCGGGATTTTCACCGATGCGCCGCATCCTTTCCGTGTCACCCGGTTGAGCAAACACAACCCCCTGCAGCGCCTGGCATATCTCATGGTCAAGTTGTTCATCAACCCGCTGATCTGGGTGAGCGGTCTGCTCTACCTTTACTACAACGATCTCGCGACGTCGGGAATCGCCGCTCTTGCCGGCCTGACACTCGGCGCGATCGCGCTGGTGCATACCGCGGCGGCTTTCATGATGCTGGTTTTCCTGACCGGCCACATCTACCTCGCCACCACGGGCCATACGCCGCTGGCCCACATCAAGGCGATGATCACCGGCTGGGAGGATCTGGACCACGAACCGGGGCGGGAACCGTCGCAGGACGGCGTCCGCGGCGAGCCGGCGAACGCAAGTTAAGTGATTAGAACCACGGCGCATTACGGCAGCAAAACGTAGAAGAGCAACGCGTTGTCAGCGGTGGGTTTCAGGGCGGACTACGACAACATTTTCGTCGAGGGGTGGTCGCCTTATCTCGGCAGCATCCTCCTGGTCGCGGTGATCGTAGGCCTGATGCTCAGCGGCCTGTTCTGGGGCGTGTTCGGTGGCCTCAAGTTGTGGGGCGACTGGTTCAACAGCCTGATCGGCCTGGGGCCAGCGCTGGAGCTGCCGGAAACCCTGGAGGGACCCCTTCTCCATCGTATGTCGCTGATGAACATCACGCTGGTGCTGGGCGCTTTCTGTGCTGCGCTGCTGTCGCGCCAATTTCAGGTCAGCCGGCCACCCAAATTGGAATATATCTGGGCCGCACTTGGCGGCTGTTTCATGGGTTTGGGTGCCACCCTTGCCGGCGGCTGCACCACGGGTGGTTTTTTCACCCCGCTGATTCATTCGTCGCCTGCCGGCTGGGCGATGTGGGCGGGACTTCTCCTTGGCGCCGCGCTCGGTTTGAAACTGCTGTTGTGGACGCTCGACCACATCGAGTGGGGCATGCAGGCGCCCCCGACGGTGAACCTGCCGGCGGGCGTCGTGTCCATCTTTCCCTGGATCGGTTTCGGCGTGGTCTTGGCGATCATCGCCTGGGCGGCGCAATGGTATTACGCCGCAAACGAAAAATTGGCTGCGCGGGGAATAATCATTCTTTCAGGCTTCGCCATGGGATTCATCATGCATCGCTCGCGTCTATGCTTCGCGCGCGCTTTCCGCGAACCCTTCATGACGGCGGAAGGTGAGATGACCAAGGCGAACATCCTGGGTCTGGCAGTTGCGATTCCGATTGCTTTGCTGCTGTTCCACAATAAGGTAATCGATCCCTACATCGCCATTCCGGCCACGTTCTGGGTCGGCTCGCTGCTGGGCGGAGTGGTGTTCGGCATCGGCATGATCTTCGCCGGAGGCTGTGCCTCGGGTTCGCTGTGGCGCATGGGGGAGGGACACATCAAACTGTGGGTCGCCATATTTTTCTTCGCCTGGTCGGGCTCGATCGCCAGCGCGGTGCTTAAGAAACACGGCCTCATTGTCAAGGAGATGACGTTGGAAGAGATCGAAGACACTCGACTTGGCTTCCAGGCTTACTTCCCGGTGATGTTCGACGGTTGGGGTTGGGCCCTGCTCGCCGGTGGCGCCGGTTTGCTGCTCTGGTATGCGCTGGTGCGCTACAACGAATCCACCGAAAAATTCACGTTGCTCTAACCGCTCAGGACGATCTCAATGACCGGTCGAGCCCGCGCAGCAGGGGCAGGATGATGTCGATAGTGGGCACGGCGACTCCCGCTTCGCGCGCGAATGCCTGGATCTGACCGAGCTGCGCTTCAACTTCCAGCGGCCGCTTCAGCAGCACGTCCTGCAACATCGATGAACGAATATCCGGCTTGCGGCCGGGGCGCATCGCGATTCTCTCCACGTCCATTTCCGAGCGCAGGTCCCAGCCGAGCGCTGCGGTGACCGCGAGCGTCTCGCGCATCATGTCTGCCATCACCCGGCGCAGCTCCGCGTCCGCGCCGATCTCGCCCAGCATGAGGCCGGTGAGCGCGGAGAGCGGGTTGCCGGAGGCGTTGGATACGAGCTTGCGCCAGATCTCGCGGCGCACGTCGGCCGCCGCTTCCGCCACGAGTCCGCCGCGATTGAACAACTCGACCGCGGCGTTGAGGCGCGCGCTCGACGACCCATCCGGCTCCCCCATGACGAAGCGGTTGCCGCCGATGTGGATGATGACGCCCGGTGCCTCCATGTCGTTCGGCGAATAGACCACGCACCCGAGCGCCTTTTCCGGCCCGAGCCGCGTCCAGAGTTTTCCTTCCGGGTCGAGAAGCGGCAGGGTGCTGCCTGCGCCGGGTAGTCCATGCGGCCACCACCACGGGATGCCATTGATGAGAAAGACCGCGCAGCCCGCGGGCGCAAGCAGCCGCGCCAGCGATTCGGCGGCGTCGGGGAGGGCGGGCGCCTTCAATGTCACCACGATCAGGTCCTGCGGCGGAAGCTGGGATGGATCGTCCGTCGCGATCGCGGGCTTTGCCTTGATCACTGCGCCAGCCGAGTGCAAGGTCAGGCCGCGCTCGCGGATCGCTTGCAGCCGCGCGCCGCGCGCCACCACTGAGACCTCGTCGGCTTGCGCCGCCGACAGCCGCGCGGCGACGTGGCCGCCCACCGCGCCCGCGCCAAACACACAGACTTTCATGAACTCTCCTTGAATTTCGAGCGATGCAAGCATCGCCGGCTCCGGCACGGTTTTGCGCCGGGCATCATCATATCGACTTTTCGGGCTGGATGAACGGCGCACTGCGAAAGAATCAGGTGTTGCTTGCGACAGCCAAGCGGCATGGGTCGAGGGCAACTTCGGGATGGCATAATCGCGGTTTGCGCCGGACCACGCGCGCCGCGAGGCAAGCGCCTGAACAATTCATCGCAGAAGGGATACGGAACATGAACGACAAGACCAGCCAATTGCGCCTTGGCATTCCCAAGGGCAGCTTGCAGGAAACGACCCAGAAGCTTTTCGTCCGCGCCGGCTACGACTTGCGCATCTCCGGCCGGTCCTACTATCCGGACATCGATGATCCAGAGATCCAGTGCATCCTGATCCGGCCGCAGGAGATGGCCCGCTACGTTGGCCAGGGCATACTCGACTGCGCTATCACCGGCCTGGATTGGATTCTGGAGAACGACGCCGATGTGGCGGAACTGGCCGACCTGCGGGCGCCGTGGCCGAATTATGGCGTCGTGCGCTGGGTGCTGGCGTCCAAGGAAGACTCTCCATTTCATACGGTGAAGGACCTCGAAGGCCGCCGCATCGCCACCGAAGCGGTGGGTATGACCCGGCGTTTCCTGGCGCAACACGGCGTGAATGCGAGCGTCGAGTTCTCCTGGGGGGCGACGGAAGTCAAACCGCCGATCCTGGCCGATGCCATCGTGGATGTGTCCGAGACGGGCTCGTCGCTGCGGGCCAACAACCTCAAGATCATGGACGTGGTATTGCAAAGCACGCCGCGCTTCATCGCCCACCGCGACGCCCTCAAGGACGGCTGGAAGAGCGCCAAGATCGACCGCCTGCTGATGCTGCTCAAAGGGGCGATCGCCGCCGCCACGCGTGTGCTGCTGTCGATGAACGTACCGCGGGGGAAAGTCGATGCGGTGCTGAGGATACTGCCGGCACTGGCGACGCCCACGGTCTCCACGCTCGCCGACCCGGATTGGGTGGACATGAGCACCGTCGTCGAAGAAAAGACCGTGCGGGAGCTGATTCCGCGTCTTTACGAAGCGGGCGCCCGCGGCGTCATCGAGTTGCCGATCAACAAGATCGTCGAGTAGCTCACGTCCTCAACCTCGACCGGCACCGATTGTCCGCGGGAACGCCCGCACCGCTCCGCGCGCTGAAGTAAGTCAACCGCGGCCGACGAAGGGCATCTTGGTCGCCATGATGGTCATGAACTGCACGTTCACCTCCAGCGGCAGGCTCGCCATGTAGCGCACGGCTTCGCCGACGTGCGCCACGTCCATCATCGCCTCCACTGCAATGGAGCCATTCGCCTGCTTGACGCCTTTTGCCATTCTCGATGCGAGGCTGGTCATGGCGTTGCCGATGTCGATCTGGCTGCACACGATGTCGTATTTCCGCCCGTCGAGCGAGATGGTCTTGGTGAGGCCGGTGACCCCGTGCTTGGTGGCGGTGTAGGGCGCCGAGTCAGGCCGCGGCGAGTGGGCCGATATCGAGCCGTTGTTGATGATACGCCCGCCGCGCGGGTCCTGGTTCTTCATGTGCCGGTACGCTTCCTGCGCGCACAGGAACATGCCGGTGAGATTGGTTTCCACCACCGCTTTCCATTTCTCGTAAGCAAGGTCCTCGAAAAGAATTCCCGGCGCGTTGGTGCCGGCGTTGTTGAACAGCACGTCCACGCGTCCGAATTTCTCCACCGTCGCCGCGAACAGGGCTTTCACGGATTCCAGGTTGCTGACGTCGGTGGGAACGGCCAGCGCCCGCGCGCCCGCCGGCCCGGCGTCCTTCACCGTCTGCTCCAGCGGTTCCTTGCGGCGGCCGGCAAGCGCGACGCGATAGCCGTCTTTCAGCAGCGCCAGCGCAGCCGCCCTGCCGATGCCGGTGCCCGCGCCCGTGACGACGGCGACTTTGTTGTGCGAGCTCATTGTTCGTCCTCCCTGACCTGTTGGCGTTGCTTGTGGCCCCGACGGTGACCCCTCACGAGTCAGCCGGAGGGCATGCATTGTAGCGCACCCGCCGAATCCTCGACGGATCGCTACCCGCATCTGTAAGATAACGAACCGTGGGGTAGCAGCGGCTCGGAGCGCAATCACGAACAGGAAACTGACACGTTGGGGCTTCATCGCACTGGCTGCGATCGTTGTGATCGCGGCCGCGGCAGCCGTCGGCCTGCACTTTGCGACGAAGGCGCTCAAGGGCCAGGCGGAGCAGGTTCTCGGGCCGGCAAGCGAGGTGGGCGAGATCGTGGTGGGTTGGTCCGCAATCGAAATCCATCGTCTGCGGATCAAGGGACCGAAGGGCTGGCCGGCGGAAGATACGCTGCGAGCGGAGCGCATCGTCATCATGCCCGACCTGCGCGCGCTGCTCTCCGCCCGTGTGCGCGTCAATCGCATCACGGTTGAGCAAGGCTATCTCTCAGTATTGCGCTCTCGCGAGGGGCGCCTGCGCGTTGTCCCAAGCCTGTTGGAGAAGAAGTCCAAGGAAGCCGGGAAGTCCGGCTCAACGGCACCCGCAGTGGCCGTCGGCACGATCGAACTGCGCCACAGCGTGCTCGAGTTTTTCGATGCCACCGTGCGCCTGCCAGCGCACAAGCTGCGGCTGGAGCAACTGCAGGCGAGCGTCGAAGGCCTGCAGGTGCCGGAGCTCTCGGGGCGCACGCAGATCCAGCTGGAAGGCGTGGTCAAGGGCGTGCAGCGCAACGGCACGCTCTCGATACGCGGCTGGGCCGAGCTTGCCACCAAGGATTCCGAGATTGCGACCAAGCTGCGCGGCGTCGACCTGGTCGTGTTCCAGCCCTACCTGATCAAGGCTTCCGAAACCGGCGTGCGCCGCGGTACGCTCGACCTCGATCTGAAATCCACCGTTCGCAAAAACGCCTTGCATGCGCCCGGCACCCTTACGCTCACCGGTCTGGAACTCGCTTCAGGCGAAGGCGCGCTCGGCACATTCATGGGCATGCCCCGCCAGGCCGCGCTGGCCGCGCTCAAGAACCGCAACGATCAGATCAGGATGCAGTTCACGCTGGAAGGCAATCTTAACGATCCGCGGTTCTCGCTCAACGAAAGTTTTGCGCGGCGCGTCGGCTCGGGGATTGCCGAGACGCTCGGCGTGAGCTTTGAAGGCCTTGCGCGCGGCGTCGGTGAGGCCACCCGCGGGGTGGGGGATACCGTGAGACGACTGTTCGGAAAATAGCGGGGGCGTCGTCCATTCGGAGGTCGCGCCGCCGGAGCCTGCGGCCGCGAACCGGGAGCCTCACACCATCGCCGGTTCCTTGCCTCGCATCGCGACGCGTATGGGTCTTCGCGATCGCGAATCGGGTGGCGACGCCGCGTCTCAGAGTCGGGCGAGGTCGAGCCGCTTGCGCTCGTCCACCCAGGCGCGCACCAGGCGCTCGTCGACTGTACGCGCCTCGCGCTTGAGGCCCTGGCGCGCATTGGCCTGCGCCTGTCCGTAGAGCGCCCGGCCGTTGTTCGGCATGCGCGCAAGACGGTCCTGAAACACATCACGCGTCTGCGTCGCCCGCGCGCCGGTTGGATCCTCGACGCGCTGCGCGCGCGCCCCCTCGCGCGGCAGGCAAGAATTCGGCGCAGCAGCCATGCGGTGCGGTGAGAACAGAGTTGCGCGGACTATCTCGAAGATCGACAAGAACGACCGGATGAGGAGGAGACGAAACCGAAAAGGATTCGCCATGCAATCGGCAGGTGACTGTCGCCGCTTGGCGACAGTCGGCGACTCCTGCTTCACATTCTTGGCGGAACCTTGCCGGCAAATCGACCCTCAAAATAATCGTGTGAAGGGTGCTCTCGAGAAGCGGAATCGATCTTGCTTTTCAAAGGAGGCTAAGATGAAGAAAGTCAGCATGCTGGGATCCGCCATCGCATTGGTGGCGGGTGTCGGAGTGCAGATGCCTGCGCCGGCAGATCCGCCGCCATGGGCGCCGGCCCATGGTTATCGCGCCAAGCAATATTCCTACGTTTACTATCCGTCAGCGGAGATTTATTACGCGCCGGAATCCAGGATGTGGTTCTGGCTCAGCGGCGGCAACTGGCGGTTTGGCGCGAGCTTGCCGGTCGAGTACCGTCCGTACGCGACGGGCGGTGTTTCAATCGTGCTGGAGACGGAGCGGCCGTATGTCCAGCATACGTATGTCGTCGAGCGCTACGGGAAGCCGCAGCGACACAGCGGCGACAAGGGCAGGAAACGCGATCGCGATTGACAGCATGTCGCGGCCCGGTCGCGCGGAGCGGAAGGCCGTCGCGAGTCCGGTTACAAACGTTTACAACCTCTTACATATTGGCGCCGCACGGCCCCGGGGCGTGGTTGTCGTACGTCATAGAACCACCGCAATAAAGGAGGTCGCCATGAAAAGTCTTATCGCTGCTGTTCTGATGACAATGACGCTGGCGGGCTGCGTGGCTGTTCCATACTATGCCGAGCCGGCCCCGGCGCCTGGCTACTACTACTACTACCCGGCGCCGGCGCCGAGTGTTCAATTTCAGTACCGTTATTACCGCCGGTAGTAACTAGCGATACGTGTTCAACTGCCTTACCGTCTCAATCTCGTCCGCAGTTTGCCTGGAAACCGCGAGCGCCTGCTTGCGGGCTGCTTCGACCAAGGCTTCGTCGGTCAACACCTCCGGGTCAACGTAAGGCGCCATTTTCGCCCGCGAGTCGGGATAGGATGCGAGCAGGTTGCCCAAGGCGCCGGTCGCTATCCTGTAATCGCGGTAGTCCTCTTCGACCCGTTCCTTCGCGCGGATCGCGTCGCTGACCCACGCCCCGGTGCGGTCATCCGCACGCATGTGGTTGCGCAGAGCCGCGATGCTGCCGGATAGCTTCACGCGATACCGATGGCTCGAGGCCCACCTCACCAGGATTTCCCGGCTGGTCAGCACGTAGTCGTCCGCGGCGCCGGCCAACGCCTCGACCGGCGCAACGTCCATGTCGTGAAGCTTCCGAAAATTCCCGCCGACCGCTTCGGCGTCGTCGTAGAGCTTGCGCAAGGTCACCGCGGTGTCCGCCGGCGCCGGGAGCGTTTCGGCACTGAGCGCGTCGCGCATCCGCACGCTCGTGTCCTTCACCAGACCGGTCACCGCACTGCGCAACTCCTGCTGCCGGTACTCGCCGTAGCTCCAGTACCCCAATGCCGATGTCGCAACTACTGCGGCGAGAACTGCAACGATCGTTTTCGTCTTGAGTCCGGAGAAGCTCATCGATGTGGCGTCCATGTCATGCAGCCTCCTCTTGAATGACCGCTTTACAATATATACACCAAATTAAGTTTCGTCTGCAACCTTCTGTCGAACAACATGAGTTTGCGTCCAAATGCGTGCATTATCCGAACGCTCGGCTCCGAATCCTCCTATTCGCGGCGGACGCATGCTGCGGATGATGGGCAAGTTCCGCGGTCCCGCGCTATGGGACAGCTCACGCCTTGGTTGCCGTCCCCGTGCGCGTCGCCCGCATGGCGAACGCCAGCAAGCCGATGATGATCGCGAGCAGCGCCAGCGCGCTCAGGGCCAGCGACCAGTGGACCCCGATCACGCCGCCCATGATGCCGACGGTGACGCCGGCGAAAGCGCGCAGCCCGAGGCTGGACATGCTGTAGAGCCCGATCACGCGGCCGCGAACGTGCGCGGGTGCGTGCAGTTGCACCAGCGTTTGCGCCATGGCATTGAACGAGAGCTGGAGGAATCCCGCCGCGAACAGCAGCGCGAGGGCAAGCGGATAGGACGCCGCAGCGGCGAAGCCGCCGATGGCGCAGCACCACAGCATAGCCAGCACGAACGCGGTGCGCGGTCGCGCCTGCAACAGGCCCCGGCTCTCGAGAATGAGGCCGGCGGCGAACGCCCCGGCGGCATCCGCGGCGAGCAGGAAGCTGTAGGAAACGTCGGCGCTGCCGTGCCCGAAGTCGTGCGCGAACTCCGGCATCTGCGCCTGGTAGGCGTTGCCGACCAACAGCGATGCGCCGCCCGCGAGCAGGATCATGGACACGATGGTGCGGTTGCCGGCGATCGCGCGCGCGGTGGCGGCGATATCGGCAAGACCGCGCACGGCAAGGGCGGGCGGGGGTTTCGCCTTGCGGAAGCGCGGCCCGTAGGGCGCCGTCCACAGCCAGAGCACGAGCGGCAGGTAGATCAGGACGTTCAGCAGGATTCCATGCGCCGGCCCCAGCGCGAGCAACAATCCGCCCCCCACGGCCGGGCCCATCAGCTGGCCGAGCCAGCGCGCCGTGGCGTTCAAGCGCACCGCGCTCTGCAGCTCCCCGGGTCCCACGATATCGTGGATCAATAGCTGGCTCGCGGGTCCCCACAGCACGCCGGCGAGACCGTGGATGACGAGCAGCGCCGCGGCGTGCCACATCTGCAATGTATCGGTGAGGAACAAGAGACCCCAGCCGAGCGACGCGGCGATGAAGAACAGCATGCCGAACTGGATGACGCGCCGCGGGTCGAAGCGGTCGGCGAGCGCGCCGGAGTACACCGAGAACAGCAGGAACGGCAACCAATGCGCGACCACGGCGAAACCGCCCAGCGCCGGCGACTGGAATTTCTCGAACATGACCCAGTAGCTGATGACATGCTCGATGTTGTCGGCCATCATCGCCACCGCCGAGGTCACAAAATAGGCGCGATAGCCGCGATGGCGCAGCGCCGCGAAGGATTGAGGCGCGGCGGCGCGCCCTTTGTTGCTGTCAGGTATGCCGGTCAAGCGGGGAATGAGATGACGGGTGGAAGGAATCAGTAGTCTGACTTCGGCGATTCTACTATGCCGGGCCGGCGTCCGTGGTTCGCGTGCCGGCCGCCGCCCGCTGTTTACTATCGACATCACCCCTACTATCATCGTCGTCGTCGATGACCTGAATGCGGCACGGGCGTGCGATCCGGAGGACCCGCGCGATTCAGCGCGAACGCACCGCGCGGTATCCGGTTGAGATTAATTTTTACGTACTATCGTGTAAGAGAAGGAGGGTAATCATGCGTATGGGAAATCTGCTGTTGTCTCTGTTGATTGCCGCGGCCACCGTGTCGGCGGCGGCTGTCGCTGAAGCCGCCACCAGCGTCAACATCGATATCAACATAGGCCCGCCCCCGCCGCGTGTCGTGGTCGTTCCGGCTCTGCGCCCCGGTTATGCCTGGGCGCCCGGATACTGGCACTGGGACGGGCGCCGGCACGTCTGGAGAGAAGGGCGCTGGATCAGGGAGCGTCCGGGATATGTCTGGGTGCCCGATCGTTGGGAAGAGAAAGGTCCGCGCTGGCATTACAATCCCGGGCGCTGGGAGCGCGATCCCGGCCACGAACGCTGGCGTAAAGGGAAAGGGCACGGCAAGGGCAAAGGCAAGGGCTACGCCAAGGGGCATGACAAGAACTGACGGCGGGTTGCGCGCGGCCGCTGATGAGCGGGGAGATCCAGATGCTGATCGTGCCGCCGACCGCCGCCGTGCCGTACGTGAAGTCCGGGCGATTGCGCGCGCTCGGCTTCACCGGCTCGAAGCGCATGACCGCATTGCCCGACGTGCCGACCGTCGCCGAGTCCGCCCTGCCGGACTATGTCGTGGACTTCACCTGGAACGGCTGGTTCGCCCCGGCGAAAACGCCGCGCGAAATCGTCGCCCGGCTGCAGGGTGAAGTTCACAAAGCGCTGCAGGCGCCGAAGATGCGGGCGATCCTCGAAGCCAGCGGCTTCACGCCCGTCGGCAACACGCCGGAGGAATTCCGGCAGTTCGTCCAGTCTGAAATCAAGCGCTACGCGGCGATCGTGCGCGAGGCGAATATACGGGTGGAGTAAAGCCCGCCGCTCGCGCCGATGAGCAAAGCGGCGAGCGTTTGGCGATGAACGTAAAAAAGAGGTTCCTGTCCCAATGGCACTACCTTAAGGCAGATTGAGCGGAATGATGACCCAACACGCGCTGTCATTCCCGAGAAGCCTGTCCTCGAATGCTTTAATCGGGGATCGGGTATCCCCTCCCCCCGCTTGCGGGGGGAGGTAGGAGGGGGGCTCACTCGATGATGACGCGCCGTATGGGTTCCCGTTTTCACGGGAACGACACACCTTCTGAGCCGTGATCGTGCGCACATTTCAGCTCAGCAGATGTCGGGGAACGCTGGGCGTACCCCAACCTACGCCCAAGATTGTGCGACGAATTAACGACTCGGGACACTAGCATGGCGTCTGGGCGGGTTTGGCGGTGGGGAGATATTTGCATATGGATCCGGATCGAGGCACTGGATTTAAACGTTCCATTGGAACGCGATATTCCATTTCAAGCTGAACGAGGACTCATCATGAAACACCTGTGCAAGGCACTTATCCTGTTGTGCGCACTTGGCGCTCCGCTCGCCTTCGCGGCGCAGAGTTATCCCGATCGGCCTATTCGTTTTATCGTGCCGTTTCCGCCGGGCGGCGGCACGGACGCGCTCGCCCGCATTCTGGGTCCGAAGTTGACGGAGAATCTGGGCCAACAGATCATCATTGACAATCGCGGCGGGGCGCAAGGCAGCATCGGCACGGCACTGGGCGCGAAAGCGGCGCCTGATGGTTACACGATCATGTTCGCGCACCAGGGCGCACTTGTGGTCAACCCCCATATGTACAGCAAGCCCGGATATGATACGTTGCGCGACTTCGCCGCCGTTTCCCGCGGCACGCAGATGGCTTTCATACTCGTCGCGCATCCTTCGGTGCCCGCCAAGTCGATGCAGGAGCTGGCGGCGCTTGCAAAACGCAGCCCCGGGAAGGTGACCTTTGCCTCGACCTCCGCCGTGCCGCAACTCGTGGGCGAGCTATTCAAGCTTACGACCGGCACCGACATGCTGCACGTTCCCTACAAAGGCGGAGGACCCGCGGTGATAGATTTGCTCGCGGGCCATGTAAACACGATGTTCGCCAATCCGACTTCCACCGTGCCGCATGTCAAATCCGGCAGACTGCGCGCCCTGGGCGTCACGGGGACCAGGCGCAACGAGGCGCTGCCGGACGTGCCGACCGCTGTGGAGGCGGGCTATCCGGAGCTGGGCGATGTCATCGAGTGGTACGGCGTCGCGGTGCCGACCGGAACGCCGCGTCAAACCATCGCGAAACTCAATGCAGCCGTCGTTCGCGCGCTCAATTCTCCGGACGCCGTCAAGAGCATACAGAATCTGGGGCAGACGCCTGCGCCGAGCACGCCCGAGGAATTCAACCAGCAGATTCGCGCGGAGTACGAGCGCTGGGGCAAGGTCGTGAAGGCGTCGGGCGCCAAGGTCGATTGACTCCCGAGAGTGCTTAGGGGACAGTCCCCTAAGAAGGAGATTCCGGATGGCGGGAACAGGCAGGCTTTCTGGAGCGGTAGCCATCGTCACCGCGGCCGGGCAGGGGCTGGGGGAGGCGATCGCGAAGATATTTGCCCGTGAAGGCGCCTCGGTGGCCGTTACCGACATCAATCTGGCGGAGGCCCGGCGCGTGGGCACGGAGATCGAGGCGGAACGCGGAACGGCGCTGGTCCTCCAGGCCGACGTCACGCGCGCGCAGGATGTGAAGGGCATGGTGAAGGCCGTGCTCGATCGGTGGGGCACCGTGGACATACTCGTGAATGCCGCCGGCGGTTTCCACCAGTTTGCGCCCATTACCGAGATCACGGAAGAGGAATGGGACCGCGTCATTACCGTGAACCTGAAAACCACGTTCCTGTGCTCCCAGGCAGTGGCCCCCGTCATGATGGAAAAACGGAAGGGGCGCATCATCAACATCGCGTCCGGCGCGGGGATTGCTCCCAACCCCCATGCGCCCTCGTACCTTCCGTACGGGGCCGGCAAGGCCGGAGTGATCGGATTCACGAAGCTCCTCGCCCGCGACATGGGCGAATACGGCGTCACGGTCAACGCGGTCGCGCCCGGAACGACGCTGACGCCGCGGGTAAAGAAAGTGAGAGACGCCGCGAGCATCGAGAGAATCGCCTCGAGGAACCCGATGAAGACCCTGGTCGAGCCGGTGGACACGGCGGAAGCGGTGCTGTTCCTCGCCTCGGACGCGAGCCGCTACATCACCGGCGTCACGCTCAACGTCAACGCAGGGAATCTGATTGTTTGACACCGGGCACAGACCCTGAGGTTTCCCCCCACCGCTTCCCCGCTCTTACGCCCTCACGATCTCCCGCTCTCACGGCCTCGGTGGGCTGGGAATGCTCCTCGTAGTGGTCTCCTACTCCGTTCTGGGCAAGGTCATCGATCCGCAGGACGTGGCGGACCTCGCCGTGTTCCTCGCCTCGGCGCGGGCTCGGCTCATCAGCGGCTGCGCGATCAACGTCGACGGCGGCCGCACGCGGAGCATCTGACAGTGCCCGCATTCCTTCGCCTTGCTGCGGCGGCCCTCATCGGCGCGCTGCCCGCGCAATCAGCACATCCGCAAGCGTGGCCGGTCAAGCCGTTACGAATCGTCGTGCCGCTCGCGCCGGGCGGCGGCAACGACACCATAGCGCGGCTGGTCGGCGCCAGGCTCGCGAAAAGCCTCGGCCAGCAGGTGGTGGTCGATAACCGGCCCGGCGGCGGCAGCGCCATCGCTTCCGAACTCGTCGCCCGCGCGCCGGCCGACGGCCACACGCTGTATCTCGTCAGCACCAGCTTCACCGCGGCGCCCAGCCTGGTGAGGAACCTGCCGTACGACACGCTGCGCGACTTCGCGCCGATCACGCGGCTGGGTGTGGTGCCGGCCGCGCTGATCGTGCATGCGTCGCTGCCGGTGAAGTCCGTGAAAGATCTCGTCGCGCTTGCCCGCGCGAAACCCGGCGAGATCACCTTCGGCTCGTCGGGCATCGGCGGCGGCTCGCACTTCGGCGGCGAACTCTTCCGGCTCGCCACGGGCACCGACCTGCTGCACGTGCCCTACAAAGGCAGCGCGCTCGTGACCACCGCGCTGCTGTCGGGGGAAGTGATGATGGCGGTGACCAATCCCATCTCGTCGCTACCGCACGTGAAAGCCGGCCGCCTGCGGCTTCTGGGCATCGCCCACTCGACGCGCTGGCCGCTGCTGCCCGGCTATCCGACGCTGGCGGAATCCGGCGTGCGCGGCGCGGAAACCGTGATCTGGAACGGCATGGCGGTGCGCGAAGGCACGCCCGCCGCCATCATCGAGCACCTGCACACCGAACTGGTGAAAGCGGTGAATCAGCCGGACGTACTCAATAATCTCGCCGCCGACGGCTCCCGGCCCATGACCCAGAGCCCGGCGGAGTTCGGCAGCTTCCTGCGCGGCGAGATCGCGAAGCGGCAGCAAGTCGCGAACGCAGCGGGAATACGGGCGAAGTAACTGGCTGCGTAGGGTGGGTTAGCCGCGCCGGCGGCGTAACCCACCGATTCACTGATGCTCCTCACGCCGATCGCCGCCATGCTCGGAAGACGCGTGGAGCGATCGCTCCACAATGCGAGGGGCAGACCTGACGAGACGGGTTTACACCAGATTCACCAGCTTCTCGACGTACGCGTGGAGGTCTTCTTGACTCGCAACGGCACGCCCTCCTCGCGCCTGTCGCTCGTAAGTCCCAATGCGACCCGAACCGGGTACTCGCGTGAAGCGCAACGCAAGCGGGTCTACAGCATTCTTTCCCGTACTAACCTCGTTCCCGACATCGCCTGAGCCAAGGCACGCTCGCTGCTGCTTGACTTGGCGCGCCCGGGAACTGCATACTTTGCCGCGACGTCCGTTGCGGACCCTCGCCAAGCGCGGATCGGACGGTGGAGCACGCGCTGGCAGCCTCGATCGCGCACCGAGCACCAATCCGGCATCACCGCAGCGTTGCATTGGCACAGGACGCCGGCAACGGGCGGATTGAATTTATTTCGCAGCAAGACCATCAAGACGGATGATTTCCATGCACGGCAGGATTCGGCGGCTGGCGGAATGGCTCGCCAGCGCATCATGCGTGTTGGCGGCGTCGAAGGCGCAACTTTCCGCGCAAGGGAAATACCCGGAGCGCCCGATCCATTTGCGGCCGACCTTTTTGCAACGAGGCATTCCATGAAAGCCATGGTGCTGCACGGGTTGGGCCAACCGCTCAGGCTGGAGGAAGTCGCAATTCCCAAGCCCGGCCCGAACGACGTGCTGGTGCGCGTGCGCGCGTGCGGCGTCGGGCTCACGGTCGTCAATCTGATAAGGACGCCCGGCCGCGTCACCTCCTATCCGCGCACCCCCGGCCATGAAGTGGCGGGCGTGGTGATGGAAGTCGGCTCCGAAGTAAAAAGCGTCAGGGCCGGCCAGCGCGTCACAAACCACTACTATCTGACCTGCGGGCAGTGCCGCAATTGCCGCAGCGGGCGCGAGACGCTGTGCCTGAATCTGCGCGGTCACGTCGGCGCCGCGTGCAATGGCGGCTACGCGGAGTACCTCGTGCTGCCCGAGCGCAACATCGTGGCGATACCCGACGGCGTGTCCGACGTCGATGCGGCAGTCGCCTCCGATGCGATTGCAACGCCTTATCACGCGTGCCACAAGGAAGCGCGCGTGGGGCCGGGCGACGATGTGCTCATCATCGGCGCGGGCGGCGGCGTCGGCATCCACATGGTGCAGATGGCACGGCTGTGTGGCGGGCGCGTACTCGCCGCCGATATCGGGGATGACAAGCTCGCGCTCGCAAAAACCTGGGGCGCGGACGAAGTGATTGATGTGCGCCGAGGCGAACTCGCGCCGCAGGTCAAGGCGCTGACCGAGGGCCGGGGCGCGGACGCCGTGATCGACGTCGTCGGCAACCGCCAGACGCTGGAGGCCGGAATTCAGTCACTCGCGGTCGCCGGCAAAATGGTGATCATCGGCTCGAAGCCAAGATCCGTCTATGGCGAGGCCCCGAGCTTCATGCTCAACACCGCCGTCTTCACGCAGCGCGGCCTGGAGCTGCATTCCTCGCGCTACGTCACCGCCGCCGAGATCGCCCAGACGCTTGAACTGGTGCGCCGCAAGCGCATCAGACCCGTGGTCACGCAGACCTTTCCGCTGGAGCGGGTGGAAGAAGCCCACGAGCTGATCCGCAACAACGCGACCGCCGGCCGCATCGCGTTGGTGATGGCAGGTTAAGGACCGTGCCCGAACCGGCACCCGATTCCTCAATGGAAGTTTGTTGATGAGACAAAGTGATGCCTAAGGAATTAGGTGTAGCCGTAGTGGGATCAGGCAGGATCGGCAGCTTGCGTGCGCGCCTCGCCGCACGACATCCTGCAGTAAGTTTTCTGGCCGTTTCGGACCGTGACGCCGGCCGCGCTCGCGCCCTCGCTGAACGGACGGGCGCGAACGCGCACTCCTCGAACAACCTGGAAATGATATCGAGGCCGCAAGTAAACGCGGTCATCGTTTCGACTTCCGAGCATGAACACGTCGAGCCCGTTTGCCAGGCGCTCGAGCTCGGCAAGCCCGTGCTGATGGAAAAGCCGTTAGGCCTCACATTGCAGGACGCAGACGAGATTCTCGCCGCCGTGCAAAGAACCGGGGGCGACCTTCGCGTGGGTTACATCCGGCGTTTCAAGCGTTGCTTCGCACGCGCGAAGCAACAGGTGCTCGATGGACACCTCGGCAGGATCTCCGGCGGCATGGCGCGGGTGTACAACACGCGTGCCCAGGCTTTCGAGATCCTCAAGCGCAATCCGCACGCGACGCCGGTGATCGACGTGCTGACCTATTTCGTTGACCTGATGCTGTGGTACAACGAGGGCAACCCGCCGGTGGAAGTCGTTGCGCGCGGCCAGATGGGTATCTTCAAGGAGGCAGGATACGATATACACGATGTTACCTGGGGAATAGTCACGCTGGCCGACGGCGCCGTCATCAACCTGGGCATCAGCTACGCGTTGCCGGCCCGTTACCCGATACTCGGTCAATCGGCCCGCGTGGAGCTCCTCGGTTCCGAGGGCACGATGATCATCGACGACGATCACCGCGACCACCTGCTCTATTCGGAAAAGGGCATCGCCCACGCCTACGTCCCCGAACACAAGCTCAACATGGCGTTCAGCGGCAGCAACCCCTCCGGCGACTGGGCACTCGGCGACTACTGGGGGCCGCTCGGCAACGAGACCCGCTCCTGGCTGGACCACCTCGTAACCGGCAACCCGATCCCGCACGCAACGCCGGCGGAGGCGCGCATGGTTCTCGAGACGACGATTGCGATGGAGCGGGCGGTTGCAACAGGCGAACGGATCCGGCTTCCGCTGGAATCGTAATTACAGCACGAACAGGCACGGCTCATCGCTCGTGCAGAGCTTTTTGATAGCGAGATGGGATAGAGGATGAAACGATATTTTCGAAGTGCAATTCCGATCCTGCTTGTTGCACTGTGTTTACCCGCCGTGGCCATTGCCCAGGTCTATCCATCCAAACCGGTACGGGTGATCATCGTGTTTCCCCCGGGCGGTTCCACCGATGTCACCGGACGCATCGTGTTCGGCAAAATGCCGGAGGTGATGGGCCAGCCGTTCGTGATCGAGAACCGCGGCGGAGCCGCCGGCACGATCGGCTCTGAATTCGTGACGAGAAGCCCGGCGGACGGCTATACCGTGATGGTGCAGTCCACCACGCATGTCGCCAACGCGCATCTCTATAAAAAGTTGCCGTACGACGTGTTGAAGGATTTCATAGGCGTGACGGCGCTCGCGAGGCAGGTGGGCGTGCTCGTCGTGCATCCATCCCTGCCGGTCAAATCGATCAAGGAGCTCGTTGCGCTGGCGAAGCGACGCCCTGGCCAGATCGTCTACGGTGCCTCCGGCAATGGCAGCTACGCGCACATGGCGATGGCATTGTTCGTTTCCATGTCCGGAACCCATATGCTGAACGTGCAGTACAAGGGCGCCGGCCCCGGCCACATCGCGCTCATTGGCGGAGAGACCCAGGCGATGCTGACCACACTGGGATCCATCGCCCCCCATATCAAGGCGGGACAGGTGCGGGCGCTCGGTGTGAGTTCGGACACCCGTATGGCGCAGTTCCCGGACATTCCGGCGATCGCGGAATCCGTTCCGGGTTATGAATTTACGGCCTGGGTCGGCTGCTTCGTGCCGGCAGGGACACCGAGAGCGATCGTCGACGCGCTCAACGCGGCGCTCAAAAAGGCGCTCGAGCATCCCGAGGTCGCCTCGAGACTCACCGAGCTGACGCTCGATCCGATGCACATGACGCCCGAGCAATTTGCGCAACGCTTGCGAGCGGATTACGACAAGTACGCCAAGGTCGTCAAAATCAGCGGCGCGAAGATCGAATAGCGGCGAGGGAGTTGCTCACACCGCGAAGGAAGATGCGGTCCGATTCGTTTTTTTCCTCGCGTATGGCGATCCGCACCACGGCTCCGCACGTATGTGCTGCGATGCCTGCGGGCACGACTACCTGCTCGTGCAAGACGCGCTACTTCTGCCCGAGCTGTCACCAGAAGCGCGTGCTTCCGTACGGCGAGTGGGTCGAGGAGAACGTGCTTGCGCTCGGCGCTTACCACGCTGGCGCCGGTTGGGACCTTGGCGCAGAAGGCCAATGCCTCAAAAGGCCTTCTTCCGGCGCCACTTCCTCGGCCTGTCGCTTGGGAACATGAGCCCGCTCGCGTCGACCCGGAGGTCAACCATCGCTTTCGCCAGGCCGATCGCGCAACCATATCCTTCGAGCACGGGGACCTCCCAACCCAAGCCAGTCAGGCGAGCCTGAAGGTATGGCCGCAACCAGAACGTCGCGGAACAGCCGAAAATCAGGACTTCGGCGCCATCCTCTTCGATCGCCGCAACCGATTCAGTGACCGCTGCTTCCAGCATTGCCGAGCTTTCACCACGAAGAGCGCGGTCCTGCTCGTCACGCAGTGACCGCTCATTGGTACAGCCCGGGCGCGGGAGCGGGAAATTGATGTTCCTGATCGATGCGCAACGCTCGACGAACCGGTGCTGAACCACAATGTTGTAGTAATACATGTTGTGATTCTCGGCGAGATCGATCACGGTGAACTTGTTACCGAGCATGGACGCAACATGCATCTGCGCGAAAGCGCACGCAGTCACAGGAATGCCGTACGCGCGCGCAATCTCCCGGGACTCCAAGAAGCCCGGCTGGCCGCCGCCAAGAAGCACGATCGCGTTGTACTTGCCGCTCTGGCACGCGTCACGCACGATCGGCAGCCGGCCCGCGGCAACCAGGCAGAATTCCTCGCGCGTTTCAACCGGCCAATCGCCGTAAGCCGCCAGTGGGCCGACGTTGAGATCCCATTGGACATCTTCGAGCAGATGCTTCACGTCGTGATAATTGACCAGGCGTGCTTCCTTGCTCTCCTCAACGATCCGCAGGCCGTACTTCGAAGTGGGTGGTAGATGGAAAGGCTGAATAAGCAGAAACCGGTACTTCATTATTGTTCACCTTATCGTTAGGGCGTTAGGGGACAGTCCCCTAAGAAGGGCGCGCCCCATCAGTCACGCACCAACAGTCACCAATCGCCGTCCACAAAGGCCCTGGCCTCGGCACGGCTGTTGACGTTGACGATCAACAGGCTGCCAATGACCTCTTTGCCATCGTCGGTCAGCGTCGCGCCCGAGACGACCAATATGCGTTTCTGACTATGGAGATAATCGAGGTGGGCCGGCAAGCCCTTTTCACGCATTGCGGCGAAGTTTGGCGCGGCTGCGCGCGAGATGGCCCAGAGCATGGATGGTCTCCTTTCTATTCAGTAACGTTGTCTCGCCCTGTCAATGCGTTGCGCTGGTCCGACCCACCGCTCCCCGCTCAGGCCCGAGCGGCTCCAGGCGCACGCCAGCGCGCAGATGCTTGTAGGGATACTCACGCGCGTCCACAAGATGCGCACCCGGGGCGACGGCGATCAGCACGCGCTCGGCGATCGGCTCGAAGTCGGCACGAAAGTGGCAGGTGCTTTTCACCACCAAGATCTTCTGCGCGGTCGGCTCGACGCCAATGTGACGGAAGATCTCCAGGTCGTAGGCCTGCATGCGCTTGCTTGCCACCACGATGCTCACGCCGCCGATGGTCAGCAACGCGGTAGGCCCGAGCTGCGCTTCACGCCCGCCGACACAGGGGCCCTTGCAGACGAAGCGGCCGCTGGAGAGCCGCGTGACCCGGAAGCTGCCGTGAAAAGGCTTTACGCCCGGTAACGGCGTGCAGCCGCCGAGGTCAACGGAAATATCTGCGCCCTCGCCCGCGGCGTGCGCGGCTGACGCGGCCTTGGCATCGGTGAGAACGCAGAGCGCCGCCCTTTCCGCGCGATTACGCACCAATGCTTCGAGCATGCCGGTCGTATCGCCGGTGCCGCCGCAGCCGGGATTATCCTGCGTGTCCGCGATCACGACCGGCCGTGTCGCCTTCGCCGCGATCGCCATCGCCTGACGCACTGCCTCGTCAGGATCGAGCAGCGGTTGAGCGAAGGCTGCCTCCAGACTGTTGACGTGGCTGGCGAGCGAGTCCGCCGCCGAATCCACCGCGGCTTGCGAGTAGCCGTGTGCGATGACGCCGGGTCCGCAGTAATACAGGTCCGACGGCGGAAAGCCCGCGCCGTAGCAAAGATCGAGCACTTCCCCGCCTTCGCCCGCGGCGGATTTCGCGACGATTCCCTTCGACGGCTCGACCAGCGTGCACTGGAAGTTGAGCGGGAGCAAAAATGGGAACTTGCGGAAGGCACGCGCCGTCGGCTTGCCGCGCGCGAGAATCGTGGTCAGGATGCGCGCCGCCCGGCTGCCGGTCTGCGGCCGATCGACGTGCGGGTAGGTGTAGTAGATCGCCATGCCGTCGGTGAGCTCGGCCATCGCCGGGGTCAGGTTAGTGTGATAGTCGAGGCTCACCACGACCGGCACCTTCGGACCGACGGTGGCGCGCACACGGCGCAGCAACTCGCCTTCGCCGTCCTCGAAGTCTACCGAACACATCGCGCCGTGCAAATCGAGATAGATCGCATCGACCGGCAGCGCGACCGACAGCCGTCCGATCAATTCGCCGACGATGCGCTCGTACGCGTCGCTGGTGACGTAGCCGCCGGCGCCGCCGCTCGCCCACACCAGCGGCACGAGCTCGTGCTTCTGCGCCATGTCGGCGAGGAAGCCGGACATGGCGAAGGCGCGGCCCGGCAGATTGCGCAGGATTTCCTCGCCGCGCGAGAGCGCAGGGCGGTCACCGATCGAGGCGAAATAGGCGAAGTCGGTGTGCACCGGGACGAAGCAGTTGGTTTCGTGGTGGAAGCCACCGACGGCGATGCGCGCCATGCTTTTTCCGCTTTTCCTACTCCGGTTTGATGCCGGCCGTGCGTACGATGGTGTCGATCAGATCGGCCTCCTTCCTTGCCATCTCCAGCATCTGGGCCGGCGCGTTGACCGCCACCTCGGAGGCGACCATCTTGAGGAACTGCGCACGGAATTCCGGTGGCGACATTCCCCGGGCGATCCCTTCGGCGAGCCTGGCCATGATCTCGGGTGGCGTTCCACTCGCGACGACGATCGCATAGAAGGGGTCGAACGCATACCCCGGGAGCCCGCCCTCGGCAATGGTCGGAATCTCGGGGAGCTGCGTCGAGCGCTTCGCCCCGCTCACCCCGAGTGGGCGCACCTTGCCGCTGCCGATGTGGGGGAGCGCGGCTCCCAGCACGGCCGCGCCCATCTCGATTCGCCCCGAGAACAGGTCGAGGTACATCGGTCCGGCTCCTTTGTAGGGGATATGGTCGATCTGGACCTTGGCCATGGCTTTGAAATACTCGACCGCGAGGTGCGGGGTTGCACCCACACCCGAGGAGCCGTAGCTCAGCGCGCCCGGCCGCTTGCGCGCGAGCGCGATCAGATCGTTGATCGAGCGTGTGGGCAGCGACGGGTGCACCAACAGCACCAGCATGAAGCTCGTGACCTGCGAGACCCAGCCGATATCGCGGAATGGATCGAGCGTCACGTTCGCGCGCAGGCTCTTGATCGCCGCGAGCCCTGAGGCGGCGAGCAGCATCGTGTAGCCGTCGGGCGGTTGTTTCGCAATGTACTCCCATGCGAGCAGCCCGCCGGCGCCGGGCCGGTAGTCTACGATCACCTGCTGGCCGACGGCTTTGCCGATCGCCGGCGAAATCAGGCGCGCGATCAGATCGTCCGTGCCGCCGGGCGGTGCTCGCACGATAAGGCGCATCGCCTTTCTCGGATAATCCTGCGCCATCGCCGCACACGGCAGCAGGCACGCAAGCAGCATAGCCATCACTCGCAGGCGCCGCGGGCCTCGGGTAACGCTCCTGCCCCGGCTCTTCAGGATGGGATACATTCGATGCATGATCGTCCTCCCTTTGTTGCTCGATGTGTGCATACCCTGTCAGTTCAGCGCTTCGGCCGGCCACGGGGGCGGTGGCGGGGCTTCGCAGCCGGGGTGACCGCGTACGCCGCAGCGGACTCCCGCACGTCGAGCGTAAAGGGGCTTTAGACCGTCACATCGCCGAAGACCGCGCCGTCCTGCAGATCCTCGGGAGAAGCGATGGCGTTGCTCGATTTCCCGTGCGCGCCGCTGCTTCGAGAGTTCCCCAGGATCGCGCTCGTAGATCAGAACGTTGGCGTCAACGAAGACCGGAGCGGTCATGCAGTTCTTCGCGAGTTCGATAACCCGCTCGTCCAACGCGCCGGGCGCTTTCTCTACCACCGCAACAACGTCGAACCCGGCGGCCCGCAGGGCGCGTACCACCCCGAAATCGCAACTCTCGTCGGCGAGGAACCGCGGCACCGCCGCATCAGTGCCACGCGCCGCCACGGCTTAGATGTTTTCCTCGTGCGCGAGCGCGTCCGCCGCGTAGGTCATTGCGGCACGGAGATCAGCGGCAGTCAGGTTGGGGTACGCGTCGAGAAGATCACGCTCGGTCGCGCCCTCGCCGAGCTTGCGCAGGACAAGCTCCACCGGAATGCGTGTGCCCTTGATGACGGGCTTGCCCAGCATGATTCTCGGATCAACCACGATGCGATCATTGATGACCATGGCGCTTCCCCAAAGTTGGGTTCACTCGACTTGGCAATAGCATACCACCATGCGGATGCCTTGCCTCGATCTCCCGCTCCCCCGCCCTTACGTGCTCCCGATCTGCCGTTCTTAGGGGACTGTCCCCCAAGTTTTCTTTCCGCTTCACTCCGCGTCGGACGCCTCGTCCGACCAGCGGCGGCGAGGCAGGCGATCGAAATCTTCGGCGGCGTCGCCGAAATCGTCGTCCTCGTCCTGGGTGTCATCGAATTTCTCGATCTCATGCAGCAGCGCTTGCAGCCGGCGCTCCGCGTCCGGCTCCTGCCCGTCTTGCTGGCGGGTTTTATTCGCAACAGACGTCGCGCCGTGATAGTCGCGCTTCGATTTGATGGGACGCGCCAATGCTTTCGCCATGTTATTTTGACCTCCCGCTGACCTGAACGCCGTGTCCCGTGCCGACCGTCGCGACGGTCCGCGCCCGGGATATAAAGTAGTTTACAGGTTTTCTTCCGTTCGATTGGCTCCGCGGCATAGCCGAATTATGCAGGGCGCCTGCCGCGGCACTCGCCCTTCATCCTTCCGCCTTCCGCCCTCCGCCTTTCGCTTTCCTCCCTCATCCTTGCTCTTCGCCCCCTCTCGCCCTCGCGCACTCCCGCCCTCACGGCCCTGATTAGCGCTTCCTTCTCCCCCTTACTCATGCACTTGACCTCATACTCCCGCCTCCCCGCCGCCGATCTCGTGGCGACCGCTTCCTGATAGACCAGCGTGACCGGGCGCCGCGCGCGGGTGTAATTCGCTGCGAGCAAGTTATTCGCGTTGTGTTCTTCAACGCGCCGGGTGACATCCTTGGCAATGCCGGTATACAAGCTGCCGTCCGCGCAGCGGACGATGTAGACGCTCCAACTTTCCATGGCTCGCATTTAGACCAGGAACTTCAATCATCAAGCCGAGCATATCCCGCGACACTTCGGGAACTGCGGACATCCCCAAAACGAGCTGCCGGCGTTGGCGTCCTTGCGCGCCGCTCACCGTTTCCCCGCTCTCGCGCCCTCGGTGGGTTGGGACGACGCGTGGAGCGGTTGCGGCAGTGCCGACAGGAGAGCCCCTCGTAGTGGTCTGACCCCGAGATCCTCCTCGCCCGGCGCCTGTTGCCCGGCACTCCGATCCTCGGCGCTGAGGCGCGTGGCTGCATGGTCTGCTATAATTTCCTTATGAAACAGAAGCCACTCATCGAAACCAACCCCCACCTGCGCGCTCCGGAGCAATACCGGAAAGCGCTGATCACCAGCGTCGCCAGTTCGACGGCCATCGAGACGGGCGAAACGGTTGAAGCCATCGCAAGTACGTTAGCGACGGAAACGATGGCCCCGCCGATCAAGGTGACGCAAAACTCCTCTCGATAATCTCCGCGAGAAGCTTTTCCATCATCCGGTAGTTCTTGTCCAGCCCAGCCTGGACTGCCGCGAAATACCCCGTTTTTTTCTGTTCCGCAATCAAACTGAAGTCGAGTAGCGGCAAGCCCGCTTGCAGCGCCATCAGGGTTGAAAGAACGCGCGTGATACGGCCGTTCCCTTCTCGGAAAGGATGGATCAGAACCAGCTCAACATGCGTTTCTGACAGCGCGCGGACAACATCCGCGCGTTTCTTGAACCGGCATGGCGTGTTACGGCGTAACGCATCCTTTTCAAATCCTTCCATCAGCGACGGAATACGCGCCGCGGCCGCAAACGGAAAATCGTCTTTGCTGACATTGACCTGCCGATACACACCGGCCCATTCGTAAATGTCACCAAGCCAGGCCTTGTGAAATTTGCAAATATCGGATGCGGTGAAGCGATGCCTATCGCTGATGGTCCTGACCAATTCGTCCAACGTTTTTTCCAGCGCTTTGGCCTCGACGTCGTCCATCTTGTTCTTCGACTTAATGCCGAGGCGGTTCCTGAGCACCTTACCACTCGAGCCGGGCTCATATTGAGCTTCGGACAAACCGGATGCGTCGTATCGACCGCTCTTCCTCATGGGTGCCATCCGCGATTGTATGCGTAATTATCCGGCACTCAGGCCGGCCGCGTGCCGCGACATTTCGGAAACTGCGGACACCCCCAGAACGAGCTGCCTGCGTTGGCTCCCTTGCGCGCAGTCCTCAACACCATCGATGAACCGCATTGCGGACACGAAGGCGCCTCGGGCGCCGAGGTTGTCACCCCGGTAGATGACTCCCTCGCCCCGCGTGCGGGGAGAGGGTTAGGGTGAGGGGCAACAGTCGTTTTTCCGCTCGCAGACTGAGCGCCAATTATCTCGACCAACTCATCACCACCGATAATCTCGATTTCGCGCCCCTCGGCAAAACGTTTTGCCTCGTCAGTAAAAACACCCGACGTGACTACGTAGCCGCCCGCGGCGCCCTGGGCGGCCATGACGCCATAAAGTTCCCTTACTGACTCAACGCCAACGCGCCGCGCCTTCCACTGCTTGCACTGCACGAGGTAACGGTCAGCACCACGCGAAACAACCAGATCCACACCCCCGTCCGCGCCACGACCACCGGTCTCCGCGACGCTAAAACCCTTACGCCGAAAATATTCACCAACCAGTTGTTCGAATTCGCGCCACGACATCGCTTCGAGCGACTCGCGCGTGCCCGCGTCCGCAATACGTGCGTGCAAATCACCGCGCTTTTGCCGTTTGATCGCAGAAGCAGCGGAACCGGCAAGAAGAATCACCGGCAAAATATATTGCAGATAGAAGGCAAACGTAATGAACATCTGCTTGCCCACGAAGTGACCGACGCCCCTGCCGTTTGTGGGGTACACATTCGTCATCGTTGCAACCTGATGCATCACAAAATACGACACCAAGGCCAACACAACGCCCACCCACCACGGCACCATCGCGGTAAGTTCAAATAAGTCTTCGAATCCGCTTTTCTTACGGCGCGACATTCTTATTTGCCTGATTTAAGTGATGCCGACTCCACCTCTTGCTGCGCGGAGAGGTGCGACGGAGCCGACGGGAGCGCTCTTCGTAATGGTCTGTTCCCTAACCACTCCTAATACTTTTCGAAGAAGCAATTCCTCAACGCAGCCGGGGTAATCGTATTCCACTGATCGTCTTCGAACAGTCCCCATTTGTGTGGCGGCAAGGGCAACCCCAACGGTAGAGACTCGTGGCAATGTTCCACCAAGCCGTCGCACCGAAACGAAAGCGCTACGGGGTTCTTATATCCAGTAATCGATACGCCATAGCGGCAGCGCCCTACGTAGCCCAAGGCAAGTGCGGTGAGCGTATGGCGCCTAGTTGGATCAAGCCCGATAGAGTAGAAACCCCAGAAGCTAGTCTGTTGACGAAATTGATCGACGGTTGTTACGTGACAGCCATGTTGTGGGGTCATTTCAACTACGAGATGATTGTTGCTATCTGTCGGGTCGGCGTCGGGAGAAAATAGACCTACGTAGATTCCAGTGTGTCCAAGATCGCGAATTGCTTTACTGAAGTTTCCTAACGGTGGGTTAAGCTCCCGAAACAGACAATCACCAGGCAACAGCTTGGGCACATTGGGGTGATGGCGAAGGTGAGCGTTACTGGGAGGTGGCTGGAAAGACTGTCCGGTGAAAGTGAAACCAAGTTTTCGGTGGTCTAGGCAAGCCTGTAGATAGCTTCTGTCTCCCGGATTCGCTTTCTCCTGCAGTTGGCCGACCAACTTCTCAAACGACGAATGCAGTTCGCGTTTGGAGGGTGCCAATACGCCCAGGGTACTCGGACCTGCCGCGATCGACACCAATGAACCCAAGAAAATTCGTCGAATTTGCTCGTCAGGTTCGCCCGTACCGGAGCTGCGGCCCGCGAAGTAACGCTCGCAGCCCAGACGAAAAAGCTTTTCAAGCTGGCACAAACCAAAGATCTCAGATGCAGTACTGACTACCGCAGGACCATACTCGGGTATCTTCGCGGGGCGAGATCGCGTATCCACAAGTTCTGAACCGTCGGCCCTTTCGAACGCGCGTTGCGTGCTCGGCGCAAGTGGCGCCCGAAGATTCCTGCCTGCGAAGCTTGGTTTTCAACCGGTTGGACATCGAGGTCAGCGCGCCCGCGATCGCGAACGTGGATGAAGCAAGCAGCTTGCGCAGCACCAGAGTGATGAGAGAGCGCTGGCTCGCGGGCAGGGCGTAGAGATTTTCGCGCTGCAGGTACTCCGATACCAGATGATAGAGGCGGTCTTCGCTTTCCTCCGGCGTGAACTCCTGCACCAATGGCAAGCGCTTCGTGTACTTGATGTACGGCAGCACCTGCCTACGGAGCGTGCGGTGGCAGACGGGCTTGAGCCGCGCCTTGAGCGTCTGGAATACCTGTTCCTGGCTGAGATTGGCGAACTGCTCGCGGAAACTCTGCAAGTCGCCAAATGTATGCTCGTCGATGAAGCTCACGAGGCCGAACAGTTCCAGCAACGAGTTCTGGAGCGGCGTCGCGGTGAGAAGCAGCTTGTCCTTGCCTGCCAGCGCCAGCTTGAGCGTGTTGGCGATGACGTTCGACGGCTTGTAAACATTGCGCAGCCGGTGGGCTTCGTCGATCACCACGAGGTCCCAGGGCAAGGCGTTGACGTCGCCCGCCTTGCTCTTCGCGAAATGGTAGGAGCAGATAACGATCTCGGGCGTCTCGAACGGGCGGAACTGGCCCTGTCGGATCGCAACGTTGTACGACTTCGACTCCAGGATGCGGCACGGCAGAAAAAACTTTTCGGTCAGCTCCTGATACCACTGCTTGCGCAGGTTGGACGGCGTGATGACGAGAATCCGCCGCCTGCGCTCCGCTCATTTCTGCGAGAGCACGAGGCCCGCTTCGATGGTCTTGCCCAGGCCGACCTCATCCGCCAGCAGCGCACCTTTCGAAAGCGGCGACTTGAAAGCGAACAGCGCGGCGTCGATCTGGTGCGGGTTGAGGTCTACCTGCGCATCCATCAAGGCGCTTGCGAGCTTCTCCACGCTGTCGGGAGGACAGCGCCGCGTCAGCTCGTGCGCGAAATATTTGGCGTGATAGTCGGTTAACTGCACAGAGAGATACCTGTCGTGCGAGACGAGGCGGGAATCGTGACGCAGGATGCGAGCGCGACCTGCCATCTCGCTTTCGCAAGCAGGGCATCGATCATTGCCCTCGCTTCTTCTTCGCTGGACAAGGAACCGCTTCTCCCCCGTTGTAGTGTTCTCAGTTGATTCTACTCGCGATTAGGGGTGACTGGAAAAGCGTGACTGATGGAGCGTGACTGATGGGGCGTGACTGGTGGGGCGTGACTGATACGGCGTGACTGATGGAGCGTGACTGATACGGCGTGACTGATGGAGCGTGACTGATACGGCGTGACTGGTGGGACGTGACTGATACGGCGTGACGTGGTGAGGCGTGACGAGTGACTGCGGCGGAAGGTCGGGAGATCGGGAGGTCGGGAAATCGGAAGAGCGATACTGATCCCGTGGCGGTCAGAGTTTCCTCGGTGGCGTGGTGTGCGTATTCCGGACGATCGCGGTGAGGGCGCGGCAGATAGGCGGCCCTCCGGTGGAGGATCAGGCGGTCCAGGGATTGATGACCTTGACGCCGCAACCATCGAAATCCGCGATGTTGCGGGTTGCAATCATCGCACCGGTGGAGTGGGCGATGGCGGCAATCTGCGCGTCAAAATGAGAGATCGGGCGTCCGGCCCGGCGGCGGTCGGCGGCAATGCTGGCGTAGGGTCCTGCGGCATCGCTGCCAAAAGGGAGAATGCGACCGGCAAAGTCTTCCCGGAACATCGCTTCGGCCGCGGACTCAAAGGCCTTCCGCCGCCG
>MERI01000198.1 GCA_001772005.1 Betaproteobacteria bacterium RIFCSPLOWO2_12_FULL_62_58 | reverse complement strand
CGATAACCAGCCCGTACCGCGCAGGCTATTTGAGTCAGATTTTTAGATGAGGCAACGAAACACATTTCGGTCAGATTTTTAAATGAGGCAACACGCCGCCTGGATCTGCACGGGCTGTCGCTCAACGTCACGGACGTCCTCGCGAGCCAGAAGCGCGAGCAGAAGTACGGCATGGAGCACATCGCCATCGATACTGATGAACTGGATGCGATCGTGGAAAAGCTCAAGGCCCAGGGCATCCACATCCTCGAGCAGACGATCGTTTCAGGCGGCCGGCGGGTGTGCTTCTTCGAGGGGCCGGACGGCGTGCAGCTCGAGTTCATCGAGATGAAGAAATAGGGTGATGCGTGATGGGTGATGGGCCCAGAACCCGTAATGGGTGATGAGCTATGGCTGATGCGCATTACCCATTACCCATTACCGATTACTCATTACCCATTTCTCGTCACTTAACCTATCAGGAGAAAACCATGGCGTCATCGAGTCGTTTACGCGTGGGACTGATCGGAGCCAATGGGCGCTGGGGTCCGTGGGCGCATGTCCCGGCCCTCAAGGGGCTGCCGGAGACCGAGCTTTACGCCGTCTGCACGGCGCACGCCGACACGGCGCAGGCGGCGGCCGATAAGCTCGGCGTAAAGCGCGCATACAGCGACGACAAGGCCATGGATGCGGACCCGCAAGTCGAGGCGGCGCTCGTCGCGGTGCGCGTGCCGGCGCACTACCTGCTCGCGAAGAACGCCCTGGAAGCGGGCAAGCACGTCTACTGCGAGTGGCCGCTCGGTGCAAACACCAGGGAAGCCGAGGAGCTTGCGGCGCTCGCGCGCCAGAAGAAGCTCGTGACGATGGTCGGCCTGCAGCGGCGCGCTTCGCCTGCATATCTCTACATGCGTGAGCTGATCAGGGACGGTTACGTCGGAGAAATGCTGTCGGTGAACATGACATTGATGAACAGCGGCGTGCTCACGCGCACCTCGGACCGCACCTGGCAGCGCGACGCGAAGCTGGGCGCCAACCCGCTGACCATCACGTTCGGGCACGCGATCGACGCCGTGCTCATGGTGGCGGGCGAGCTGACCGAAGTGACGGCGCTCATCAGCACGCGGGTGCCGCAGTGGTTCGAGACCGACACCAAGAAATACGTGGACACCACCGCGCCCGACAACATCATGATCCAGGGCAGGCTCGAAAACGGCGCGGTCATCAGCGCGAACGTCGGCGTCCAGCCCTATCACGGTGCCGGCTACCGGCTGGAGATCTACGGCAAGGACGGCACGCTCGCGATGATCGGCGGCGGCGAGGCCGGGCAGGAGGCGAAGCGCAAGATCATGGGCGGGCACAAGGACGACCAGGCGCTGAAGGAGCTTCCCGTGCCGGAGCGGCTCAAGTGGGTGCCGGAAGAGGTGCGGAAGGTGGGCCGCGCCTACGACGTGGGCCAGATGTGGGTCAATTTCTCGAAAGCGATCCGCAACGGCAAGAGTGTCGAGCCCGACTTCGACCACGCGGTGCGCCGCCACCGGATGCTCGACGCGATCGTGCGCGCTTCGGAGACCGGGCAGCGGCAGAAGGTCGCGCTGTAGATCCGCTCTTTAGTTGGAGAGCGTCATTTGAGTGGAGCGACGACTACGCCGCGCAGGCCGGCTCGCTCGATCGCTGACTTGACCAGCCCCTTCGCTTTCGCCTCTTCGACGAACTTGGCGACGTACGCAGCGGCGGCGGCGTGGCGCCCCTTGGGCACGCCCATGCCGATCGGTTCGACGAAGATCCGGCCGTCGAGAACCCGCGAGCCCGGCGCCTTCGCGGCTGCGGCAAAGAGCCCCGGTTTGCCCGTGGTGATCACGTGCACGTTCGCCTTCGCGGAACCCAATAGGGCATAGAGTTCAGCGAAACTCTTAACGCGGACCAGCGTCGCATTCTTCAGAGTGCTTGAAAGATAATGGTCGCCGCCGGACTTTTCGGCTACCCCGATCCGGACGCCGGCCTTGTCCACGTCCGACGCTGTGGCGATAGAGACGCCGGCGCGGACAAGGTAGCCCTGTTCGAGTTCCATGTACGGCGCTGAGAAATCCATCACCGCCGCGCGCTCGGCGTTGATTCCTAGGAGCGCAACGTCCCAGTCGCCGGACTTCGCGCCGCCGATCAGTGCGGGCGGGGCAGCATAGACGACCGGCTCGAACGGCACGCCAACGCGGCGCGCGAGCTCCTTCCCGAGATCCACTGCCATGCCTTTCAGCTCGCCCGTCGCGGAGTCTTTCATTCCATAGATCGCTGCTGGTTGGAATGCGACGCGGAGTTTCCCCGTCGGTGCCACAGCCGCCTTCGTCTCAGGGCTTGGTGCAGTCTGCATTCCCGCGCAACCGCTGATGATCACTCCGACAACCCCGGCGCGTAACCAGTCACGTATTCGCATGGCATCCTCCCCCAAAGTGATGTTACTGCCTATCGCGGAGAATCATGTTGACACCCAGGTTTCATTTTCGCAATGATCTGACTTTTGCTGCGGCATGAATTCCAGGCATGAGGATGGAGCTGCGCGACATCGAGTACTTCGCCGTGGTGGCCGAGCATGGCCACGTGGGGCGCGCGGCGGAAGCATTGGGATTGGGTCAACCTGCGCTCAGCAAGAGTCTGCGCCGGCTGGAGCGGGCGGCGGGGGCGCGACTGTTTGCCCGCACCGCAAAGGGAATGGAGCTGACCCCGGCGGGCAAAGCGTTACTGTCGCGGGTGCGTCGCCTGAGGGTGGCGCTCGATGATGTCGCGCAGGAGGTCGCCGATATCGGTCAGGGTCGCGCCGGGCATCTGCGCATCGGCGTGGCTGGCGGCTTCCTCGTGGACCCGGTGTCGGAGGCCTGCAAGACGCTTCTACGGAGCGCTCCGGATGTAACGCTGAGCGCAACTGTCGAGACGGGGGATACGCTGCTGCCCGCATTGCTGAATGGAGAACTGGACCTGGCAGTCCTCGCCATGACAGCGTCGCCCCACGAAAACGTCATTCACGAACATCTCTTCGATGACGAGTTTGTGGTCATTGCGTCCCATCGCCATCGGCTGGCCGGACGCAAGCGGGTAACAATCGCCGATCTCGCGCAGGAGCGGTGGGTATTGTCCGTGCCCGGAGCGCTGGCATCGCAAACATTTTTCCGGGCGTTCGAGGCGGGTGGACTACCACCTCCACGCGTTGTCGTGAGTACACCCTCACTCCCACTGCGCGATAATCTCGTGTCAGCGACCGACTTGCTGGGCTACGGTTCGTCGCGGGTCGCGCGGATTGCCGCGCCGCATGCGCGTTTCGTCGAAATTCGCGTCAAGGAGCTGGAATGGATACGGCGGGTTGGCGTCGCTTATCGCAAGGACGCCTACCTCTCGCCCGTCGCGCGGCGGTTCATCGAGTTGCTCAAGTCCACGGTGCGGGAGACCGGCAAGGTTTCGAAATAGCGCCATGGCTCTCAAACGCCCCAAAGGTCCCGCCGGCACGCTGGTCGTGCTCGAGCACACCTCGAAAATCCTCAAGGACAACCCGCTCGGCGATCCGCACGTGCGCAAGCTCGGGGTGTGGCTGCCGCCGCAATATGACGATGGCGCAGGCAGGCGCCGCTTTCCGGTGTTCTACGATCTGGTCGGTTTCACCGGCTCCGGTCTGTCGCACACGAACTGGAAGCCGTTCGGCGACAACGTTCCGGAGCGCGCGGCACGGCTCATCCGCGAGCAGAAGATGGGGCCGGCGATCTTCGTCTTTCCGGACTGCTTCACGGCGCTCGGCGGCAACCAGTACGTGAACTCGCCGGCGATCGGCAACTACGCCGACTATCTCACGCGCGAGATCATTCCCTTCGTCGACCGCGAGTTCCGGACACTCGCACGCCGGGAGCATCGCGGCTGCTTCGGAAAATCATCCGGCGGCTACGGCGCCATCATCCACGGCATGAAGTACGCGAAACACTGGGGCGCGATCGCGAACCATTCCGGCGACGCGTATTTCGATTTCGTCTATTGGCACGACTGGCCGAACACGCTGAACGAGCTCGCCAAGCATCGCTTGCCGAAGCGAAAAGCCGGCGCCTACGACGCGCGCCGCGAGTCGAGCCGCAAGGGCCTTGCCGAGGGGCTCGACGACGGACGCATCAAGCGCTTCCTCAGGCACGTGTGGAAAAAGGAAAAGCTCTCCACCGCGGAAGGCCACTGCATCATGAACCTCTGCATGGCCGCCACCTACGATCCGGACCCAAAAGCGCCGCTCGGCTTTCGCGTGCCGTTCAACCTCGAATCGGGCGAGGTGATTGAGCGCCGCTGGAGCAAGTGGCGCGAGCACGACCCGATTCATCTTGTTGCGAAGTATCGCGACAACTTGAAGTCGCTGCGCGGCATCTACATCGATTGCGGCTGGCGCGACCAGTACCACATCCATTACGGCGCGCGCATCCTGTCGAAGCGCCTCGCCGCGGCCGGCATTCGTCACACCTGCGAGGAATTCGACGATGACCACTCCGATATCGATTACCGGATGGACGTGAGCCTGCCGTTTCTCTACCGCGCGTTGAAGCCCTGAACGCTTGTCCGCCGGGCAGGCGGGGGATTGTCGTATCTATCTGTGTTTGTTATAATTTCTAAAATCGGCGTGAGCGATCATGACGCCGGCTCATTGCGGGTCCGGGAAACGTGATTTGAGGTCAGGGCTCCGAACTGCTCTGTATCATTCGCCCCCGCCGCGATGGCTGCCCACACCTGAGCCGACACGACTGACTGTGATGAGGAACATCTGATATGCAAGCAATCCTGGAATACCTGAAACACAGCGGCGAGCGGCTCGATTCGGAGATCGCTGCCGCGACCGGCCGCTCGCTTGCGAACGTGCGCCTCGGCGTGATTGACCTGCAGAGCCGGGGTGCCGTAATGGTGTGCCGGTCGATTCGATACAAGGACGGCAAGGAGATCGACGGGATGCTCTGCCGCGTGTCGGGATATATTCCGCCTGCCGCTCCCGGCAGGAAATCAAAAGCGCGGATGCAGGCGAAAAGCGGTTCAACCGACTGATCCTGAAGCTCCCGCTCGGCTGCATCGCTTCGCTGGGCGGGAGGCAATGCCGTTAATAGTTCCGCAGGACACGATGCTGCGCATCTATGGCTCCGCCAAATCCCGCACGATACGCGTGCTGTGGATGGTGGGCGAACTCGGAATTCCCTACGAGCACAAGGACTGGCTGCCGCGCTCGCCGGGAACTCGGGCACCCGAATTCTACGCACTCAATCCCAACGGGCGCGTGCCGGTGATCGACGACGACGGGTTCGTGCTGTCGGAGTCGATGGCGATCAATCTCTATCTCGCGAAGAAGCACCGCAGCGCGCTGTACCCCTCGGACCCCAAGCACGAGGCGCTCGCCTGGCAGTGGAGCATCTGGGAGATCGACCGCCTCGATCGCCAGATCGTGAACTACTGCCGGCACACCAAGGACCTTCCGGAATCCGAACGCAAGCCGGACATCGCCGAGGCGGCCTGGAAGGAGGTCGTGCCGGCGCTCGACGTGCTGGAGACCGCGCTCACGAAATCAGCGTGGCTCGCCGGCCCGGCGTTTTCGGTGGCCGATCTGAACGTCGCCGCGGCGCTCTACCGCGCGCTGTTGATCGATCTCGGGAAATGGCCGCATGTCCAGGCATGGCTCAATCGTTGCTGGGAGCGCCCGGCCGCGAAGCGGGCGCGCGCAATGCGCGAAAAGCAAGTCTGATCTGGTCAGTGACGGCTATCGGCCAATACCCCGGACGTTCGAGCAGACCGACTTCTTAGACCTTGCGGATCAGCCGCGCCCAGGCGGCTGTTGCGCGAGCTGCGGGTTCACTTGCCGGCTGCCCCCGGCGCCGCGCGGGGCCGGGTGATGGTCTACCCGCGTTTCAATTCCCGAATTGACTTCACCAGTTCGCCATCTGCCCGCTTCAGTGCCCGTGTCACGGCGCGCGTGTTGCCGAAGGTCGGCACATACTGCGAGTGTTTGCCGGCGCCGCCGGTGACAATGACAATCAGGTCTTCCGGTTTCGCCCACATGTGCACGGGTGCATCAAGCGGCGCATTCGCAAACTGGTCGGCCAGCTTGCGGCGGAAACGGCGCTCGATACCTTCTTTCGAGAACTTCGACAACGGTATCGTCGCATGGTCGAACAGCCATTGCTTGATGTCGGCTTTGCTCATGCCGCCGCTTGCCGCGGTCGCCGCATGCTCGGGACCAAACGCCATCACCGGTTGCCCTGCGTAGTAGGCATTGTTGGAGCCGGTAGTCGCCATGGTGCCCGCGATCATCGTGAGTATGCCTTCGGGAGTGAGGCTCTCGTGATCGTTGACATTGTGCGGGCTTTCCGCGGCGACCACCGTCACGGTGCTCGACGCTCCGGGGAATCCCAGTTCGACGTGCAAGGGCTCCCATGGGCTCGCCGCCTCGTTTTCTGCGACGCAGAACGTGAATTTCGCGGGAGTACCTGCCGTCGCCATGTCGCCGGTGCCCGGTATCGCCGCGCCGATGTTGACCAGCGCCAGGCGCACCGCACGTCCAATCACGGCGTTGGCGCGGAAGTAATTGCCCATCACGTTATGGCCCGAGTTAATACCGACTTCCGCCGCAACCGGCCCGTTGAAGACCAACATCGGCGTGCACGGATGCGTGGTCGCCTGCGTGCCATAGAGGTTGTATGGCTCCTCGGCCAGGGCCTCCAACGCGAGCAGCACCAGCGGAAAATACTCCGGCTTGCAGCCGGCCATCACGGCATTCGCGGCCACGCGTATCGGCGTCGCGGCGCCAAAGCGCGGCGGAATCCTGACCACGGGCTGGTCGAAATCGCGGTCACAATACGAGAGCATGCGTTCGACGCGCTCGGGCGTGGGCGGAATCACCGGCAGGCCGTCGCTCCAGCCTTTGGAGCACAAGAAATCGAAAACGGCTTCAGGATCGTCGTCGCACTCCACCATCGCACCCGGCGTCTTCAGCATGTCGGCAAGCGAACTCATGACTGTTTCTCCCTCACCACTTTGATAAGCTGCGGCAATGCAACCGCCGCGCGTTCGCGCACCTTGTCCATGGTGAGCCCGCCCAGCGGATGCCGTATCTTCAGCAACGGCAGATCCGGCACGCCGAATACTTTCGCCTGCGCCGTGCCGAGCTTCATGAAGTTGTCCGAGCAAACCACCGCGGCGATCAGCCCGCGCTTCGTCAACTGCGCCATGTCGTGGACACTCCACGACGTGCACGAGCCTCAATCGGCCATGGCGCTGATAACGAGGTCGGCCTCCTTCGCCAGTTCGTCCAGCATCTGATCCGTCGCCGGGCGGCTGGACGCGGGTTTGCGTTTCATCACTACCGAATCGATCTTGAATTCTTTCTTCACGCCTTCGATGATGAGGTTCAGCAGATGATCGGCGTTGGCTTTGCTGTTATCCAGCACACCCAGCCGGATGCCCCTGTCGCCCAGCGTGCGGCTTGATTTCAACTGCGCCACGTCCTCGACCGGCGCATCGGGTACCACGAGAAATATCTTGGTCATATCGGCCCCCTGTAAATGTTTCACAACAACGTCAAGAACATTTTGTCGCCACGGATAAACACAGATGAACGCAGACAAAAGCAATCAATCAGTCAAGTCCCAACCGCCAGTGATGTTAGCAGCAGCGCGCCATCGCGACAAACGGCAACTGTCCGTTTGCGGCGCGCCGCGCGAACGACCGCTGTAGGTCGATCTGGGTCGTTAAGATAGCTCTTGTTTTTCCTCCGAGTGCGCCGCGTCCTTCACGTGTCAGCTTTTCGCAAGGAAGGCGAGCGCGGCAGCGGCGAAAGCGAGGCCCGCCGCCTTGCGCGCCGTAAACGGTTCGCGCAGGAATGCGAGTCCCAGTGCCGCGGTGACGACGAAGCTCATCTGCGCGATCGGCACCAGCACGCTCGCTTCGCCGCGCGCGAGGCCCGCGACCAGCATCACGGTCGCGAAAAGAAGGAGCACGGCCGCCGGCGGGGCATGAAACCAGGTTGCGCGCGACGGCCGGATCCCGCCGTCCGCCGCCCAGGCGAAACCGGTGGCGAGCACTATGAAGACGCTCGCCTGCCCGACGAGCACAGTGGCGGCGCTTCCGCCGGCCAGCGTTCCCAGCTTATAGAACAGATTGACGATTCCCATTGCGATGGTGGCGACGAGCACGCGCGCGAGGGACGAGCCGCTCTCGCGGCGCTCTGGTCTCGCGCCCGATTCCCGCGCGCCCAAGAGCAGCCACACCGCCGCAAGCGCGGCCACGAGACCGCCGAGCTTCCAGGCGGTGAGCGGCTCCGCGAGCAGGAGCACCGCGAGCGCCACGGTGATCGCAAAGCTCAGGCGGAAGATCGGCGCATTGATGCTCACGGCACCGCCCGCGAGGCTGCGCGCGAAGTTGTAGAGCGCGACGAATATGAAAAGGCCCGCTCCCATGCCCCAGAGCATGGCGGTTCCGGCCTGGAACGTGCCGGTGACAAGACCGTAGAGCACGATGGCCGGCGCGAAGCACCAAGCCTGCACCATCAGGAAATGGCGAGCCTGCACGCCTGCCGCGGCGGCGCGCTTGTAGACGAGGTCCGCCAGCCCGTAAAACAGCATCGCGCCGAGCGCGTGTTCGACGCCGGGCGTCACTCGACGCTCCGCCTAGCTCTCATCGCTCCAACCGGTCACCACTCGCGGGGTTGTCACCGCCCCGTGATACCCGGTCCGATGATGCCCCATGGCCGAGTTGATCTGCGTCAAGGCCCGCCATCGCTGGTAGCAGAATATGATGTCAAGGGAGATAGGGTCAGTTCTTGGTTGCGGCATGGCGATGCCGCGCATTCTAACGGGTGCGAATCCCGTGCGGGTAACTGCTAGCCACAGGCCCGGTATCGAGCCTTGCAGGCGCACTGGCAACAGGACGCTTGATGCGTAGGCGCGAAAGCAAGCGAGGTGGAATGGCGGCCAGGTGCTGCCGTGAAGGCTGAAGTCCCGAAATGACCGCGTGGGAGCGGGCCGATGGTTTCAAGATGCCAGCAGGCAACAGCGTGCCGTGCGAAATGGCGAGCGCGGTGCGCCCACCCGGGATCTCAGGCCCTGTCGAGCTTGAATCGAGAAAGTGCGGTAACCATGGAGATCCCGCTGCGGGCGCGGAGCACTGCGCGGTCCCAAGCAAGCCTAAACAGCGAGCGAGGGAACGACAGCGGCGGGAAGTCGGAGGCATCCATAGTAGCGGCGAATGCGGGTAATGCCGCAGGAGCGAAGGGATGCCGGTTTGAGATAGCGGGCCAAGGGAACATGCCCCGACACTGAGCGGACTATGCGCATGACAACAGAGCTGGCTCGTTTCACGCAGTGGGTAGTAGAGCGCACACTCTATGACCCGCTACGGACGACTCGAACTGGGAGCCGGATGGTGTAACGCTCCAAGTCCGGTTCTGCGAGGGCGGCGGGCCGTACCATTCCCATGGGATGCCCGCCGCTACTCTCCACCTTGCACTAATCGATGAGATTTCCTCGGTGTCAGCAGAAGGCATCGACGTCGATATTCTCCGGCTTACGCATCGGCCGGTTCGGTGTGCAGCTTCAAGCCGAGCGTTTTGCAGACTTTCATGACCGTCGCGAAACTCGGATTGCCTTCCGGTGACAGCGCCTTGTAAAGCCCTTCGCGTGCCAGCCCGGTTTGCCGCGCCACCGCATCATGCCGCGCGCGCGGGCGATATCGCCGAGCGCGGCAATAACCAGCGCCGGGTCGCCATCGGATTCATCTATTGCGGCTTGCAGATACAGCGCGCACTCCGGCTCGGTTTCCAGATAGGCAGCCGCGTCATAAGGACGTGTTTGCTGTTTTTTGGCCATGATCAACTCCTGCCGCATGCGCGCCCACAACCAATGAGGCCGGCGTCAATTACTCTCAAAAAGCAATTCTGCCAACGATCGCGGCGAGTGGATTGCTACCCCGGCGAATGTTTCGCCGTAACCCGCACCAAAGTGCGTGTGGTCGCCAGTCACCAGTGCATCGCAACGCAAACGCATTGCGGCGGCCAGCACTGCGCGGTCTTTTTCCGGCAGCCAATTTACCAACTTCAGCGCCGGGCCAGGCGCTTGTGCGGCGCTGATGCGCAGGCGCTTGAGTAGCGCTTCCAATGCGATCAACGCATCCGGCTCCTTGGCGGCGAGATTCCGGCGTGCTTCGATCACGACGTAGTCGTCAACCCAGCACTCGTGTCCGCCATCGAGAAGCAGCCGCAGCAGTTCGCGCACCGCACCATCGGATTTTGCCGCAGAAAACAGGATGTTCGCGTCCAGAAACACCCGCATGGTGTGGGCGCGCTGCGCTCAGCGGGCAGATTTGCGCTTGGGCTGCGCGGCACGCTTGGTCGCCGGGGCCTTGCTGCCAAGGTAGGCAGCGAGTTCCTGCTCGGCTGCGTCGAACTCGCGCACGCGCTCGGGCGTGTACATCTCCACCGGCAGTGTGACGGCGGGGCGCAGCAGCAAACCCTCCGGCGTGGTTTCGGCGATAAGGTGGTCTTCGGCCTTCAGTCCTAGCGCCTTACGCAGTTTGGCCGGCAGTGTGATCACGCCGCGGCTGGTGATGGTGACATTGGCCTTCATGCTTTGCAGTATAGCAGAATTTCTGCAAAATGCGCATACCATAACCGGGTCGGACCGGCGCAACGCGTTGATCTTTCGATATGCCGCCTTAAGGTGGAGGTGATCCAGACGCCTGGCCGCGCATTTTCACAGGTAAAACACACGCGTTAGGGAGAGGAAGATGTCCTGCGACAATCGCCAATTCCTGCCTGCGGGACTTAGCGTGATCTGACCCGCACAGAACGTCCTTCCCGGTTTTTACGGGGCGGCCTGAACGCCGCGATCCTCCAGCAGCGTCTTGATTCTCGGTTCCGGCTTCCAGTAGTTCGGCCCCTTGAGAAACTTGCCGTTCGCGTCGTAAATCGGGTTGCCGTTTTCGTCCAGCTTGCTTTCATTGCTGTCCATGATGCGTTGTGCGAATGATTTTTTCATCGGGGCTATCGGGGAGGTTCTGACGTTCAATGGGTGTTACACGGTTCCCTTTATTGTTGCTTCACGCCGGTAGTCTTGATGACCTCCGCCCAACGCGCGGTTTCGGTCTTGATGAACGCGGCGAATTCATTTGGCGTGCTCCCGCCCGGTTCGGCGCCTTCCGACTTGAGACGGTTGCCGACGTCCGGGTGCTTGAGACTGCTGATGACTTCCGCATTGAGCTTCACGAGTATTTCCCGCGCGGTCCCGGCGGGCGCCACGATGCCGTACCACGCCGTCGCTTCATAGCCGCGCAGCCCCGCCTCGCCCATCGTGGGCAGTTCAGGCACGGCGGCGGATCGCTTCGCCGACGATACCGCCAACGCTCTCAGTCTTCCCGACTTGACGTGCGGCAGCAGCGCCGGGATGCCGGTGATGGTGAGCGAGATTTCGCCGGAGATGAGTTCGGTGGTCATGGGAGCCGCGCCCTTGTACGGGACCTCCACGATGTCGAGCTTCGCTATCACCTTGAAGTACTCGACGGCGAGATACGGCGTGCCGCCGGCGCCCGTGGAACCGTAGGTGAGTGCGCCTGGATGCGATTTGGCGAACGCCATGAGTTCCTTCATCGATTTGACCGGCAGCGACGGATGAACGACCAGCATGCTGGGCACCATGGTTACCATGCTGATCGGCGCAAAATCCCTGAGCGGATCGTACGGCAGCTTTGCGTACAACGCGGGATTGACCGCCAGGGTGCCGATATGTCCCATGAACAGCGTGTAGCCGTCGGGTTTCGATCTGGCGGCGACCTCGGCGCCGATGCTGCCGGCTGCGCCCGGGCGGTTTTCGATCACGACCTGCACGCCCAGGGACTCGGCCAACCTGTTGCCCACCACGCGCGCGACGATGTCCGTCGTGCCGCCGGGCGTAAAGGGCACGATAAGCCGAATCGGCCTGGAAGGATATTGTTGTGCAGCGGCGTCGCTCACCGCGAGCGCGGCGGCGAACAGCGCGATCAGAATACCAAGCGCGAATTTCATGTTGACGAATTTCCTCGAACTGTGTTCCCCGGAGCCGCCACGAACGCTGCGGTGATGTCTCGCGGACTGGATTTGCCATCCAGATCGGCGACCACGTCCACCACCCGGGAGATGGCCTCCGCCGGCAGGGTATCGGCGACCGCACCCTGGAACAACTCGCGAAGTTCGTCCCACATCATGCGGCGGTGCGGGCTGCCTCGCGGGTAGTCCACCCTGGTGACCAATTCGCGCCCGTCGGCCAGCTTCACGGTCACGCGGGAAGGCACTTCCTCCGTGTTGGTCATGGCCTCGATCTCCGCATCCACCACGCAGCGCACCCGGCTCGACAGCGCGCGCACCTCGGGCGTAGCGAGCGCGGTCTCGTAGTCCTCCCGGCGTATCCCGGCACGGGGACCGCGTGCGCGGCCGAGGGATAACGCCATGGCCAGACTGAACGGCACGCTCAGTTGCGCGCTCTGAAGATCGGGGGGATCGGCCTTCGTCAGCATGCCCTCGATCACCTTCGGAATGCCCACTTCCACCTCGACGATCTGTTCGGGTGTAAGAGCGTGGTCGCTGCCCAGTAACAAGCCCGCATCGTTGGACGCCTGCAGCCGTCCTGCGCCCGCGTGGATTTTAGTGCTCACTTCCATCAGTCGGTAGTCGCGGCCCAGATCGCCCGTGACCTTGGCCGGATCGGATTTTTCTGCAAAGGCGCGAAAGAAACCGGCTTCCTTACCCTCGAGGATGTCCCTGGGACCCCAGATGCCTTCCCTGGTGAGAAGCGCAGCAATCACACCGCACTCGGCGGCTTTCCCGCCGTTGATGCGCTTGATGACAGAGCCCGATTTGTAGAATTGGGCGAGCCCGCCGGCGTAGGTGGAGGCGGCCCCCAGCGCACCCGCGATATCTTCGGAACTGAAGCGGAGCAGTTTCCCCACCGCGAGCGCCGCCCCGAGCGTGCCGCAGGTGGGCGTCGCCATGAATCCCCGCTGAAACATGAAGGGCTGCACCGCCAGCCCGATCCGCAGCGAGGCCTCATAGCCGCAGATGGCGGCTTCCAGCAATGCGCGGCCGCTTGCATTTTCCCGCTCCGCTATCGCGAGGACTGCCGGCAGGACGGAAGCGCCGGGGTGATGCATGGAGCCGACGTGAGTATCGTCCAGGTCGCAGGCATGGGCAAACGCGCCGTTGACGAAGGCCGCGCGCGCGGCGTCCAGGCGATCGCCGTACAGCAATACGGTGCTGGTGCCGTTGCCTCCAAGCTGGAGCGCCATCCGCCTCGCGGCCCGGCTCCACGGCAACCGCGACCCGACTGCGACAACGCGGAGCAGATCGAGCACCAGCGCCTTCATCCTGCCGACTACGGCCTCCGGCGCGTCTTCCAGCCGGAAATTCGCGGCCCACTCAGCCAGAACGGCCGTCGTTCCCGGACTGGTACTCACGGACATGAAATCGCAACTCCCACACTAGAACGCGTACTCGGGACCCTCGACATACTTGAAGCGCTCCAGCGCGTCCGGACGCAGGGTGTAGCCCAGCCCCGGCCGGTCAGGCGCGTGCACCGTCCCATCCGGGCGGATGTCGAACGGCTCGTTGAAGAGTTCGTACATCATCGGCATGTAGCCCTGGCTCACTTCCAGGATTTTGCTTTAATCCGCCCCCGCAAGGGGAGAGGACATGCGATCCCGCGAGTTTTTACCCCTCACGCCTTTTTCGCCATTGTCGACTTGATGAGCGAGCGCGGGTCGCGCGGACGCCAGCGGCCGGAGTCGACCTGGGCGAGAAACTCCGCGGTGACGCGGTTGAACAGATCGGGTTCCTCGACATTGACGGCGTGGCCGGTGTTGGGCACGACGGTAAGCCAGGCCGAGGCACATGCGCGCTTGATGAAGACGCCGGGTTCGAGACAGTTGTTGTCCTCGTCGCCCGTCATCACGTGCAGCGGAACCTTGAGCCGCGCGAGCTTGCGCTCGAGGCTGTAGATGGTCGGGCGCCGCGCCTGAACGCCGCGCAGAGTATTGGCGGAGCCGAGCGCAGAATGCCGGGCGAACTGAGCGCAGAAGTGCGCGAAGCCGCGCGGGTCCTTGTTCTGGAACTGCACGCGTGAGGGGCCGATCTGGTACGGCCTGATCGCTTCCCTGGTGCCGAGTTCTTCGAACCGGCGCGCCATCACCTCGGTGTCCTTGAGGAACTGCGCGCGCTTGTCCGGGTCCGAGCCATAACCCGCGCCGACCACGGTAAGCGACAGCGCCAGGCGTGGGTAGCGCAAGCCGAAATGCAATGTCGCCAAGCCCCCCATCGAGCAGCCGATGATGTGCGCTTTTCTGATCTTGAGATCGCGTATCACATTGGCGATGTCGTCGGTGGCGATCGCTTGCGAGTACTTCGACACTCCTTTCGGCACATCGGACGGCGGATAGCCGCGCGCATTGAATGCGATGCAGCGGTAACGCCGGCTGAAGTAGCGCAGTTGCGGCTCCCAGCTGTAGAGATCGTCGGCGAACTCGTGCACGAACACAATCGGCGTGCCCCTGCCGGCCTCCTCGTAATACAACCTGACTCCCTCGGACATCGCGTACGGCATTGCTTTCCTCCTGCGCCGCTTGGTTGAAGGTGGGCTCTGGGCGCATCCCAGGATATCAAGGATAAAGAACGCGTGGCGCAGCGACAAGCGTCAGCGTCGATCGATTTCGGCCTGGTGCACGATGCGGATGCCGATCAGCACCACGATGCCGCCGGCGATCTGGACTGCGACCATGGTTTCGCCGAGCAGAATCCACGCCAATACCGCGGCCATGACCGGCTGCAGCAGCAGGCCCACCGAAGAGAAGGTCGCCGGCAGGTGCGCCATGGCGTAGGCGATGAGACTCTGCCCGGCGACCTGGGAGATCAGCGCCAGTCCGGCGAGCTTGATCCAGCCCATCGTGGTGACCGGGAAAATCTGCTCTCCGGAGAAAAGCGCGGCCGGCAACAACGCCACCGCGGTGATGAGCCCGCTCCACGCCATGATGCTGGCAGTGGATGCGCCGCTGCGCAGCCGGGTGACGGTCAATTGATAGCCGGCATAGAAGATCGCGGTGACCACGCCCAGCGCATCACCGATCAGCGCCTTGCCGCCCAGGCTGAAGTCGCCACCCAGCAACAGCGTCACGCCGATCAGCGCGGTAGCGAGGCCGGTGACGAAGAGCATGGTGGGGCGCTTTCTGAACAGCAGCCATGCCGCGAGCGTAACGAAGATCGGCGCCAGGTTCGCGAGCAGCGTCGCGTTGGCGACCGAAGTCAGAACGATCGACCAGTGCCACACCGCCAGGTCGCCGGCGAAGAACAGGCCCGCTGCGATCATGAGGCGCCGGTCGCGCGCGAAGCTGGCGCGGTGCGATTCCCGCCCGCCGAACAGCGCCCATGCCCACAGAAAAGGCAGCGCGAGGAACACGCGCCAGAACGCAGTCGATACCGGGCCGGCTTCGCTCACTTTTACGAACAGCGCCGAGGTGGCGATCGCCACCGCGCCGGCGAGCAGCGCGAGCACCGCGAAGGTTTGCTTTCCGGAGTGTCCTTGCGTGGAAAGTTCGCCCACTACGGCTATTCTTCAGGATTGGGCTTGAGCGTGCCATTCATTTAATTTTCCGGGCCGGTTTAGCGGCCGGAAAATTTAGGCTTGCGTTTTTCGATGAAGGCGGCCATGCCTTCCTTCTGGTCCTGTGATGAGAACAGAATCTGGATCGCCTTGGTTTCGAGCGCAAGGCCGGTGTCGAGCGCGGCGTCCATGCCGCGCAGCACCGCTTCCTTTGCCTGCTGAATGGCGAGCGGCGACAGTTCCGCGATCTGCTTTGCCATTTCAACCGCACGCTTCTCGACTTCGGCATCGGGCACGAGTTCGCTGACGAGACCCATGTCGAACGCTTCTTTCGCGCTGAACAGATCGCCGGTCAGCACATAGCGCATCGCTTTGTACTTGCCAACCGCGCGCGGCAGCCTTTGGGTGCCGCCGCCGCCGGGAATGATGCCGATCTTGACTTCCGGCTGGCCGAACTTCGCTGACTCTCCGGCAACGATGATGTCGCAGGTCATGGCGAGCTCGCACCCGCCGCCGAGCGCGAAGCCGTTTACCGCCGCGATTACCGGCTTGGGACAGGCCGCGATGGTGCGCCACAGCTTGTGGGTGCCGCGTGCCAGCATCTCGATCGTGCCCGCGCCGGCCATCTCCTTGATGTCGGCGCCGGCGGCAAACGACTTGTCGTTGCCGGTGAGCACGATGCAGCGTATGGCGTCGTCCTCGCCCATCTCGGTGAGGTGTTTCGCGATGAGCTTCCTCACCTCCATGTTGAGCGCGTTGCGCGCTTCGGGACGGTTGATGCGGATCAGCCCCACGCCTTCCGTGGGGCGCTCAATCAAAACGGAATCAGCCATGTTACGTATCCTCCGAGAAACAAGCACGTGCCCGCGTATAAGAACCACCGCGCTTGGTGACTGATGGAGCGTGACTGAAAAGGCGTGACGGATGGAGCGCGACTTGTGTTACGGCTTGACGGTCACGTTTCATCAGTCACGTAGCTTCGGTCACGCAGTACCAGTCACGCCTTTATTGCCTCGCGAGGCCGAGATCGACCAGCACCGACTTCATGGCATCGTATGTCTCGTCGAGGTCTTTGCGGAACTCCTTGCCGGTCAGGAAGTCGTTTGACCAGTAGTTCTTTTCCAGGTTGGCCTGCCACTCCGGAGTTTCGCTCGCCTTGCGCAGCGCGCCTTCCCAGAATGCAACGTGCTCGGGGGTCAATCCTTTCGGCCCGACGATGCCGCGGAAGCCGCCATAGACGAGTTTGACGCCCATCTCCGTCCACGTAGGCACATCGGCGAGCGCGCCCCCGAAGCGGCGTGGCCCTGCGACACCGACCACGCGCATCTTTCCGTTGGCGACATGGCTGGCGGCATTGCCCGCCGCCGTGGTGACGAGGTCGATATGCCCGCCGAGAAGATTGGTAATCGCCTCGGATGATCCCTTGTAGGCGACGGTCTTGAGGTCTTTTGCGCTGCCGCCGATCGCTTTCATCAGGAGGCCGGCGGCGATGTGGTTATGGCTGCCGAGCGCCGTGGCAAAGCCGATGGCCACCGATTGCGGGTCAGTCTTGAGCCGCGCGATGAGATCCTTGCCGTCCTTGATCGAGGAATTGGCGTTCACGGCGAACACCACGTAGTCGTTGAACAGCGAGGCGATCGGCGTGAAGTCGCCGTGATGGATCTTGCTTCTGCCGGTGATGTGGTTGGTAAGCAGCGCCGTCGTGCCGACCAGCAGGGTGTGCGGGTCGCCCGCGCGCTGGGTGACATAGGTGAATGCGATGCTGCTCCCGCCGCCCGGCTTGTTGACGACCGTGATCGAGGTGTTCACGAGCTTGTTGTCGATGAGCACCCGCTCCACCGAGCGGGCCGTCTTGTCATTGCTTCCGCCGGGGGCCGAGCCGACGATGATCTCGACGTTTTTCTGCGGCGACCAGCCCTGGGTCCAGCCGGCGGCGCTGAAGCAGAGCAGCATCAGTACGATGAGTGTGCGTTCGAGTCTCATGTTATCTCCGGATAGTCAGTTTGTGGTTAATGCGGGCCACAGCTGGTCGGCGCCGCGCTTGTGCATGAGGCGGCCGAGCGCCATCGCCCATTCGGCCTCGTTGCCGAATTCCTCGCGCCAGGCCCACAGCCGCAGCGTCGAGTGGTGCAGCGCGTATTCGTCGGTGACGCCGATCGCGCCGTGCACCTGGTGCGCGATCAGCGCGCCCTCGCGTGCCGCCTCGGCAGTGCGGATTTTGGCGGATGCGACCGCCAGAGTCACGTCACCGCCGCGCTCCACTGCGCCCGCCGCCGACATTGCCGCCGCGACCGCCGCCGCCACTTCGCCGGCGAAGCGCGCGAGTTCCTGCTGAATTGCCTGGAACTGCCCGATTTTGCGCCCGAACTGCACGCGCTCCTGCGCATGGCGTACCGAATGTTCCAGCGCGCGCTCGAGCGCGCCCGCCATCAGGAGCGAGCGCGCGAGCGCGCCGCGCAGCCTGAGTGCCGTCCGGGTGACGCTCGCGCCCGCTGGCGCTGCATCTTCGGCTACAACGTTGTCGAGGATCACGTCGTCGCGCGGCTCGAGGGCGAGGTTATGCCCCGGCCGGATCGCGCAGCGCGCGGGATCGACGCTCACGACCGCGCCGCCGCCCTCTCCTTGGGCGAGCAGCACCAGCCGCTTCGCCATGCGCGCCCACGGCACGCGCGCGAGCGTTCCGGAGATGATCCAACGGCTGCCGTCGCGGCGCGCGCTGACGATACCGTCGCGCACGGGACCGGCGGCGAGCGGGCCGCGCGGAACGGGCAGCCCGGAGGCGGCGAGCATCCAGCCGCCGAGCATGGCCGTTTCCGCGAGCGGAACCGGTGCGGAGAAACGTCCTGCCACCTGCAGCACCGCCGCGAGATCGGACAGCGTGCCGCCCGCGCCACCGGCTTCCTCCGGCAGCGATACCCGCGGCAGTTCCGCCTGTTCGAGCGCGTGCCACAGCGTGTCCGACCAGCCGTCGCGCTTGGCCGCCTCGAGCACTTTCTGATCGACATGGTCGTTGAAGAGCCGCGTCGCCGACTCGACCAGCATCAGGCGGATATCGTTGGGCGCGTTCAAAACCCCTCCTCGTGCAGATGCTCACTCGACCATATGCACCGCGAATCTCCCCTCTCCTTTCGGGAGAGGGGCGGGGGGTGAGCCGGGAATTCTCGGACACGCCTGCGCGCGTCCGTGCCGGCGAACGCCCGAAGAGTCTCGCTTCGGGCCGGAAAGGGCAAAACGGCGCGAGTCATTGCAATCTGCTCACATACGACCCAACAGTCGGCGAGCGATCAGGGTGCGCAGCACTTGTGTCGTGCCGCCGCGGATCGTCGAGACCGGCGCGCAGACGATGGTTTCGGCGAGATAACGCTCAAAGGTATCGGTGGCATCGGGCGTTGGCTCCACTGCGGCGAGCTGCCGCGCGGCATCGATGATCTCGCGCTCGTAGAACGTGCCCATGTCCTTGACCAGCGCCGCCTCGGTGGCGAGATCAACCGTGGGGCGCGCCGCGCCGTCGTCGCTGTCGGGACCGGGGTCGAGGGCGAGTGCGATGGCAAGCGACATGCGGCGCAGCGCCCACAGGCGGGCGGTCAGCCGCCCCACCATTTCCTGCGCACGCACGTCTGGTGATTGTCCAAGGCGACGGATTAGCTCGACGAGCAGCGGGAAGGTCGTCATGTAGCGCTCCGGCCCGCTTCTTTCGAGCGCAAGTTCCGAGGTGACCTGCTTCCAGCCCTGACCGATCTCGCCCACCACCCTGTCATCCGGCACGAACACGTTGTCGAGGAATACCTCGTTGAAATGATGGCTGCCGTTCATGAAGCGGATCGGGCGCACGGTAACGCCCGGCGCATCGAGCTCGACGATCAACTGCGACAGCCCTTCGTGGCGATTGCCGGTGTCAGGCGCGGTGCGGCACAGCACGAAGAAGGCGTGCGCCTTGTGCGCCCAACTTGTCCAGACCTTCTGGCCGGTGACGCGCCAGCCGCCGGGCACGCGCTCGGCGCGCGTTCTGACCGAGGCGAGATCGGAGCCCGAATTCGGTTCGCTCATGCCGAGCGCGAAGTAGCATTCGCCGCGCGCGATTGCCGGCAGATATTTCTGCTTGAGCTGTTCCGAGCCGTAGCGCAGCAGGCTGGGGCCGGTCTGGCGGTCGCCGACCCAGTGCGCGGCGCACGGCGCGGCGGCCGCGAGCATTTCCTCGGTGACCACGAACCGTTCGAGATACGAGCGCTCCTGCCCGCCGTAGCGCTTGGGCCAGGTCATGCCGATCCAGCCGCGAAAGGCGATCTTGCGTGTGAATTCAGCGTCGAATTCGGCGTGGCCAAGACGCGGCGTGAACGAGCCGGCCGCGACTTCCGTCTTGAGAAAAGCGCGCACTTCCTCGCGCAGATTCAATGCCGGCGCCGGCAGTTCAAGCGCGGAAAAGTCGACGTTCTCGAAAAACAACTGGTTTCCTCTCCAAGGGCGGTGCATGGGTCCACGACGGAGCGCGCGTTGAGCGGGCGGCACCGCCCGTCTCGAACGCGCGCAGTTAAATCGGACCGCCAAGGTTCCGATTTGACGCTATTGTAAGCGCCGCAGCCGGCTCGACCAAACATCCGCCGTCAATCCCGGAGTACCACCAGCGCATCGGCGGCCACCACCCCGGTCGCGGTGACCATGAGCGGGTTGACGTCGATTTCGGCGATGCGCCCGGCATGATCGGCGGCGAGCAGCGAAACGCGCGTGAGCGTTTCCGCCAGCGCGTCCACGGCGAGCGCGGGACGCCCGCGGTAGCCGGTAAGCAGCGGATGCGCGCGCGTGGCGCGGATCATCTCGTGCGCGGTGGCGAGATCGAGCGGGGCGAAGCGGTAGCTCACGTCCCGCAGCAGTTCGGTGAATACGCCGCCCAGGCCGAACATCACCACCGGGCCGAAAAAGCGGTCGTTGACCGCGCCTATGATCACCTCGATCCCCTCCGCCATTTCGCTTACCAGAACGCCGTTGATGCGCGCGCCGGGCTTGTGACGCTCCGCCGCGGCGACCATTTCCTGCGCCGCGCGTTTCAATTCCGCGAGACTTCGCACATTGAGCCGCACCGCGCCGGCCTCGGTCTTGTGCGGGACCTCGGGAGAGTCGACCTTGACCACCAGCGGGAATGGCAACGGCGGCCGTCTGAGTTGAGCGACCGCCTCCGGAGCCAGCAGCACCTCGCGCGTCACGGGTATGCCGTAGGCGGCGAGACAGCGCTTGGATTGGTGCTCGGACAAAGTGCGCGCGTCCGGCGGCAGCTCAAGCAAGCGCGGTTCGATGATGCGTGCCGTGATGTGCGCTGCGCGCGCCATCTGCACTTGGCGCTTGCGCGCGAAATGGTAAAGCGCCGCTGCGGCGTTGGCGGTGCGCGTCGGCGTGATCAGCCACGGAATGCGATGCCGCTCGAGAATCTTTACCGAGGCCTCCGTGCGATCGGGCACGCGGCTCCACGCGACGAGGAGCGGTTTATCCGACCCTTGCGCGATGGCGGCGAGGCTGTTCGCCCACGCCTCTCCCCTGGCGCCTTGCACCGCGCCGTAGCGGATGATGAGCTGGTCGATATTGGGATCGGCGAGCAGGCGTTCGCAGATGCGGTTGAACCGCACGTAATCGCCCGTCACTTGCGCGGTGAGGTCGATCGGATTGGCCAGCGACGAGTGCTTCGGCGCGAGCGGTTCGATCGCCTGCACGGTCTCGGGGGCGAGCCGCGGCAGCTTGAGGCCATGCTTGTCGCAGGCGTCGGCGATCATCACGCCCGAGCCGCCGGAGGTCGTGAGCACGGCGATGTTGGGTCCTCGCGGCAGGCGCCGCGAGAGAAATGCGCGCGCCGCATCGACCAGATCGTGCACGTCTTCGATTTCGATGAAGCCACCGTCCTCGAATGCCGTGCGATAGAGCGTGTAGCCCGCGGTCATGCTCGCGGTGTGCGATTCCGCCGCCGCGCGCCCGACGTCGGAATTGCCGACCTTCCAGACGAGGATCGGTTTGCCGAGTTCGAGTGCCCGGCGCCCGAGCTCGCGCAGCCGCCGGCCGTCGGCGACGCCCTCGATGTAGCTCACCACGACTTCCACGTCATCGCGCTCCAGGAAATCCGCGATGAGATCGAGCGTGGTGATATCGGTCTCGTTGCCGGCGGACACGACGTAATTGAAACCGATGCCCTCGAAGTCGGCGAGCGCCACCACGCTGAATGCGAAGCCCCCGCTCTGCGAGACCAAGGCGACCGGCCCGGCTTTGAGGCGAGGGTCGGAAAAACCCGGCCCGAAGCCGCAGTAGACGCGGTCGTTCAAGTTCATGGTGCCGATGCAGTTGGGTCCGACGAAGCGCACCCCCGCTTCGCGTGCTGCCGCTTTCAGCGTGCGCTCGAGTTCGGCGCCGCCGGCGCCGCTTTCCCGAAAGCCCGCCGAGAACACGATGGCAAACGGGATGCCGGCGCGCCCGCAGTCGCGAATCACCTGCGGCACAGCCGCCGCGTTCACCACGATCAATGCGAGATCGCACGGCTGCGGCACCGACGCGAGATCGGGATAACAGCGCAGCCCGAGGGCTTCGGTGTACTTCGGGTTGACCGGGTAAACCGCGCCGCGGTAGCCGGTATCAGCGAGGATCTTTACGGGTTGCCCGCTGATGCGCTGGGGATCGTTCGACGCACCCACCACGGCAATCCCCCGCGGACTGAAGAGCCGCGCGAAGCCCGCAGGCGGCGCGCCGTTCATAGCGGCTTGATGCCGGCAGCCTTGATCACTTTCGCGTACTTGGTGGTTTCGTCGCGGATGAACCTCGCGAAATCCTCTTGGCTGCCGCCAATCGGCTCGAGACCCTCGTTGACGAAGCGGCTCTGGAGATCCGCGCTGGCGAGGATTTTCCCGACTTCGGCGTTGAGGCGGGCGACGATGTCCCTGGGCGTCTTGATGGGCGCCATCAGGCCGAACCAGGTGGTGGCCTCGTAGCCTTTGAGCCCCGATTCGTCGAAAGTCGGCACATTGGGAATGGCGGAGAAGCGTTTCATGCTGCCGATCGCGACCGCGCGCAGCCGGCCGGACTGAATGTGCGGCAGCAGGGCGGGCACGCCGCTGAACAGCATCTCGACATGGCCGGCGATGGTGTCGGTCAACGCTGGCGCGTTGCCCTTGTAGGGCACGTGCACGATGTTGATGCCGGCCATCACCTTGAACAGTTCGCCCGCCATCTGGTTGGAGGTGCCCAGTCCGCTCGATGCGAAATTGAGCTGGCCAGGCCGCGCTTTGGCGAGCCCGATCAGTTCTTTCAGGGTCGTGGCCGGCAGCGAGGGATGAATCGACAGCACGTTGGCGCCTTTCACGCACAGAACGATCGGCGCGAAGTCGCGCGCCGTGTCGTAGGGCGGTTTGGCGTAGAGCGTCATGTTGATCGCATTGGACGCGCCGCCCATGAACAGGGTGTAGCCGTCGGGCGGCGCCTTGGCGGCGAGTTCCGAGCCGATATGGGTGGCGCCGCCCGGGCGGTTGTCGACGATGACCTGCTGCCCGAAGATGTCGGCGAGCCTGGCGCCCACGGCGCGCGCCGTGATGTCGGTGTTGCCGCCCGCGGTGTACGGCACGATGATGCGCACCGTCCGCGTGGGATAGGCCTGTCCTGAGCCTGTCGAAGCGGCTTGTGCGAACGCCGGTTGTGCGGACAGCGCGGCGGCGAGCGCCGCCAGCGGCGCGAGGGCGGTTTTCATGTCGGGGCTCCTGTTTGTCGTGAACCAGTTGGAGGTCGGATTCAGATGGCGGGGACTTCGTTCAGCAGCGGCTCGCCGCGCATCCAGCGCTTCAGGTTTTCCAGAAAGATAGTGTACACGCGCCCGTCATTGCCGGCGGCTGCCGCGGAGTCGTGCGGGGATACGAACACGGTCGGCATGTCCCACAAGGGTGAATCCGCCGGCAGCGGCTCCTTCTCGAATACGTCGAGATAGGCGCCGGCGAGATGCCCGCTTGCAAGCGCTGCGATGAGCGCCGGCTCGTCCACCACTTCCCCGCGCGCGATGTTGATCATGCGTGCGCCCCTGGGCAACATCGCGATCAGCTCCGCGTCGACCAGGCCGCGCGTTTCGGCGGTGAGCGGGCAGGCGATGATGAGCCAGTCGCTTTTCGGCAGCAATCCGGGAAGGCGCTCCGGGGGGTGCGACTCGTCGACCGGGTCATCGGGCCTGCTTGCGCTCCTTTTCACGCCGATCACGTAAAGCCCCAGCGCGCGCGCAAGCCGCGCGATTTCCCTGCCGATCTTGCCCAGCCCCAGGATGAGCACGGTCTGACCCTTCAGGTCGCGCGGGAAATCCGGCACGCGCATCGGGTCCCAGACGTGTTTCCTCTGGCCGGCGAGCCAGCGTGGAAAATTGCGCGCCAGCATCAGCAATCCGGTAATCGCGGTCTGCGCGATCGGTTCGGCGGTCGAACCCGAGGACGTCGTGAGCCGCACGCCGCGCGCAAGCATTTCGGCATAGATCGGATGATCGATGCCGGCATTGAACACGTGCAGCCACTTCAGCCCGGACGCTTTGCGCGCCGCGGAAAAGAATTGCCGCGAGAAGTCGGGAAACACGTCACCCGAGAAGAAGGCGATCTCGGCGCGCGCGCAATCGGCATCCGCGAGGCGCGCGTCGCGATCGGGCGGCAGCACCAGCAGCTCGAGCGGGATATTGTCGCGCGCAGCGGCGTCCGTGAGATCCCTGCCGTAAGCGGCGTTGAACTGATGGGAGACGACCAAAGCGGTCATGCCGAAGGTAAACGATGAGCCGTGAGCGGTAAACGATGAGCCGTGAGCGGTAAGCGGTGAGCGATGAGCGGTCAACGGAGAAAGCCCGCCGTGCCGTCGCCTCGGTGTATTTCATCATTTTCGATTCGCTAATTCTACCCGCTATTTGCTAAGATTCCAGGCGGAACACACTACTCGACACGAAAGTCCATGCCGTGGAAATCAATACGCTTGAATTGACCCAGCAACTGATCGCGCGCCGTTCTGTGACGCCTGACGACGCCGGCTGCATCGACACCCTGATCGCGATTCTCGAACCGCTGGGCTTCAAATGCGAGAAGATCAGCGCGAACGGCGTCGATAATTTGTGGGCGCGCCGCGGCACGCAAGCGCCGCTCGTGTGCTTCGCCGGCCACACCGACGTGGTGCCGACGGGCCCGATTGAGCACTGGATGAATGACCCATTCACGCCGGCCATCAAGGACGGCGTGCTCTACGGCCGCGGCGCGTCCGACATGAAGTCCTCGCTCGCCGCATTCGTCGCCGCGATTGCCGGTTTCGTGAAAGAACATCCGAATCATGCCGGCTCGATCGCGGTGCTCTTTACCTCCGACGAGGAAGGGCCGGCGGTGGATGGCACGGTGCGCGTGGTGGAGGCGCTGGCCAGACGCGGCGAAAGCCCCGATTACTGCATCGTCGGCGAGCCCACTTCGGTCAGCAAACTGGGCGACATGATCAAGAACGGCCGGCGCGGCTCGCTTTCCGCCAATCTCGTCGTCAAGGGCGTGCAGGGTCACGTCGCCTACCCGCACCTGGCGAAAAACCCGATACACGACATCGCGGCGGCGATTGCGGAAATGGCGCAGACCGAATGGGATCGCGGCAACGAATATTTTCCGCCTACCACCTGGCAGATTTCCAATTTCAACGCCGGCACCGGCGCCAACAACGTGATTCCCGGCACGGCCCACATCAAATTCAATTTCCGCTTCGCCACCGCGAGTACCGTGGAGTCGCTGCAAACGCGGGTGATCGGCATACTCGACAAGCATGGCGTTCCGTACGACATCGAATGGCGCTATGACGGCAGACCCTATCTGACAAAAAAAGGCGATCTGGTTGACGCCGTGGCGCGGGCGATCAAGAAAGTGACCGGCATCGATACCGAGCTTTCCACCACCGGCGGCACTTCAGACGGGCGCTTCATCGCCGACATCTGCCCGCAGGTGGTCGAATTCGGCCCCACCAACGCCACCATCCACAAGATCAACGAGTGCATCCGGCTCGAGGAACTGGAAACCCTGCCCAAGATTTATCAGCAGATTCTGGTCAATCTGCTGGTCAGGTAAAGCGTGACTGGTACTGCGTGACTGGTGAGGCGTGACTTGCAATCCGATTGCTGAAGCAGCAGTTTTGCAAGACGCGAACCACACTTTATCAGTCACGATTCATCAGTCACGATTCATCAGTCACGTTTTATTAGCTACGCCTTATCCAAGAATGCGCAGCGACAATCTTCACGAACTGCCGAAAGGCCTGCCGGCGCCGGTCGACGACGGCGCGTGCGCGCATCTTGCCGGCATGCGCGTACCTGTGGTGCCCTTGCTGTCGACGAGCGGGCGAACTGTCGATCTCGCTGCGTTGCGCGGCCGGACCGTCGTCTACTGCTACCCGCGCACCGGCCGCCCCGACCAGGAAGTGCCGACCGGCTGGAACCAGATTCCCGGCGCGCGCGGCTGCACGCCGCAGTCCTGTGCGTTCCGCGACCATTATCAGGAACTGCGCGGGCTGGGCGCGGGGAATGTGTTCGGGCTGAGCACGCAAGACAGTGATTATCAGCGGGAAGCCGTTGCGCGATTGCACTTGCCGTTCGAGTTGCTCTCCGATGAGAAGCTCGCATTCACCAAGGCGCTCAGGCTGCCGACGTTTTCCGTCGACGGCATGACGCTTATCAAGCGTCTGACGTTGATCGTGCGCGACGGCGCGATCGAAAAGGTTTTCTATCCGGTATTCCCGCCGGACCGGAACGCGCCAGAAGTCGTTTCCTGGCTCCGCTCGGCCAGATAGCGACCCACCGGGCTCGCTCAAAGATACGGCGGCGGCTTAGAATCCACCCATGCCCCCGCTCAGCGAAGCCGATACCTGCCGCAAGCTCGTCGTGCCCAAGCTAAAGGCTGCTGGCTGGGACGACGAACCGCATTCCATTGCCGAGCAGCGCACCATTACCGATGGCCGCATCGTGCCGGTGGGCAAGGGCTTTGTTCGCAGGCGTCTGCAAACCGAAACCGCCGCCGAACTCGACGCCCTGCTGCCCGCCGTCCTCGACCGCGCGTTTAAGGGCGAACTCTAACCATGTGCAGCAAACGCCCCTCCAAACCGGTGATCCTGCATCTCAACCTGCGTCGGCAATTCTTTGCGGCGATTGCTGCTGGAACGAAGAAGATCGAGAAACGCGCTCAAACGCCCTACTGGAAACCCCGTTTGGAAGGTCGAACCTACGACGCCATCCGGTTCCGTAACGGTTACGCGGCCAGCGCACCGGAATTGCTTGTGGAGTTTAGCGGCGTACGCAAATACGGCAAGGGCGCCACTGGTTACTACGCCATCAGATTGGGCCGGATTCTGAGGATCAAACGCTGGCGAGGTTGTAGCGCCGCAAACGATGTGGCTGCGTAGGAATACGCGGACGCGCTCCTACTCGCCTAGGGTGGGTAGCTGGACCCAAACGGCGTTCCTTGCAAACCCTTTTCTGACGCCGTCTGTTTTTCTTCCGAAGACTTCTCCATGATCCGGATGGTCAGGTAACGGTGCTCGGCGAATACCTTGGTTGAGGCGTCGTGCCAAACCAGCCGAAAATTCCACAAGCCCGAAGCCCGGATGCCCAAGCAGCGATGCCGCTATGCTCGACTCCGCCCCAACAACAAAAACCGACATCGGCGATCCATCGGGATGATCGCCAAAGGCGGCCGAAGATGAGCGATAATTGCCTTGACCATCTTGAACCAAATGCCATGGAGGAATGCATCGCCAAAGCGGGTTCTCGTCGGGTATGGAAGTATCGTCGACGAGGTCAGTTATGGGCATCGCCAACCCTGGAGCCTCGGTCGGTTATCCCAAGGATCTTACGAGAGCCTGGATCTGCCCGAGAAGGTCGGAGACGTCACCCTCAGAGGTCGTCGGCGGATTCCCAGCGTGTTCGAAATAGATAGAGGCTTGCCCGTTCGGAGAGATGGAAACTTCCAAATCCTTTTGTGGGGTATGCCATTCAAACTGAATTCCCCCGTTTGCCAAGGGCACGATAGTGGGTTCAAGCACGTGAGCGTTGTGGATGGCCCTGATCAAGTTTAGCGCCATCAACACAGCATTCCTCTCAATGGACTTCGCGCCGTACGAGTCCCAATTATCCTGAAGTTCTGAAAGCTTGCTTAGTCTTGCGATGGCGCGGCCGACCCAGCCGGTTGGATCGGCCTGAACGCGAACTATTACGACGTCAGGATTCGCGTACCCGATTGCAGGCGATTGGGGATGATACGAGACGGTGCCCCATGCTTGTATTTCGTTGTTTCCATAGTCCCAGTCGTCACTGAGAGCGATAGGTAACCTGTTAGCCCGCGCTTGCCGGCCCGCAATTGATGAAGTCGGTAATCTAGTCACAACGCCCCCATTTGTCATGCATCATTTTGGTAGTAAACCCGGCAAATGACCGTACGATCTCGGCTCGCCCTGCATCGAAAAACTGCAACACCTCAGCAAGACCGGGACCCTTAGGCGCGCCCCGTGCCGTCAAGTTCATAATCAAGATCGGTTTCCCATCGCTGGTTCGAAATGCGGGCTGAACCTCAACACTCAGTCGTCCTGCAGCGTTCGTAGACGTCTGGCCTGCGCCGAATCGAAAGCGCCCTTGGAATCGAACGGTTTCCGTTACTAGATCCATTTCCTTGAATGCGGTTTCTTTCCAAACGGTAAATACCTCGTCGATCCTTCCCACGTCCCGCCAATCATCTCCAGTATCAATGTGATTGATGTACGTGACCTCACATTGATTGGGCACGATCTCCGGCAGCTTCTCCTCTCGAATGAATCGGTCAAACTCTGTAAAATCCCTTTCAAACCTTTCGCGTAGGAGTTCATAACGCGGGTACTCGTCAGTTTCTTGCACCTTACGCCAATTGCGGATAAAACGGTCCTGCTGGACCTGAATCAACTCTGTTCCAGCGTCGTTCAACAGCCACGCTCGTGGGACGAATCCGCTCTGAACAATCTCGAAGCGAATCCCTTGCGCGGGTTGGGGGCGTGTCCCAAATTGCTCGACGACCGGGTCAATCGGCGGATAAGTCTCTGTTTTCGGATAATCGGTCCGGACTCGGGACCAAAAGAGGCCCAAGTGGGCCGCTTGGAATCCGGCTATGGCGTTGAACTGCAGAGAGAGAACAACCTCTCCGACCGGTGGCTTCCGGAAATCGGGGAGCGGCGGGCGGCTGATGGGCACGCTATTTCGTTACCTGTGCGTCGAATTTAATCGACAGTGTGGTGCTGGCGCGCTTACGCAAGGTTTTGATTATACGAGCGAAATATTCATGGGTCAACAACAGTCAACAAATTACACTCGAAGACCAAAACTTTCACAAGCTATAGACCGTTCCATGCACACAAATGTTTCCGCCTCGGACCTACGTAACCACGAGTGAACATGGGGGTTCAAGCTTCTGGCTACTAACATAACGTGGAAGTAGAAATCACCTCCGAACTCGACGCTCTGCTGACGCCAGATGACCCGCCCCCCGTTCGCTGAATTCAGCGCCCTCGCGATCCGTGAACTGACCGCGTGGATCGGCGGAAGCGCGCTGTGGTCCGAGCGCCTGAGCGATGTGCTCAGGGAGCATTTTCTGCCCGTCGCCGAGCAGGCTGGCCTCGACCCGGATGAAGCGTGGAAGGCGCTCGGCGAATTCACGGGGCCCGTTTACGGCGCCGCGCTCGAGGACCTGTGCACCCGCCGGTATGAGGATCCGCCGCAGAACCTCGTTGCCGATCTCCTGAAGAAGCGCAGCTTCCGCCTGCCCCTGCTCGCGAAGAGCTACCTCGAAGCGATGCGCGACTCGGCGCCGGGCGTATACGAGGTCGTGGCGGTGCAGCCCGGGCACGGTGTCACGATCCGCGACCTGCTGATCGGCGGAGACCCGATCGATGTGATCGAAGTCAGCGGTTCGCGGCAGATCGTGCAATGGGACAAGCTCGCGGCGCGCGTCGTCGAGCACGGGGGAAAACGCGTCTTCACCGGAGCGGTGTTCCCGCTCACCACCGAACGCAGCGAGGCGCTGATTGACGAGTTGAGGGCCATGCTGCACGGGCTGGCGGAAAAAGCCGGCATGGCGGCGGAGGCGTTCCGCGACGAGGCGGCCAACGTGATGCGCGAAGCTGCGCCGAAGATCGGCGGCCTGCGCATCGCCCAGACGCTGGCGAGCCTGCACCGCCCCCTGCCGAAGCTCACGAACCGGGATGGTGATCCGTTCGAGTTCGTGGAAGCCCGCTATCCGCTCACGTCCGGGAACGGGAAGGATGCCATCACCCGCCTTGATGCCGAGCCCGCCTTGCGGCGCACGGGCGCGCGCCCGACGACATGGGACTGGGTCGCGAAAGTTTCGGAACATCCTTCAGGCGCGACGTCGCCCGGAGGGGGCATTGCGCTCGACAGCCATCCCGATGGCGATGCAGGGCACGTGGTGCACGCAAATCTGACGCTCACCGGGAAACAGCTTGAGTTGTCGGTCAATTCGCGCCGCCGCCTCGA
>MERI01000197.1 GCA_001772005.1 Betaproteobacteria bacterium RIFCSPLOWO2_12_FULL_62_58 | reverse complement strand
ATCAGTCACCGGCTGCCGCTCACCCGCGCGGCGGATGCCCTGCATCTGCTCGAGGCGCGCAACGTCGAAGCGCACAAGATCGTGCTTCATCCGCAGGGGTAGGGTGGGCTTTTTCTTGTGTCTAACAGGTCTGTGGGTTTCCTGGGCGCCGGCGGTTTTCGCGCAGGCGAAATATCCGGTCCGGCCGATCCGCGCGCTCATCCCGTTCCCGGCCGGCGGCGCGGCCGATACGATAGGCCGCACGATCGCCGAGCCGCTCTCCGCACAGTTGGGCCAACCCATCGTAATCGACAACCGGCCCGGCGCCGGTGGTCGTCTTGCGACCGAACTGCTGGCCAGCCGGACCATCTGTCGGCCGAGTTCTTTCAGCGTCTGGCCGGCATCCAGATGACGCACGTGCCGTACAAGGGCGGCGGTCCCGCCCTGGTGGACCTGGTTGCGGGTGACCTCTAGGTGATGTTTTCCACCTATGTCGTCGTGCTGCCGCACATCAGTTCCGGCAGGCTGCGCGCATTGGCGGTGACGCCGCCGCAGCGCCAGCCGCTGCTGCCCGAGCTTCCCGCCATCGGGGAGACCGTCTCCGGATTCGGCGTCAGCAACTGGAATGGCATGTTCGCGCCGGCGAAAACGCCGCGCGCTGGGCCAAGATCGTCAGGGACGCGAACATCAAGGTCGAGTAGCCGGAGGCCGCGGCGGCCACATTTCCCGGGAGGATAAGCGATGTCGGATGACCGCTTGTCGGCAGTACCGCGGACGGATACAGTGCGGTTGCCGAGCGTATTTCGCATGGAAGGAAACCATATGAAAGCCGTGTTCACCAGGCATAGTTTGATGCAGTGCATGCTGGCGGCCTTTTTCGCCGCGGCAGCAGCGGGCGCATACGCGCAGCAGACGTATCCGACACGGCCAAGTGGGCAAAGGTCATCAAGGAGGCCGGCATCAAGCCGGAGTAAAGCCTGAGGCGTGAGGCGTGAAGAGGTCCCTTAACTGTAGAAGTCGCAACTTGATCTATGACGGACGTTGTCCGCTAACGGCAAGCAACGGACATACGCCGTTTCCTTCTTAGGGGTCTGTCCCCCAGGATTATTAATCTAAGAACTAGGAGAGCTGGAAAATGGTTACTATCGAATCGACTCCCGAAATGGCGGGCAAGGTGTACGAGACCATGGCGAAAAATCTCAACGTGGTACGCCGCCGTCTGGGCAAACCGCTGACCTTGGCCGACAAGGTGCTGCTCGGGCACCTCGACGACCCGGAACGCCAGGACCTGCAACCCGGCAAGAGCTACCTGTTCCTGCGTCCCGACCGCGTCGTTTTCCAGGACGTGCTCGGGCAGACCGGCCTGCTGCAGTTCATGCAGACGCGGCGCGATCAGGTCGCGGTGCCGACCACGATCCACTGCGACCACCTGATCCAGGCGCGCGTCGAGGGCGAGCGGGACTTGCGCGAGTCGCTCGCGGAAAATACCGAGGTTTATGACTTCCTGCGCTCCGCGGCCGCCAAGTACGGCGCGGGCTTCTGGGAGCCGGGCGCAGGCATCATCCACCAGGTCGTCCTGGAGAACTACGCCTTTCCCGGCGAGCTCATCATCGGCACCGACTCGCACACGCCCAACGCCGGCGGACTCGGCGCGTGCTCCGTCGGCGTCGGCGGCGCCGACGCCGTGGAAACCATCGCCGGGCTGCCGTGGGAAGTGCTGTATCCGAAGCACATCTGCGTGTACCTGACCGGAAAAATGAGCGGCTGGACCGCGCCCAAGGACGTGATCCTCTACGTCGCGGGCCAGCTCACCGTGTCCGGCGGCACCAACGCGATTGTCGAATACATCGGCCCCGGCGCGCGCACCATCAGCGCCACCGGCAAGGCCACCATCACCAACATGGGCGCGGAGCTCGGCGCGACCACCTCGATGTTTCCCGCCGACGAGCACATGGCCAAGTACCTGCGCGCGACCGGCCGCGGCGCGCTCGTGCCGCTGATGGAGAAGCACATAGACCTGCTGCAGCCGGACCCGGAAGTCGAAGCCGACCCCGAGAAATACTACGACCGCGTGGTGAGGCTCGACCTCTCCACGCTCGAACCGCACGTCGTCGGCCCGCACTCTCCGGACCGCGCGCGTCCGATATCGAAGCTCGCCGCCGAGGTGAGCGACGCGGACAACAAGTTCCTCGACCGGATCTCGAGCGCGCTCATCGGCAGTTGCACCAACTCGTCCTATGAGGACATGAGCCGCGCGGCGGACGTCGCGGAGCAGGCGAAGGCGCACGGTGTCAAGTCCGCCGTGCCGTTCCTCGTTACACCCGGGTCGGAACAGGTGCGCGCCACCATTGAGCGCGATGGCCAGATGCAATCGCTCAAGGATATCGACGGCACCGTGCTGGCGAACGCCTGCGGCCCATGCATCGGCCAGTGGCGCAGGGCCAGGAAGGTCGCCGCGGTGCCGAACACCATCGTCACCTCGTACAACCGCAACTTCCCGGCGCGCAACGACGGCCAGGCGACCACTATGAACTTCATTGCGAGTCCCGAGATCGTCACCGCGTTTGCGCTTTCCGGCAAGTTGTCATTCAACCCGCTCACCGACCCGCTCATTGGCGCGGACGGCCAGCCGTTCAAGCTGAATCCGCCGAAGCCGGCGCCCGAAGTGCCGGCGAAAAACTTCGACCGCGGGCATGCCAACTACATCGCACCTCCCGCGGACGGCAGCCGCGTCATGCTGAGTGTCGATCCCAAGAGCCAGCGGCTGCAATTGATGCAGCCGTGGCCCGCGTGGGACGGCAAGGACTTTGTCGACGTTCCGGTGCTGCTGAAAACCAAGGGCAAGACCACGACCGATCACATCTCTCCGGCCGGGCCGTGGCTGCGCTTCCGTGGGCATCTCGACAAGTTCAGCGACAACATGTGCATGGGCGCGATCAACGCCTATACCGGCGAAGCCGGCAAGGTCAAGAATGTGCTGACGAGCGCCACCGGCGAGATGGTTTCCAAGGTCGCGCGCGACTACAAGGCGAAGGGCGTCAAGTGGGTGATCGTCGGCGACGCCAACTACGGCGAGGGCAGTAGCCGCGAGCACGCGGCGCTGTCGCCGCGCCTATTAGGCGGCGTCGCGGTGATCGTCCGCAGCTTCGCGCGCATCCACGAGTCGAACCTCAAGAAGCAGGGCCTGCTCGCGCTCACGTTCCAGAGCCCGGCGGACTACGACCGCATACGCGAGGACGACCGCTTGAGCCTCGTCGGCCTTAACGCGCTCGCGCCCGGCAAACCGGTCGAGTGCCGGGTGAAGCACGCCGACGGCACGACCGAGATGCTGAAGCTCAACCACACGTTCAGCGGACCGCAGCTCGAATGGTTCCGCAAGGGTTCGGCCTTGAACCTGTTTCACGGCGCGGCGAAAAAACCCGCGGCCAAGAAGAAGGCTGCGGTTGCCCGCAAGCGCCCGGCGAAGAAAACAGTGGCAGCGAAGAAAATGGGAGGTAAGACCGCTGCCACGAAGTCCGCGGGCAAAGCGAAGAAGAAACCGGCAACGGCCAAGAAAAAGCGCGGCGCAAAGAAGCCGACAAAGAAGCGCGCCGCGAAGAAGTAGCATCGGCAGTTACAGCCGCGCGTTGATTGTCGAGCCTGGAACCGGGTCGGACCCGCGCAACGCATCGAAGGTCGGGTTTGGGATCCAGGCAATGTTTCGCGAAGTTGCCGAGGCGGGCGGGACGTACACGCTGCGAGAACCAAGGGGCGCTTACTTATCGGGTTTCCCGTGCGCCTGGTTCAATTGGTTCGGGGCGTTTTCCGCCGGAGATGGATCAGGCGGCAACGCGATCTTCTGGTCAATGCTGAACTGGTAGTCGCGGAACACATGCTCCGTGCTGAGGAGCTGATAGGTGCCGTCAGCCAGGCGCCGCGTGGTGTCTTTGAGCCGGTAAGTGTTATGCCCGCAGGTCCAGCAATCGAAGTTGCGCATGGCGGTGCACAGGCAAGTCTTGTCCATCACCGAGATCTTCTTCGCCTTCGGGTGCGCCGCGACCTCGCGGTTGTACGCCGTGATGTAGGCGCAATTGCCTGAGCCGTCGAGCAGATACCCGTAGGCCTCGCAGTTGGGCCGGATGCCCGCGCCGATCGCCGGGCTGCCCTTCAACATGCGCATCGGGTAGCCGGTCGGCGAGATCATGTTGACCTCGATGTCCTCCTCGTTCGCCTTGAAGTACTCCTGCTTCACCTTGTCGGGCAGACCGCACTCTCGCGTCGCGGTAAAACGCGTCGCCACTTGCACCGCCGCGGCGCCGCTTTCGAGGTAGGACACGGCGTCGCTGCCGGTGAAAATGCCGCCCGCCGGAATGAGCGGAATATCCAGTTTTTCGGCATGCAGGTATTGCTGGATCCCGGTCACGATCACGCGCAGGTCATGTTTCGCCCAGTCGTCGATGCCGAAGCCGAGGTGCCCGCCGGCAAGCGGTCCCTCCACGGCGATGTAATCAGGCAACCGGCCGAGTCTGGCATTCTTGCGCAGGAACAGCTGCAGCGCCCGCAGCGATGAGACTATGATGCCGAGCCTGGCATCGCGAAAACGCGGATGATCCGCGATCAGCGCAAACGAACCGAGATGCAGTCCGGCGCTCAGCGTAATGCCGTCGATGCCGGCATCGAGCGCGGCGCTCAGCCGCACGCGCAGTGTCTCGCGCGGCGCATTCATCGTGAGTTTTTCCATGCAATTCACGAAGATCAAGCCATTGCCGCGCTTGGCTTGCATGGCCCGGTCCACGTGGTTATGCGTCGCCTTGGCGAGCCTGCCCAGGTCGAACAGCACCGCGGATTTGTCGGAGTTGGCGACGTTGAATTTGTAGCGCTTGAGCTTGCCTTTGACGAAATCTGTCTTGAAACGCCGGTCCGAGACCGTTTTGACCATGGCGTCGGAGATGTGGCCGATGCCCCCAAGCCTCGCCGCTTCGAGCGCAAGCTCTGCCGTCGAGATGTCCACTCCCATCCCGCCAACCATGATCGGCACCAGTTCCTGCCTGCCGAACCGCAGGCGAAAATCATCCACACATTTCATCGCTATCCTTCGATCACCCCCGGGAATTACCACGAACCCTCGTGCAAGCGACAGTACGCCCCCGGGTAGGGTAGCACAGGGGCGGAAGACGATTTACTGCGGCTCCATGGCTTCCTGCTGGAGAAGCCGGGGAGCAGGGTCAGTTCTTGACCTTGCATGTAGGAGTGTCAAGTCAAGAACTGACCCCTGATGCGAGAACTGACCCCTGAGGCACTTCGGTGCTAGCCCCCGCGTCCCGAGTCGAGCGCGGCGAGCACCTTCGGCGGCGACATCGGCAGTTCGGTCATGCGCCGGCCGATCGCATTGTTGATCGCGTTGGCGATCGCCGCCATCGGCGGGACGATGTTGGCTTCGGCCACACCCTTCACGCCAAACGGGTGGTTCGGGTTCGGCACCTCGACCAGCACCGTTTCGATCATCGGCAAATCGGACGCGACCGGGATCCGGTAGTCAAGGAACCCCGCGTTCGTGAGTCGTCCCGCCCGGTCGTAGATGTATTCCTCATTCAACGCCCAGCCGATGCCCTGCACGACGCCGCCCTGGATCTGTCCCTCGACATAGCTCGGATGGATGGCGCGGCCCACATCCTGCGCGGCGACGAAGCGCAGGATCTTCACCTTGCCCGTCTCGGGGTCGACCTCGACGTCGCAAAACTCGGTGGCGAAGCCGGGCGCCTGGCCGCCCGCGTTGAGTGACGCCGAAGCGCTGATCGGTCCGCCGGTCACCGTCCGCTTGGCGGCGATCGCCTTGAGCGGCAGCGGCTCAAACTCGCCGGCCTTCTTGCCCGCTGGCCTGGCGCAGCCGTCCTCCCAGATCACGTCGTCGGCGTCCACGTCCCAGATCATCGCGGCCCGGGCGCGCAGTTCGCCGATCACTTTGTTGCACGCGTTGACCACGGCGAGGCCGGTCGCGTAGGTGACGCGCGAGCCACCGGTGCCCTGGGTGTAGCCGACCGAGTTGGTGTCGGCGACGATCGGCCGGACCTTGTCGTAATCGATGCCCAGCGTCTCGGCCGCCATGAGGGCCATCGACGCGCGCGAGCCGCCGATGTCCGCGAGGCCGGTCGCGTAGGTGACGCGCGAGCCACCGGTGCCCTGGGTGTAGCCGACCGAGTTGGTGTCGGCGACGATCGGCCGGACCTTGTCGTAATCGATGCCCAGCGTCTCGGCCGCCATGAGGGCCATCGACGCGCGCGAGCCGCCGATGTCCGGGCTGCCGGTCGCGACGACGACCGTCCCATCCTCGTTGACGTGTACCGTCGCGCTCGATTCGCCGCCGCCGTTGAACCAGTAGCCCGAGGCAACGCCGCGTCCCTGGTTCTTGCCGAGCGCCGCGGTGTAGCCAGGATGCTTCAGCAGTGCCTGGATGGTTTCGGCGAAGCCTTCGTGCGCGTGCTTCGGCCCCCAGACCGTCGGCGTTCCTGGCTTGGCGATGTTCCTCAGCCTGAACTGTAGCGGGTCCATGCCGATCCTGGCCGCGACCATGTCGACGGTGCTCTCCACAGCGAAGGCCGAGATCGGCGAGCCGGGGGCGCGGTATGCGGCCGACTTGGGCCGATTGCAAACCACGTCGTAGCCGACCGTGCGTACATTCGGGATGTCGTAGGGCGCAAAGCCGCACATGCAACCGTTCATGACCGGCGAGCCGGGGAAGGCGCCCGCCTGATACTTGAAGAGGCCGTCGGCGGCGACGATCTTGCCGTCCTTCTTGACCCCAATCTTGACCGTCATTGACGCCCCGGAGGTCGGGCCGGTGGCCTTGAACACCTCTTCCCGACTTATCACGAGCTTCACGGGATGGCCCGACTTGCGGGAGAGAACGACCGCCACCGGCTCGACATAGACGACGGTCTTGCCGCCGAAAGCGCCGCCGATCTCGGCGGGATGAACGCGCAGGTCGCCGGTTTTCATGCCGAGGAGCCGCGCCGTCAACGTGCGCACGATGAAGTGACCCTGACTCGACGACCAAAGCTCCGCCTGACCGTCGCTGTCGAAGCGCGCGAGGCATCCTTGCGGCTCGATATAGCCTTGATGCACCGGCGCGGTCTTGAAGTCCATCTCCACGATCTCGTCGGCCGCGGCGAAGCCGGCCTCGAGGTCGCCGATCTTGAACTCGACCCGCTTGGAGGTGTTCGAGGGCTTGTTCGGCGCGGGCTCGACGCCGCGGGTGATCATGTCCTCAAACAGCAGGGGAGCATCGGGCTGCATCGCCTCATCGACGTCGATGACGTGCGGCAGCACCTCGTAATCGACTTCGATCAGCCGCAGCGCCTCGTCGGCGATGGTCGTGCTGATCGCGGCGACGGCGGCGACGGCGTGACCCTCGTAGAGGACTTTCTCGCGCGCCATGATGTTGCGCGTCATGTGCCAGAAATTCACGGCGAGACGCTCGGGGCCGACATACTCGAACTTCTGCTCGGGGAGGTCCGCGGAGGTCATCACCGCCTTGACGCCGCGCAGCGCCTGCGCTTTCGAGGTGTCGATCGAGCGGATGCGGGCATGAGCATGCGGCGAGCGCAGGATTTTGCCCCACAGCATGCCCGGCAGAGAGAAGTCGGCGCCGTATTGGGCGAGACCCGTCACCTTCGGCACGCCGTCGGGCCGAACCGGGCGGGTGCCGATGACCTTCAGCTTTTTTTCGGAGTAATCGATCGTGGTCGACATAGTCAAACCCTCCGCATTTCGCGCGCGGCATCGAGCACCGCCTCGACGATCTTGTTATACCCGGTGCAGCGGCACAGGTTGCCCGCCAACCAGTAGCGGACTTCCTCCTCGGTCGGATCGGGATTGCGCTCCAGCAGTGACCGCGCCGCGATAAGGACCCCCGGCGTGCAGATGCCGCACTGCAGCGCGGCGTGCTCCAGGAACTTGCGCTGCAACGGGTGCAACTCTGTGCCGACGGCCATGCCCTCGATCGTTTGTATGGACTTGCCCTGGGCCTCGACGCCGAGGACGAGGCACGAGCACATCAGGCGCGCGTCGACCGTTACACTGCAGGCGCCACAGTCGCCCGTGCCGCAACCTTCCTTGGTTCCGGTGAGGCGCAGTTCGTCGCGCAGTACTTCGAGAAGCGTCTGGTGCGTTTCGCAAAGAAATTCGACGACATTTCCGTTGAGCGTCGCCGTTACATGATGCTTGGCCATCAGTTCTTCCTCCTTGCCCCAGCAGCCTGTCGGACCTGGCGCTCCGACATGCTGCTGAACGCAAAACTGCCCGCAGATTTGGAATAAAGCCGAACGAAATGTCCCTTGTTGGCCGCTGTAGATGGCTGGTACAGTGTGGAATGCATGTTTTTGGAATCCCTATATGCTGTTTTGCGTGCGGGCGGTTTTGCGTAAGGAGTTTGTCGGGGCTGAGTCCGACAAACTCCTAGCGAGCGCAATTTCAGCGGCGCGCCGCGCCATCACACCGGCAACCTTGATCCGGTATTCCTTGGTTCCGCGCTTGTCGTCGATCGGCTGACAGGCCGCGCTCGCCGCGGCGGCCAGGCGCTTGAGCGCGGCGGCGTCGACCTTCGTGCCGATCAGTGCGGCCGCTGCCTCGGACACCAGCAAAGCGCGCTCGGCGACCGCGCCGAGGCTGACCCGCGCCTGGCTGCAGACGCCGCTGTCGTCCAGCGTGAGGTTGACCCCCGCCCCGACGACCGCAATGTCCATCTCGGTGCGCGGGGTGAAGCGAAGATAGGCGTCACCCGAACGCGGCGGGCGCCGCCGCAGCAGGAATGAGGTGACGATTTCGTCCTTGGCGAGCGAAGTCTTGCCCGGCCCCGTGGCGATATCCTCGACTCGTGCTTCGCGTCTGCCGTTGGGCCCCACAATGCTCACGGACGCTCCGGCGGCGATCATGGCGGGAACGCTGTCCGCAGCCGGCGAGGCGTTGCACAGATTGCCGCCCACGGTCGCGCGTCCCTTCACCTGGATCGAGCCGATCAGCTTGACTGCTTCGGTCACGCCGGGCCATGCCTTCGCGAATGCCTCATGCTCGACCAGCTCCATGCAGGGAACAGCCGCGCCGAAACGAAACGCGCCGTTTTCGGCAACAATCGAGGTCATCTCGGGGATGCCCTTGATGTCGACCAGCAGTTCGGGCTCAACGCGGCCGCCGCGCATCTGGATCAGCAGGTCCGTGCCGCCGGCCAGCACTCTCGCTTGCCCGTTCGCGCCCGCGAGCAGGGCAACCGCCGCCTCCAGCGTCCTTGGCGCCTCATAACGCATTTCGCGCATCTTCCTCCCCCAAGCCGGCATAGCCGGATCCAAAAAAGTCTTAACGCAAAGACGCAAAGTGGAGAGGAAAGGCCGCAATGAATCCTGCTACCTTTCTCTTCTCTTTCTGTGGTCCTTGCGCCCTTTGCGTTGAAATTCCTCGCCAGATTTGTCAACAGTGAAGCGATAAGAGACTAATAATTGTGCGACTTCAGAATTTCCCACGAATCAGATATATTGTCACGGCCAATCGGCGCAACGATCGCGGGGCCTGGCGGTTGCTGGAATGTAGCGAATCGTGGCGCTACAAGCTTTGCGATAAGTCAAGGTTTGCGGGCTTCCTCCTCCCCGAAAGAGGACCGCGATCAAAGCGGCGTCTTCACCACACGGCCGCTCGCCTCGACGTACCAGCGTTCGCTGGGGAAAGGTTTTCCGGACAACCGCGCGTTCATCCAGTCGGCGACGAGGACCGCGGGCGCCGGCCCGAGATTTGTCGAGGGCACGTTGCCGACCGAGTGGCGGCAGTCCTGGTATACGACGAGTTGCTTCGGGCACGCTAGTATCCTGAGCAGCCGCTCGGTGTGTTCGGGCGGGCTCAGCTCGTCGGCTTCGCCCGCCACGCACAGATACGGCACGCGGATCTTCCCGGCGTGTCCCTCCCAGGTCAGGGTCTTGCAGAACTCGTCGAAGGCATCCTCGTCGGTGTACCCCGACATGTACATGAAGCGCCGTTTGAAGGTCGGAGACGCTTCCTCGAAGATCGTGTGACAGCCCGGCTCGAGGCACGTCGCGCTCACGGCGCAGGCGCGGAAACGCGGTTCGTTGGCGCACACGATGGTCGAGAAAAAGGAACCGAAGCTGCTGCCGATGATGCCGCGCGCGAGCCAGCGGTCGCCGTACATGGAGATGTTTGCTTCCTTGAAGCCGTCCATGCCCGGAATCGACACCACCGCCGGAATGCGGCCGCCCTGATAACCGGGCGGCAGGTGAAACCAACCGGGAAGCACCTTGCCCTGGAACGGAATCCACGCCGCCTCGACGCGGTGGTCCGCGAGCTTGGCGTAACGCGTATAGCACTCGCGCTTGCGCTCGTTGCAGCCGAGGTTCGTTTCGTTGTTCTCGTCGTACGGCCATTGGGCGGCCGCCCAGTGGATGGCCGCCATGAAGTAGTTATGGCGCGCGGTCACCGGTTCGCCGGCGTCCTCGGCCGCCTGCGCCTTGGCCTCGCGGCGGCGGGCGGTGGCCGCGAACGCCGGTGCGATGTCGGCATATTTTTTCACACGCTCGCGGATCGCGGCGAAGTCGGCATTAGCCTCGGGGCCGCAGGGCGCGTTGTAGCTGATGGTGCGCGGCTGATCCCAGTCAACGCCGACCGAGCGGATGATGTTGTCGAGCAGCCAGCGCTGCTCGGTCCAGCGGCGGGTGATTATCTCGCCGTGTGGTTCGGCGGCGGATTTGGATGGCTTGTCCATTGGGGATTCTGGTTGTTGTTGATGAAGCGGATATTCTACCTGCGTGATCGGCAGGTTCGATACAGGCGAACGGCGGCGGCTTGCCGGCGCATCGTAAATTACAAATATCGACAGGAGTCGGTGGTTTCCCAGCCCAAAGCTCGATGGTTCTTGCGGTAGATCAAACAAACCCCCTTTTTTTTGAACGGACCCCGGTTGAACCATGAATAATTGGTAAAAAATACAAGAAGCACGCGGTGGTGATTGTGGCCGGTTTGCGGCGCAAGAGGAATCGGGCGGATGAATCGGAGGTGAACCATGAAAGCGTTTGAGTTTGTTACTGCGAAGGACGCCCGGCATGCTTTGGCGCTGCTCGCGAAGCATGGCCCGTCGGTCAAGGTCCTCGCAGGGGGCACCGATCTCCTGGTGGAGTTGAAGTCGGCGTCCAGCATGCCGGACGTTGTCATTGATCTTTCTCGCGCCGTGGACCTGAAGGGCATCGCCATCACCGATCGGGGACTTCGTATCGGCGCCATGGTCACGCATGCCGAGATCATGGGTTCATCGATCATCCAGGAGATGTTTCCGGCTCTTGTCGATGCGGCACACACCATTGGCGCCGTGCAGACGCGGAATCTCGGCACGCTCGGCGGCAATCTCGTGACCTGCGTGCCCTCCATGGACAGCGGCCCAACGTTGATCGCGCTTGAAGCGCTGGTTACCGTTGCCGGGCCCGGCGGCTATCAGCAGATGCCGCTCGCCGAGTTCTTCGCGGGGCCCCGCAAATCCGTCCTCAAACGCGGCGAACTGCTCGTGGAGATCGTCATTCCCAGGAAGAATCTTGGCAAGCCGACGGAATTTCTGAAGGCCGGATTGCGCAAGGGTCAGGCGCTGGCGTTGGTCAACGTCGCGGCGAGCCTGTGGGTCGATTGGGACCAGCATGTCTTCGTCGCGCCGCGGATCGGGCTCGGCGCCGTCGCGCCGACAGTCATCCGCGCGACTAAGGCTGAGGCGTATCTCGAGGGGCGCGCGGTGACGCCCGAAGGTATGACCGAAGCAGGCCGCATCGCCGCCGGCGAGGCGAAGCCGATCAGTGACTTCCGCGCCTCGGCCGATTACCGGCGCGATCTGATCGCGGTCCTCACCAAGCGGGCTTTGGAAAATGCTTACGCGCGCGCCACGGCGAAGCGGGAAGGAAAGGCGCCGTGACGAACGTAACGATCGAAGTCAACGGCACGACGCGGAGCGCGTCGGTCCCGCCGGAAACAACGCTGCTCGAGCTGTTGCGCGACCATTTCAACCTGACGGGCGCCAAGGTCGGATGCGACGTTGGCGATTGCGGCGCGTGTACGGTGATCGTTGACGGCAAGCCGATTAACGCGTGCCTGATGCTCGCGGGCCAGGCCGACCGCCGCTCGGTGCTGACCATCGAAGGACTCGCGACCCGGGACCGGCTGCACCCGATCCAGAAGGCATTCGAGGATCATGGGTCGTTGCAGTGCGGCTTCTGCGGACCGGGAACCATTCTGTCGGCGAAGGCGTTGCTCGATGAGAACTCGAACCCCACCGTGCAGGAAATCAAGGACGCGCTGTCCGGAAATCTCTGTCGGTGCACCGGCTATACCAAAATGATCGAGGCGATCCAGGCGGCCGCACGCGTCCTCCGGGCGGAAACCGCGGAGCGGACGACGCGGGAGCCAGCGGAGTGAGCCAGGCCATGGCCGATCACGTGAACGTCGCGCAAGCGGGCGGCTATCGTAAGAGTGCGGTCATGAGCACCGCCATGAGGCGGAAGGACTTGCGAATTCCGGAGAAGATGCAGGCGTGGGTGCTCGGCGGGCCGGACGAACTGGCTCTGACGGAAAAACCGGTGCCGCAGCCCGGCGTCGCGGAGGTGCTGGTGCGTGTTGACGCGGTCGCGGTGTGCGGGACCGACCTCGAGGTCATCAGCCACGGCGAGCCGGCGCTGATACAGGGCGGAATGCCGTTCAACAAGAATTTCACGCCTGGCCATGAGTACATGGGTACCGTGGTGAAGCTCGGCCCCGGTGTGGACGAGTTCGAAATCGGTGAGCGCGTCGCGGTCGAGGTCCACGCCGGCTGCGGGCGCTGCGAGCGCTGCCGCGAGGGCATGTATACCGCCTGCCTCAACTACGGCATGAACTACGGCGAGCACGACAAGGGCCACCGCGCCAACGGCTTCACCACTGACGGCGGTTTCGCGGAATATGCGGTCAACCACGTGAACACGATGGTGCCCGTGCCCGAGGACATGAGCGATGAGGAGGCGACGCTTATCGTCACCGCCGGCACCGCGATCTACGGGCTGGACGTGCTCGGCGGATTGGTCGCCGGACAGTCGGTGGTGGTGATGGGACCGGGAGCGATCGGGCTCATGGGCGCGGGCGTGGCCAAGGCGCTCGGTGCAAGCCCCGTGATCCTGGCCGGTACGCGCCGTGATCGCGGCCGGCTGGAAATTGGCCGCAAGCTCGGTGCGGATGAGGTCGTGAACGTGAGCGAGGAGGATGCGGTCGCCGCGGTCAGGCGCATTCTCCGCGGCAAGGGCGCGCACTACGTGCTGGAATGCTCGGGGGCGCCGGCCGCGCTCAACCAGGCCGCGCGCATGGTGAGCCGCGGCGGGCGCATCTGCCTGGTTGCCTTCCCGCAGGAACCGGTGCCGGTGGATGTCGCGCACCTGGTGCGCAACAACATTTACGTGTACGGCATCCGCGGCGAAGGCAGAAGCGCGACCCGCCGGGCCGCGGCGCTGATGGCGCAGAAGCGTTTTCCGGCGAAGCTCATCCACACGCACACTTTTCCGCTGGCACAGGTGCCGACCGCGATCCAGTACGCGCGCGAGCGCATCGAGGACGCGATCAAGGTCGTGGTAAGAATGTAGACGGAGCGCAGGGTGACTGATCTCAGCGACAAAATCTTGAGCAAACCGGCCGTGACGGCGGAAAACAAGAAATACCGATTTCTGTTCATACAACCGTTTCAGTTGCCGAACGACAGCAGGTTTGCGGACAAGTATCACTCGGCAGTCCTCACCAAAGAGCAGCGCCTCAGGATGCATTACCTCAACATCCGGCCTTTGCTGGAGGACGTCGAGTGGGATTTTCACGGCGGTCCGATGGCGCCGTACGGGGATTGGGCGGTCGAAACCCGCGAGGAGTTTTGCTACGTCGCGGCGGCGCGTCTGCCGATCGTCCGCGAGGCCTGCGAGAGCGGAAAGTACGATGCCATCATCCTGCTGGGTGGGGGAGAGCCGGGGTTTCCGGAGTCGCGGGAGATCGCCCGAAAATATCGCATCCCCGTCACCTCCTGCGCCTTTTCCCAGATGCACATCGCGTCCATGCTGGGCAATAAGTTCAGCGTCATCGATTTCGCCGAATCGCACAACATGTATTACTACGACCTCGTGGTGCGGCACCGTTTTGCCGGGGGGTGCGCATCCATCCGGAGCATAGACTATTACCACGCCCGGCCGGGACGCGAGGACGAGAGCACCATTGCCGATCAGCGAGAGCAGGCCCTCAGAGGTGAACGCTCCGAGGCCGTGGAGCGGTCCGTTGTGGAGGCCGTCGCCGCGATCGAAGAGGATGGCGCGGAGGTCATCACCTTTGGTTGCTCCGATGCATTCTGGCTCCAGCCGTTTGTCCAGAAGCGCCTGGATGAGATGGGCTGGGAGGTGCCGGTGCTGGAGGGCTATAGCTGCGCCATCGTGCTGGCCAAACTGTTCGTCGATTTAGGAGTGGATGCGAGCGGGCTTGCTTTTCCCAGCGACCGTCCGCAACGGTGGCGAAGGAAAAAGACATTTTAGTAAACAGTAAGCGGTGAGCGGTAAGCGGTGAGTGGTAGTGGTGAGCGGTGAGCAGAGAGCAGAGAGCGGCGAACGGAAGGATCGAGTGATGACTGAAGATGTCAAGGTGGTGCAGACGCAGACTCGGACGGTGCAGGAGAGCCTTCTGGAAACCGTGAGCCTGCGGCTCCCGGCAGTCACGCCGCCGGTCACGTACCCGATCGAAACACTGGTTCCGCAGACCCGCCAGCAGACGCCTGCCGTGGGCCAGCGGGCGACGCGCTCCGACAGCCGCTTGCACGGTCTCGGCCAGACCAAGTACATCGCCGATCTCGCTTTTTCCGGCATGCTGTACGCAAAGATCAAGCGGGCCGGCATCGCCTCGGCACGGATCAAGAACGTGGATACGCGCGCGGCGGAGGCGATGCCGGGCGTGGCGGCGGTGCTGACCGGCCGGGAGATACCCGTCAATTCCTTCGGGGCCACGTTCCAGGATCAGCCGGTGCTCGCCGACGAGCGGGTGTTCCACGCGGGAGACGGGGTAGCGGCCGTGGCCGCGGTCACCGAGCAGATCGCCACGGAGGCGCTGGAGAAAATCAAGGTCGAGTACGAGCCGCTGCCCGCCATTTTTGATCCGTTGGAAGGGCTCAAGGAAGATGCGCCGAAGGTTCATCCTCCGCACAGCAACATCTACGCGACCAAGGTGATCCGGAAGGGCGACATCGAGAAAGGCTTTGCGGCATCCGACCACGTTTTCGAGAGCCGCTTTCGCACCCAGATGGTGGAGCACGTGACGCTCGAGCCCCACGCGGCGATCGCCGATTGGGATCCGAACGGCCGGCTCACCGTCTGGTCCACCCTCGGGCGGATCACCCTCGGGCGCGCCGACCTCGCGCGCACGCTGAAACTTCCGATGAACCGCATCCACGTCATCGCCACCATCGTCGGCGGCAACTTCGGCGGCAAGAACGAGATCACGCAGGAGCCGGTGCTCGCATTGCTTTCCAAAAAGACCGGCCGCCCGGTGAAGGGCGTGTTCACGCGCGGCGAGGAGTTCATGTCGACGACGACGAGACACCCTTTCATCATGGATTACAAGACCGGCGTGGCCCGGGACGGCAGGATCCTCGCGCGCAAGGTGCGCCTCGTTCTCGACGGCGGGGCATACTGCTCGTTCAGCGAGACCACGCTCGGCAAGGCCTGCATCCTCGCGTCAGGCCCCTACAAGATCGAGAACCTTCTCGTCGAGGCGTTTGCGGTTTACACCAACAAGACCGTGGCGGGCGCAATGCGCGGCTTCGGCGCGCCGCAAGTGTGTTTCGCCTACGAGTCGCACATGGACGACATTGCCGCCGCGTTGGCTATGGATCCCCTCGATATCCGGCTGCTGAACGCCTTTGACGAAGGTTCGGCAAGCCCGACGGGGCAGGTGCTCCAAAGCGTCGTCGTGAAGCAGTCGCTGCTCAAGGCGGCGGAGCGCTTCGGCTGGAAGGAGGCAGGGCAATGAAACGGCGCGGGCGGGGCATCGCGTGCATGTGGTACCCGGTCGGTTACACGGTGACGGCCAATCCGAGTGCAGCGGTCGTGAAAATGAACGAGGACGGAACCGCGACAGTGCTCACCGGCACCGTGGAAACGGGGCAGGGCTCGCTTACCGTGCTCGGGCAGATCGCCGCGGAGGAACTCGGGGTCGCCACGGATGACGTGTACGTGGTCTCGGCCGACACCGATGCGACCCCGGCGGACATGGGCGCGATCGCGAGCCGCACCACTTACGTGACGGGCAACGCGATCCGGCTCGCCGCCGGCCGGGCGAAGGCGATCTTGTTCGAGGCCGCCGCGCCGCTGCTCGGGGTCAAGCCCGATCAGCTCGAGGCGCGGGACCGCAAAATTCAGGTGAAGGGCTTCCCGCAGCGATGCCTCGCGATCGGCGAGGTGGCGAACCGCGCGCAGGTTGACATGGGCCAGCCGGCGATCGGGAGTGCGTCGTGGAACCCGCCGACGGTCGCGTTGGATCCCGAAACCGGCCAGGGGAAACCGTTCAGCACCTACGTTTATGCCACCCAGATCGCCGAGGTGGACGTGGACGATGAGACCGGAGAAGTAGAGGTCCTTCGCATCGCCGCGGCGCACGACTGCGGCACCGCGATCAATCCGATGCTGGTCGAAGGCCAGATTCAGGGCGGCATTTCCATGGGGCTCGGCCTCGCGCTTCAGGAAGAAATCCTGTTCGACGACGCAGGCCGGCAGCTCAACCCCAACCTTGCCAACTACATCACGCCGACCAGCCTCGATATGCCGGAGATCGAAGTCGACATCGTCGACAGCTATGACCCGACCGGGCCGTTCGGCGCCAAGGGCGTGGGCGAGCCGACCTCGGTGCCGACGGCGGCCGCGATCGTGAACGCCATCCACGACGCGGTCGGCGTGCGCATCACCTCGTTGCCCGCCACCGCCGAAAAAATTCTCGCCGCGATCAAGGCGCAGCGCGCGCGGGCGACGAAACGGATTCCGTCGATACAGCATTTTGATCTGGGTCAAGGTTCCTCGGTGCGTAATGCATAGACTCGGCCGAAGCGCTGCATTATTGAGCATTACTTAATCGAGTCACAAAGTTTGTATGTTCCACGTCAATGTCCCTACCCCCACCACAGCCCTCCCCCGCCCAAGCGGGGGAGGGAGTTTAATTTTCCCTCTCCCCGTATGCGGGGAGAGGGTTAGGGTGAGGGGTAGCACGTCAAATCGTTACGCAGTTCTCGATCATGAGGAGCGATCATGAAGTATTCGGATCCCGCGTGTGCGTATTGTCCGCCGACCGTGCGTGCCTGCCGCCAAGGCGAAGCCGAGGAGCGCGGCCCCGGCTTTTGTCCGACAAAAGTCGATCCCGGCAGCCAGAACGTGGCGCGCGCGTTGTACGACGACCCGGAAACGCGCAAGATTTCGCGCGAATCGGCGCTGGTCGAGTCCGAAGGTTACTGCAAGTGGACGCGGGTCGAGGAGATCGTCCAGTTCGCCAAGCGCATGGGCTACAGGAAAATCGGCATCGCGAATTGCATCAGTTTCGTCGATCATGCGTACGTGCTGAGCGGCATCCTGGAGAGCCACGGCTTCGAGGTCGTGTCGGTCGCGTGCAAGAACGGCAACATCCCGAAGGAAGAACTGGGGATCGCCGATCACGAGAAAGTCCGCCCCGGGCAGTTCGAAGCGCTGTGCAACCCGGTATCCCAGGCCGAGATGCTCAATGCGCACGGCTGCGAACTCAACGTCGTGATGGGGCTGTGCATCGGCCACGACAGCCTGTTCTTCAAGTATGCCAGGGGGCTGACGACTGTCCTGGTCGCCAAGGATCGTGTGCTCGGCCATAACCCGGTGGCCGCGCTGCAGCTTGCGGATACTTATTACAGCCGCTTGTGGGGACCGAACAAGCCCGCGAAACCACCGAAGCTCCCGCCGGCGGGGCGGCGGAGTTCCAAGGGTTGACGGTTTCGGGGAGAATGGAAGAATAACGTCGTAGGAGGGTGCCAAATGGCTGCGAGTGACCAGAAAGAGGATGGCCGGGGAGACATAAACCTGGAGGAAGTGGCCAAACTGATTGAGGCCCTGGAACAAGATTTGAAGAAAGTAAAAGGGGGCTCTCACGACATGCAGCTCTTGAGAGACGAAGTGGAGACGCTCAAGAATGTGCTCAACTCCCCGGTGCGCCGGCACCATTGGGTAAGAGATGGATTGCACGGTATCCGGGACGCTTTCGAGAACGCATTGGACAACGCCATAGCCGAGGGCTTGAAGGGCAGCCGATATATCGCGGAAATCGGCCGCATATTGGGGATGTGAGCTGTCTGCCCTCCTTGATCAACACCCATGACTTCCGCACAATCCGGCGCCGCCGACACCGCGCACAGCGCTTCCGGCCCCGTGCTCGTCAAACGCGAGGGCAAGATCGTCACTATCACGCTCAACCGGCCCGAGGACGGCAACCGTTGGCGCAAGGAGATGCTCTTTGCGTTCGAGCCCGTGGTGGAAGCGCTCCACCGCGACGAGGAAGCGCAGATCGTGATCGTCACGGGCGCAGGCGAGGAATATTTCTCATGGGGCGCGTTCGATCCCGCGATCCGCGGCTCGATGTCGAAGCAGGATATCGTCGATTTCGTCCTGCGCGGCAGCCGCCTGCGGGACTCGCTGGAGATGGTGCCGCAGATCGTAATCGCCGCGCTGAACGGCAAGGCGCGCGGCAACGGCGTCGAGCTCGCGCTCGCCTGCGACATGCGCTTCGTGTCGGATCGCGCGACCATGTCGTTTCCCGAGGCCGACATGGGCGGGATTCCGGGCGGCGGCGGTCCGGCGCGACTGCCTTCCGTCGTGGGGCGCGCCCGCGCGCTCGAGCTCCTATGCAGCGGGCGTGAAGTGGGTGCGGAGGAGATGGTGCGTATCGGGTTCGCGCTGGCGCTTTACCCTTACGCGCGCTTCATGGACGAAGTGATGGCGTTTGCCCGGAACCTCTCTGAGAAGGGTCCGATTGCCCTGCGCGGCGCAAAACGCATCGCGCACACGCGCCTTGCGCCGGGGCTGCGTGAGGCGCGACAGCTCTCCGACGAGCTTCGCGCCAAGCTGGAATGGAGCCACGACGTGGACGAGGCGATCGCGGCGCACCGCGAAGGCAGGAAACCCCGCTTCACGGGCAAGTAGCCGCGCGGCAGCGCGCCTCCGATACGCCCGCGTCGTCGCCGTACATGCTCGCGACACAATCGCACAGCACGACTTGAGCGGTCGATAATTTCAACATTGGCCATATAGTCGGTGAATCATGAATGGTTAATGCTTCAATTCCTTGGGCGCGCCGGGCTGCTTGAGCGGCTGCGCTCGATCGAACGCCTCGATCTTCATGCATTCACCAAAGATCCGCATCACCGCCGGCACGCCCGAGGTATCACAATTGAAAAACTGCGTCCCGAACACCTGCGTCGCGAGGCAGATGTCGGCAAGCGTGGGCGTATCGCCGTGGCAGAACCGGCCCGTTTCCGGCTCCCCGACAAGATGCGCCTCGATCGCTTTGAGCGCTTCCAGGATCCAGTGCTGCGCCCAGCGGGTGCGCCCGGCCTCGTCCACATGCAGTTCCTTTTCGAGATAGGTGCGGATGCGCGGCACGATCAGCGGGTGAGAGTCGGCGGCGACGATCTGCGCGAGCCCCCGCACCCGCGCGCGCCCGCGCGGGTCGGGCGGCAGGAGCGGCGGCTGCGGGTGCGTCTCTTCCAGGTATTCAAGGATTGCCATCGACTGAAACAGCGGCGGCCCATTGTCGATCACGAGGGCTGGCACCAGGCTCTGCGGATTGACCGCGCGATATTCGGCTCCGTGCTGTTGCCCCTGCATTAGATTGATCGAGACCTCCTCCGCCTTTATGCCCTTGAGCGCGAGCGCGACGCGTACGCGGCAGGTGGCGAGCGAGCGCCAGAAGCCAAACAGCTTTGGTGTCATAAAGTCCTTTCCCGATGTCGGCCTGAGTAATGGTGAACGTGGCCCACGCACTGCAGGTGCAGACCGGCACAATACAACACTCGGGCTTGGCTTTGGAATCAAACCGGATTTTCTGGTAGCGCGACCCATCGCAGCTACTCCGGTTTCACATTTTTTTGATTGTTTCTCTATAGTTAGCTGTTTCATGATCCGAAATAAACGCTTATCGTGGTTGCAGATCGCGACAACTTCCCTGCAAACCGACGAATCTTTGCGCTAAATCAAATAGGAAACCGGAAGAAAGCACTAGATTCAACCCGGTAAGCTGAAATGGTTTCTCAGACAACCTGCTAGCGCCGGAAAAGATGACAAGTCGCCCATTATCGCCAAACCCGTTAGGCATGACCGATGTAACAGCGAACGAGAGATCCACATTCGAGATCGTGGCGCGAGAGGATTTCTCGGACGTCACCTACCTGCTGGAGATTCATCATCCCCTGATGGCGAGAGCCGCGCGGCCCGGCCAGTTCGTCATCGTCATGTCGCACGAGCACGGCGAGCGCATCCCGCTGACCATCGCTGACTTCGACCGGCAGGAGGGCACGGTCACTCTGGTCATACAGGCCGTCGGGAAGACGACCCGGGAGATGCAGCAGACCTGCCAGGTCGGCACCAAGCTGTATGCAGTCGTCGGCCCCATGGGGGATCCCAGCCATACCGGCGGCGCGAGGAAAATCGTGTGTGTCGGCGGCGGTCTGGGCGTGGCACCGATCTTTCCCCAGGCGCGCGCTTTCAAGGAAAGCGGCGCGTACGTGATTGGCGTCGTCGGGTTCCGCACCAAGGATCTCGTTTTCTGGGAAGCCAAATTCCGGGCCTGCTGCGATGAATTCATCGTGTGCACGGACGACGGATCAGCGGGGATCAAGGGGCTCATCACCGACGGCATCAAGCTGGCGATCGCGAAGCATCCCGACATCGGCGAACTCGTTGCGATCGGGCCGCCCGTCATGATGAAGGCGTGCGCTGAAGCGACGCGGCCTCACAAGATCAGGACGGTCGTGAGCCTCAATCCGATCATGGTCGACGGCACGGGGATGTGCGGCGGCTGCCGCGTAAAGGTCGGCGGGCAGGTGAAGTTCGCCTGCGTCGACGGTCCGGATTTCGACGGCCACCAGGTCGATTTCGACGACCTGATGTCGCGGCTGCGGCGCTTCAGAGAAGAGGAAAAGGTCGCCCTCGAGCGTTGGTCGGCAAGCTGTCGCATGAAGAACCCGATCAGTCCCGGGCCGCCGGAATCGCTGCCGCCGGCTCAGGCCGCACCTGGCTTATCGACGGCGCAGGTCCCGCCTGACTTAGCAAGTGAACCCCTTGTGCTGCCTGATCCATTTGAAGAAGTGGAAGGCGGTTAGATGGCCAAGAAGAAGACGATACGGACCATACCGCAGCAACGGTCTCCGGTGCGCGAGCAGGATCCGCGCGAGCGGGTGCGAAACTTTGCCGAGGTCAACTGCGGCTTTCGCGTCGAAGATGCGCTCAACGAGGCGGAGCGGTGCTTGCTTTGTCCGGACCCGGCCTGTGTCGAGGGCTGCCCGGTCAGCATCGACATCCCCGGTTTCATCCGGAAACTCAGCGCGAAAGATTTCCGCGGCGCCTACGACGTCATCACCGGTACGAATCTGCTGCCGGCCATATGCGGCCGGGTGTGCCCCCAGGAGAGTCAGTGCGAAGGCGTGTGCCCCGTGGGCGAGACGCTGGAGCCGGTCGCGATCGGCCGGCTCGAGCGTTTTGTCGGTGACACCGCGATCGCGGAGCGCTGGACCAACATTCCCTATATCGAACCCAGCGGATTCAGGATCGGGATCGTCGGCTCCGGACCCGCGGGCATGGCGTGCGCGGCCGACATGGCCAAGGCGGGGTGCGACGTCACGGTGTACGAGGCCTTCCATCAAGCGGGCGGTGTCTTGAAGTACGGCATCCCCGATTTCCGCCTCCCGAACGCGGTGATCGACGCCGAGATCGAGAACCTGCGCAAGCTTGGCGTGAAGTTCGAGTGCAACACCCTGGTGGGGCGCCTGTTTACGATCGAGCAGATGATCGATGAGATGGGCTATGACGCGGTGTTCGTCGGGACCGGCGCGGGCTGTCCAACGTTGCTGGGAATTCCGGGCGACTTCCTGAACGGCGTGCTCTCGGCCAACGAGCTCCTGACGCGCTGCAACCTGATGCTCGCGCGGGAGTTCCCGACCTACGACACGCCTGTGCCGTTTGGCCGGCGCGTCGCTGTCATCGGTTCCGGCAACACGGCGATGGATGCGATGCGGGTCTGCCTCAGGCTGGGCGCGGAGAAGGTGCATTGCATCTATCGCCGCACCAAGGCGGAGAGCCCGGCGCGCGCCGAGGAGATCCATCATGCCGAGGAAGAAGGGATCGAGTTTCACTGGCTCACCAACCCGGTTGAGATTCTCGACGACGGCAAAGGCAATGTTCGCGGCATGCGCTGCATCCGCATGGCGCTCGGTGAGCCGGACGAATCGGGGCGGCGCCGCCCGGTTCCGGTCGCGGCGAGCGAATTTGATTTCGAATGCGACATGATCGTGTTCGCGATCGGCACCAACGCGAATCCGATCATCGGTCAGACCGCGAAGCTCAAGCTCAACAAGCGCGGCTACATCGAGACGGACGCGAACCTCGCCACCTCCATGGCGGGCGTGTTTGCCGGCGGCGACATCGTCACTGGCGCCGCCACCGTGATTGAAGCGATGGGCGCGGGCCGCAAGGCTGCGCGCAGCATGAAGGCCTATCTCGGAATCCGTGATACCGGCGTCGATGATCTCGCGGGGCCCAACGGCAGCGCCGGCAAACTGTTCGGGATTGATGTGAGGGAACGAAACTTCGCGCGCATCCGCGTCGCTTAATGAGACTCGCATAACGGCAAAACATGGACGATACGACCGCACTTCAAATCAGGGAACCTGTCCGACCTTCCCGCTCGCCTGCGGGCGCGCAGGCGGTCACCACGTTGAAGGAGCACATCGTCGAGGTGATCAGCGATTCCGGCGAGGGGGCGCAACGCTGCGGCCAGACCCTGGGCTCGATCGCGGCGCGGATGGGGAACGGCGTTTGGACGGTCGAGATCATCCCCGCTGAAATCCGGCCGCCGGCGCGCAGCGTCGCCGGCGCCAGCGGCAACCGCATTCGCCTGGGCTCGCGCCGCGTCACCAACGGGGGCGACGAAACAGACCTCGTGGTGGCGTTCAATGAGCAGGTGCTCCTCGGCCGGGTGGGGGCGGGCGAGCTCAAGCCCGGCTGCATCATTCTGCTGGAAAGCATGTGGCGCGACGATAAGGATCCACAGATCGCGGCATCGTACGTCGAGACCCATGGCGAACTCGTGGCGGCAGGGTACAAGGTGTACGAGATTCCGATGGAGCGGGAATGCTTGTTGTGCGTCCCCGATGCGCAGCGCGGGAAGAACATGTTCGTCCTGGGCATGCTGTGCAGCATCTACAGCCTGGATCTGCAGCTGGCACGCGAGCAGATCGCGCTCACCTTCGGCAAGAAGGGGCAGAGCGTGATCAAGTCGAATATCGTGCTGCTGGAAGCCGGCCACAAGTGGGCGGAGGCCAACCTCGACTTCAAGTTCCGCATCCCGGCGGTGCGGGCCAAGGAGCCGCAGGTCGTGGTCAACGGCAACACGGCACTGGCGCTCGGCATCCTCGCCTCGGGCATGGAAGTCTGCGCCATGTATCCCATCACGCCCGCGACTTCGGCGTCCCATTACTTGAGCGACGTCTTCGAGAAAGTCGGCGGCGTCGTGCACCAGGCGGAAGACGAGATCGCGGCCTGCTCGTTCGCGATCGGCGCCTCGTATGCCGGCAAGTGTGCGGTCACCATCACTTCCGGCCCCGGCTATTCGCTCAAGCAGGAGGCGATCGGGCTGGCGGTCATGGGCGAAATTCCGCTGGTCGTGGTGAATGTGCAACGCGGCGGCCCGAGTACCGGCCAGCCGACGAAGGCGGAGCAGGGCGATCTGCTGACCGCTATTTTCGGCAGCCACGGCGACGCGCCGAAGGTGGTGATGGCGGCGAGCACCATCGAGGACTGCTTCTACTCGATCATCACCGCGCGCAAGATCGCCGAGACTTTCAACATGGTGGTGGTGGTGCTCACGGACGCCAACCTGGCCACTTCCCAGCAGCCCTTCCCGCGGCCGCAGTTCAGCGCAACGTGGGTGGCGCCGCCGGTGGACCAGAGCGCGATTCCCGAGGGGGTGAAGCCGTATGACTGGGAGGCCGTGACCGGCCTGGCCCGCCGCTTCATTCCGGGACAGCCCAACGGCATGCACACCCTGACCGGGCTCGCCCATGACCGGGCGAGCCACGTCGCTTACGATGCGGAGAGCAATGAGGAGAGCATTCGCTACCGCAGCCTGAAGCTTGCCGCACTGCAGAAAACGCTGAAGACGCCGCCGGTGTTCGGCGGCGAGCACGGTGACCTGCTGATCGTCGGCTGGGGCAGCACCAAGGGGGCAATCGAGGAGGCGGTCGAAAGCCTGCGCGCGGAGGGCCATAAGGTGTCCTCGCTGCACCTCAGGTTCCTCCAGCCCGTGCCTGCGGGCATCAAGGAAGTGCTGCAGCGGTTCAAGAAGGTGGTGACGATCGAGGGCAACTGGTGCGACCGGCCGGGCGACGAGATCATCGACGAAACCAATCGCCGCTACTCGGCCGTCGCGATGCTGCTCCGGGCGCGCTACCTGATCGACGTCGATTGCTGGAGCGAGGTGCGCGGCGAACCCATCAAGCCCGCGACCATCTGCCGCGTGATCCATGAGAAGTTGAATCAACCGTAAGGAAAGGCGAACCGACCATGACCATTACCGCCACCGGGTGCCTGCTCCGCATGTACGAGGAGCACCACGAACTCGAGGACTATCAGAGCGGCGTGCCGCGCTGGTGCACAGGCTGCGGCGACAACGCCATCCTCGCGGCCGTGCAGCGGCTGTGCCGCGACGAGGACTTGCGCCCGGAGAAGACGGTGTTCGTATCGGGGATAGGCTGCTCGAGCCGTTTTCCGCATTACATGAAGACCTACGGTTTCCACGGCATTCATGGACGGGCGCTGCCGGTCGCCGAGGGCATCAAGATGGCAAGGCCGGATTTACACGTGTTCGTGAACACCGGCGACGGCGATTGCTGCAGCATCGGCGCCGCCCACTGGATCCACGGCATCCGCTACAACATGAACATGACGGTGCTGCTGCACGATAATCAGATCTATGGGCTCACCAAGATGCAGGCTTCGCCGACCTCGCCGATAGGCACCAAGAGCAACACCACGCCGCGCGGCTCCTACCTCGAGGCGCTCAATCCCTTGAGCGTCACGCTCGGGGTGCAGAACGTCTCCTTTGTCGCGCAGGCGGTCGACTGGATCCCGGAAGTGCTCTACGACATCATCGCGGCCGCTTTTCACCACAAGGGATTTTCCTTCGTGCGCATCATGCAGCGCTGTCCGGAGTGGCTGCCGGTGCTGTTCGAGCCGTGGCTGCACGATCCGCAGAAAATCCTGCTCCTGAACCACGAGCGGGGGCTCAAGGTCAGCCCGAACCTCGCCAAGATCTACAAGAATCAGCAGGTGCACGATCCCGCAAACATCGACCGGGCGCGCGAGATCGCCTCGAGCGTCGATCCGATTCCCGTAGGCATTCTCTACCGCAATCCCGACGTTCCCTGCTACGAGGACGTGCGGCACGCCGGGCAGCTGCGTACGACCGAGCTGATCAAGACGGGTCTCGAGGCGGAACTCGACAAGTTCACGATCTGGCCGCAGAAGGCGGACGGGAAAATACGGTCCGTGCGGGTTTGACCCGAGCAAACCGACACTGACATGGAAGCGAAACTTCAAGCGCATATTGCCTTTCATCTGACCGGAAAGAGGTCCGGCGCCGGCTTGGACGCGATCGACGGACTCGATCTGCGTCCCGCGCTTCTCGCCGGATATCGGGACCTCACCCGGCTGCGCTACGACTTTCCGCTGGTGTTGGTTCGCAACGGCTCGAACGGGACTTGCGTGCAGTCGCTCTCCGGCGTGGTCGACGGCGTCCTGCATGAGGTTGCGCGGGGCGACGGGGGCGAACGGCTGACAAAACACCTGTTGCGGCTGGAGCAAGAGATCCGCGCGCTGGCCGCGGCAGGCGCCACCGGATTGCTCTCGGCACTGTGGGACACGGCCGCAAGCCGGCACGCGCCGCGCGCCGACGATCTGCTGCAGGACAGTCTGAGCCGCGCCCGCGCCGCCCTCAAGGTCGACGGCGACGTCGTCGACTGCAACGAGGCGATGCCGCCCCGCCTTTTCATGCACGCCTGGACGGCCGTCCAGGAGCAGAAGGCCCGCAGATTCCATGAGTACGTCAGCCGGCTGATGCTGAAACTCTCCGACATCCTCAGGGCCGACTTTGTGCGCTCAGCGGCGGGACGGAGCGCGGAAAGCCTCAAAGCCTCGGTCGGGTCGGTGCATGAAGATGTGTTCGACTTTGAGGCGATGTCGCGCCTGCTGACCAAGGCTACGCCCAGGGACTCGCTGCCCGAGAACCGGCGGCGGCGCATCCATTGGGGGCTCTCGGCGCTCAAGTCCCAACGGTTCTTCCCGGTGTCGAACGCGGACATCGAACGGGGCGAGCGCGCGCAGCCGTACTCCTTCGTTTTCGAGAACTGCACCGGTGCCCTCGAAGCCTTCCGCGAGCGCCTGCCCAAGGCGATCGAATGCGCCAAGGCCATCGCGATAGCCGAGCTTGAGATCGAAGGCGAATACCAGGAATCGAAGCACAACCCCTTCTTCGAGGCGTTCGGCGAGAACGGGCTCGACCCGCAGGACCTGGCTGTGTTTCCGGATTACCTGGTCTGCGTCGGCAACGTGCAGGCGGTCGAGCATGCCAAGCTGATGGAGATTCTTTCCGCCGGCCTGCCGGTGAAGGTCCTGGTGCAGACCGATGACATCCTGGAGGAGTCGCCGCTCGGCGACGGGCATCTCGCCATCGGCATGCGTGGCAGGCAACTCGCCGACATGGCGATCGGATTGAACCAGGTCTACGTGCTGCAGTCGAGCAGCTCGAACCTGTTCCAGTTCCGCGACCGCATCCTCAAGGGACTCGCCTATGCCGGGCCCGCGCTGTTCAGCGTTTTCTCCGGGTCGACCGGAAAAGCAGGCGACCTTCCACCTTACCTGACCGCGGCGGCGGCGATGGAGTCGCGCGCCTTTCCGGCCTTCACCTACGACCCGTCCGCGGGCCCGGACTGGGCGACGCGCTTCTGCCTCGATGCCAATCCCCAGGTGGATTCCGACTGGCCGGCGCAGAGCTTCGCTTACGAGGACCAAGAGCACCAGCGGCTCTCGGAGAACCTGCTGTTCACGCTGGTTGATTTCGTGGCGTGCGACCGGCGCTACGCCAGGCATTTCGCGCGAGTGCCGCGGGCGAAGTGGAACGGCAGCATGGTCCCGGTCGGCGAGTGTCTGGCCGGCGGCACGCAGCACCTGTCCGAGAAAATCCCCTGCCTGCTGATGGTCGACCGCAACGACGTGCTGCACAAGGTGATCGTCGACGATAAGCTGATCCAGGAGGCGCGCCGCTGCCGCGAGATGTGGCACAGCCTGCAGGAACTCGGTGGTATTCACAACTCGCACGCGGAGCGGCTGCTCGCGCGCGAGAAGAAAGCGTGGCAGGAGCGCGAACAGCGCGAGGTCGAGGCCCGGGGGCACGAACCGAAACCCGCGGCCGAAACCCCGGCGGCGCCGCCGGCCGCGCCGGTTGCGACGCCTGCGCAGGCGGAGCCGGCGCAGGAAAAACCGTCGGACGAACCCTACATCGAGACTCCCCGCTGCACGACCTGCGACGAGTGCACGCAGATCAACAACAAGATGTTCGCCTACGACGCGAACAAGCAGGCGTCCATCGTGAACCTCGACGCCGGTACCTACCGGGAGCTTGTGGAGGCGGCCGAGAGCTGCCAGGTGTCGATCATCCACCCCGGCAAGCCGCGCAACCCGAACGAGCCGGGGCTGGACGAACTGATCAAGCGGGCCGAGCCGTTTCTGTAGCGAGCGTAGCCCGGATGCAATGACATGAAATCCGGGATCAAGTCAACGGTTCGCCAAAGTTCCCCATATCGATGCTGCCGCTTCCGCCCCAGTCTGCGGACAATACGCCCTGCCGGACATAACGTCGAAACGAGGAATACGGCCAGTCCCATACCCGTGCTACCAGCCCGTGCCGGACAGGATTGAAGTGGATGACTACGTTGATTTATCCCGGATTACGCGTCGCTTCATCCGGGCTACGTTGACTTGACGTTACTTGACGTCGCTGCCCTGAATGAGCAGCTGAACGAAATGCTTTATGTTCATGGTGCTCTGAACGCTGACCGAGGTGAATTCGATGCTCGACACATAGCGGCCTTCGCTCGGTCGCGTTTTCAGGATTTTGGCGTAAACGTCAGCCGCCGTGTAACCGACCAGCGATAGGTCCAGAGTCAATTTGATATCCGAATGCGGGGCGAGGTCCTGGCCCACTTCGGTCAGAACGCCGTGATAGCTGATGTCCAGAATCACGCCGTGGTGCAGTTGCGGCATGACGATCTTGTTTTCCACCACCTGGTAGGTGAACGGGATTGTCACTTCGACCCGGGGGCTCTTGCGAATTTCCTGGCGCGGAACTTCCTTTCCCAGCGACGGAATGGCCAGCACCTCGCGCAGGCTGACCGGGTGGGCTTTCCCCTTGACATAGACGTCCATCGGCTCATCCGTTTGCACGAAATCCCGGCAGCGATCAAAAGTGCTTTCGCTGATCAGCACCTGCCCCCGCAGGCTGAAAGCCTCGATGCGGGAAGCCAGGTTGACTTCATCCCCGATGACCGTGTATTCGGAATAAAGGTCCGAACCGAGCGTTCCGGCCATGACCGTGCCGGTGTTGATGCCGATGCCCATGAACAGTTCCGGCGTCCCGATCTGCCTGTGGTATTGGTTTACGTCTTCCATGGCGAGCTGCATGTCCACGGCGCAGGTCAAGGCGCGCTTCACGTCATCCGTGTGCGTATAGGGGGCGCCAAACAGCACCATGATCGAATCGCCCATGAATTTGTCGATGGTGCCCCCGTGACGGCTGACGATGTCGCTCATTTTGATCAGATATCGGTTCAAGAGGCCGAGCACCACACCAACCGGGTAGTTTTCCGAAATGGACGTGAATCCGCGCAGGTCGGTCAGCAATATGGTGACTTCGCGGCTCGAGAATTTCTCGCTGGTCGAAGATGCCGCCGATAGCCCGGTGACGTCGCCCAACAGATTTTCCAGCTGCTGCTCGGCGGCGCTAGTCAGCGGCGCTCCAGTCTCTGCGGCGATGATGTCCTGCACCCGCCGTACCGTATCCCAGAGTATTGATTTTTTCATGAGCGCGCTGGCGTTCCGTGCCGTTTGGTCAACACGGTATATAGCACGGCGCGGGTAGTCAACACGTTGCGGCCCTCTGATACATGCGCTAGAGTCAAACAGTTTGTTGGACCGAACGACAAAGGAGCGATCATGAGCGGGAAAGTTCTCTTGGTGGTACCGGAAGCCCCGACGGCCGGCGCCGCCGCGGTTGTCACCGAACGCCGGATCGGGGCGGGCGGGCTGCGGCTGGGCATACTCGACAACAGCAAAGGCAACGCTGACCATCTGCTGCGTTTCATCGCCGAGGGCATCAAGGCCGCGCTGCCGGTCAAGTCGGTGGTATCGTTGCAAAAGGCAAGCGTGAGCTTGCCGGCGCCGGGCGAAATTCTTGACCAGCTCACCGCGGAAGCCGACTTCGTCGTCAGCGCGATGGCCGATTGAGGGTCCTGTACGTCGTGGAGTGTCCACGACATGTCAGAACTCAGGAAGCGCGGCCTGGTCACCGCGGTCATCTGCTCCGATCCCTTCCTCAAGCTCGGCAAGAACCAGGCGCGCGTGTTCGGCGTGCCGGACCTGCCGCTCATCATGATCCCGCATCCGCTGGGCGGGCTCGCGCTGGACGGCGTGAAGCAGCGCGCCGGCGTGGCGACGCCGCAGGTGGTGAACCTGATCGAGGAGCATATCCAGTGACCGACCTTGCCGAACTGCTCAAGGCGCCGGGCGCAAGCGTCGAGGCGGAGGACGATTTCGACGCCGTGAACGCGCTGGTTCGCAGCCGCGGCTGGGGCGACGGGCTGCCGGTCGTGCCGCCGACGGCGGCTCGCGTGCGCGAGATGCTTGCCTATTGCGACCGGCCGTGGAACGAGCCGATCGCGAAAATCGCGCCGCGCTATGGGGAGGCGACCCCGCTGCGGCTCGCTGCGAACGCCGTGATGGCGGGTTGCGAACCGCGGTATTTCCCGCTGCTCACGCTCGCGATCGAGGCGATGTGCGAGGAGCCGTTCAATCTCTATGCGATCCAGGCGACGACGCACCTTTGCGCGCCGCTCGTCATCGTCAACGGACCGGCAGCGAAAGAACTCGACATCAACTCGGGCCACAACGCTTTCGGGCCCGGCCGCCGGGCCAACGCCACCATCGGGCGCGCGATCCGGCTCGCGCTGCTCAACATCGGCGGTGCGACGCCAGGCTCGGGCGACATGTCCACGTTTGGCGCGCCGTCCAAGTATGCTTACCTGGTCGCCGAGAACGAAGCGGCCAGCCCGTGGGAGCCGCTCCACGTCGAACGCGGTTTCCCGGCGGCGGCCAGCACGGTCACCGTGGTCGGCGCCGAGTGTCCGCACAACGTCAACGACCATGAGAGCCTCACCGCGGAGGGCATCCTGACGACGATCGCCGGCACCATGGGCATAGCCAGGTCAAATGATGTGTATTACGCCGCGCAGCCCGTGGTCGTCATGGGACCGGAGCACGCGAAGACGGTGGCGCAGGGGTTTTCCAAGATGGACGCCAAGCGCTTCCTGCAGCAGCACGCGAACCTGCCGCTCGGCAAATTCTCGAAGGAGAATATCGAGCGCCGCCTCCGCGTGACGTTCAAGGAGCGCTATGAGAACGCCGGACCTGAGGCCCCCGTGTTCATGGTCCAGAAACCCGAGGACATCATCATTGCGGTGATCGGCGGGGCGGGGAAACACTCGGCCTACCTACCGACGTTTGGCGCAACGCGGTCCGTGACGCGCGCACTCAAGCGCCGCGACGGCCGGTTCGCGCACTCCGTCGAGGAATTGCGGCGTTGACGGCGCGAAGCGCTGACGCGCGGGGGATTTCGGTTTGCCCGCATTGATGGCACGCGAAACACAGAGGAAATAATCGAAAATTACAAAGGAGGCCCGGCATGGCTGACGGTACGCGTGAAGTGGTGGTGACCGACATCAAAATCCCCTTCTGGTCCATGGTGGTGTTGATGGTCAAATGGGCGCTCGCGGCGATTCCGGCGATCGTTATCCTGATCGTGATCGGCGCCGTGATCTCGGCCGCGCTGGGCGCGCTGTTCGGCGAAGCGTTTAACTGGCACTGGGGCATGGGACGGATGATGTAGGCAGACCGCTCCCGTTCTGCAACCTGTCTCCGGGCGCAGGTCGAAACATGGCCTCGCGCCGATAGTTGAAGTCCGTCTCGCCGTTGGTGCTAGAATTTACTTTGCATCTGGAACGACCGTCATTCATCGGGACCTCTCCGATACTGGACGGTTCTGAGTTTCTCGCCGGCTCGAGTTTCTCGCCGCGCGGCGGTCGACTCGTTGGGTCGCCAAGACAACAATAAAGACGTTTTGGAGGAGGCCTGTGATACGGCGTCGTCTGATTTGCGTGTTGCTGGCGCTGTGGCCTTCGGTCGCTTTCGCGGTCGACCCGCTGACCTTATTCCTGCTGCGCATGCTGCGCGATCAGATCATCTCCTCGGGGATAGAGACGGCAATAGAGGGGGTGCAGCGCAACGAACCGCAACCCGTGCTCGTGATTCCGCCCGCGCCCTACGATCTGGACGACCGGAAGCTCAGAACGTTGATCGACGAGGGTTTCGTGCATTTGTCATCAGCCCAGCGCGAGGAGGTTTTCGCCAGCGTGAAGCGCGTCCTGTCCGATCCGAAGAATGCGGCAATGAGGCCGTACCTCGTGCAGGAACTGGCGATCAAGGCATCAGCGGTGCGGCAGGCTCACGAGCGGTTGACGAACCTGTCTCAGGCTCAAAAGAGAGCTATCGCCGCGGAGGCGCGCACGGAGTACGAAAAATTGCCGCCGGACGAACGCCGGCAGATGTTTCAGGTGCTGCAATCGGGCGTGGTGCCGCTGCCGCGCGATCTCAACGAGATGATCCTCGCGGAGTTCGGCAGCGTGCAGGCGATGGCCGGAGCGCCTTGAACGAATCCGGCCGCCTCCGCGCCGCGGTCCGCGCACCGCCACGGCTCCCCCGGCTAGAACGATTTGGTTTTGCGCGCGAAAGGGTCGTAGGCAGTCGCGATATCGGTCGGCGCGGTCTTAAGGTCGACGGCTTTTGCCATGTTGCCGGCCGCGGAGACCGAGATCGTCCCTACATCGCCCGCCAGTTCCCCGCCTTCCTCGACGGTGATTTTTCCGTAGCGTATCTTTCCCGAGACCCTGCCGGTCGAGTGAATGACGAGCTGCTTGCGTGCGGTGAGCTCGCCTTCGAAGCGGCCGCTGATCTCCGCGACATCGATACCGACGGTACCGGAAAATACGCCGCGTTCCGCGATCTGGACCACCCGGCTGTCCATCGCAGCCTCGACCCGGCCTTCGACAACCAGCGTGTCGCAATCGGTGATCTCGACGCCTTTGAGCTTGATATCCGGACCGACGATGAGCTTGCTGCCTTTGGTGTCGTCGGGTTTGACGGCGGGTTTGGGCGGTTCTGGCGGCGGCGGATTCGAGGTCGATATTTCCGGCTGGCTGCGGCCGGCGGGAGGATTGTTGAGGGCGGGGGTGACGTTTACATTGCGGGTTTCTCTGCGCACGTTTTCATCCTTCTTTCCAAACATGGCGTCTCCTTCGCTCGGTTACAGGGGCTGCGACAGCACCGCCCAGGTTTCGGTTACTCGAAAGCAAATGATGAGCAAAGTCCGTGCCCAATCCGGATTACCATGCGCAATCAGCGCACTAATGCGCCGCGCCCGGGCTGAAACAGCGGCATAAGGTGGCCAAGTGTCGTTGATCGGTGACAACCAATCTGCGGCATCCGGTAAGGTCTTGTTTATGATGCGCTACACTTGTCGTCGCGCGGCGACGCTTGCCCGGATGTGTCTTCGGAACGCGAGCCGGCCGGGTGAAATTATCGGGGCTGACTCGGGCGTGATATCCTGACCAAAAAAACGCGGCGGGGTTGCCGCCGCGTCGACCTCGACCGCTTGTGGCAGCCATTAGCCGGGGGGAGGAGGGGATCCCGGCTGGAGGAAGTCTTAGTGCTTAAGGCTGGGCTTGAGGAACAGGCGCACCGGGCGCCGGCCAATCTTCTTCGCGATCCAGATGAAGGCATCGACAAACAGATCCGCTTGCCGCAGTGCGTTTAACGCCACCTGCCGCTCGCTATCGGTCATCCTTGCGTCCTCAATCCGCTCATAAATGCTTGAACCGGCGTTTACTTTAGTATCTCGTCTCATCTTGACACTCCTTTCGTGGCGATCTATCCGCCAACCAATCCGTTAAATACTACCGTCATTTAACTCAATGACTTCCGACATCAATATAGACTAAAATCAGATGCATTTGTTGCATCGCAGCAGATGATATATTATCATTAAGTAACATAGAAAAAGTAATCTGAAATGCCATGCCGAATCGTTTGCCACCGCTAAACGCGCTGAAAGCATTTGAAGCCGCTGCCCGTCATCTGAGCGTCAAGAAGGCGGCCGCCGAGTTGAACGTGACGCCGGCGGCGGTGAGCCATCAGATCCGCGCGCTGGAGGAGTACCTCGGTGTGCAGTTGTTTCATCGCTTGAACCGCGCGCTCGTTCTGACCGATGCGGCGCGCGCCTGCCTGCCCAAGTTGCGGGAGGGATTCGACTGCCTGATCAAGGCGGTCGAAGTGCTGCGCGCCCAGAAAGGCATGGGCACGCTCACGGTGAGCGCCGCGCCCTCGTTCGCCGCGCGCTGGCTGATGCCGCGCCTGCATCGGTTTTTCGAAGCGCATCCCGAGATCGACGTGCGCCTGTCCGCGCGCCAGCGACAGGTGAGCGCGGGCGGCAAGGGCACGGTAGCCGAGCGCGCCACCATCGACGCCTGGCTTGCCGATTCCGATGTCGCGATCCTCTACGGCAGAGGCGACTATCCCGGTTTCCGCGTCGACAAGCTGCTCGCGCTCACCGTCACTCCGATATGCAGTCCGCGGCTCATCACCGGACCGTCGCCGCTCACGCGGCCTGAAGATTTGCGCCACCACATGCTGCTGCACGACGATACCGGCAATCTCTACGATGGTGAATCGTTCTGGGACGTCTGGCTCAAGGCCGCGGGTGTTACCGATGTGGACGCGAGCCGCGGGCCGCGCTTCAGCCACGCGGTGCTCGCATTTGAAGCGGCGATCGAGGGTCTGGGCGTGGTGACGACGATGCCGGTGCTCGCGGCCGCGGACCTGCATGGGGCGCGACTGGTGACGCCGTTTGCGCTGCGCGTGCCGCTGGTCTCCGCCTACTATCTCGTGAGCAGCGAGGCGGCAACCACGCGTCCCGCGGTCGCCGCGTTTCGAGAGTGGCTGCTCGCCGAGGCCGCGCGCGAAGAAGAGATCTAGGCAGGCTTGACCGCCGGACGCGCGATCTGGCGTTCGTCGATCGGCAGATTGAGCAGGGCGGCGACGATGCCCGAGGCTATGGTGAGCATCCACATCAAGCCGTAGGAGCCGGTGACATCGAAGAGATAGCCCGCGATCCACACGCCGATGAAACTGCCGATCTGGTGGAACAGGAACGCGATCCCGCCCAGCGTCGCCAGGTATTTGACCCCGAACACGTGCGCGATCAAGCCGTTGGTAAGCGGCACCGTGCCGAGCCACAAGAAGCCAATGGTGGCCGCAAACACGTAGATCGAGAGCGGCGTGAGCGGGAGCGCGATGAAGATCGCGATCGCCACCGCGCGCGTGAAGTAGAGCAGCGACAACAGGTACTTCTTGGTGTAACGTCCGCCGAGCCAGCCGCAGACATAGCTCCCGAATATATTGAACAGCCCGATCAGCGCGAGCGCGGTCATGCCGGTCTCGGGCGTCATGCGCTGGTCGACGAGGTAGGCCGGGAAGTGCACCGAAATGAACATCAACTGGAAGCCGCACACCGTATAGCCGAGGCACAGCAGCACGTAGCCGCTGTGACCGAAGGCCTCGCGCAGGGCTTCCGGGATCGACTGCCGGTGAAATTGCAGTGCCTGCGCTTTCTTGTCTTCGACCAGCGCGGCTGACAGCGGCACGATCAGTATCACTGTCACCGCCAGGATCAACAGCGCGACATGCCAGCCCATGGCGTTGATCAGCATCTGGCCGTAGGGCAGCATCACGAACTGCCCGAACGAGCCCGCCGCGCCGGCCACGCCCAACGCGGCGGTGCGTTTCTCGGCGGGGAATGCGCGGCCGATCACGCCGTAGACGATGGAAAAACCGCTGCAGCTCAAGCCGAGCCCGATCAGCAGCCCGGCGCTCAGAGTGAGTTCCCAGCCGGTGGTGGCGAACGACGTCAGCGCCAGACCGAGGGCGTAGAGCAGGGTCCCGCCAATCAGCACGCGCGCCGTGCCGTACTTGTCGCCGATCATGCCGGTGAAGGGCTGGGCGAGTCCGTAAACCAGGTTCTGGATCGCGATCGCGAACGCAAACGTCTCGCGGCCGATACCGAGATCCATGGTCACCGGCTGCAGGTAGAGGCCGAAATTGTGGCGCACGCCGAGCGCGATCGTGAGCACGATACCGCTGCAGGTGAGAACAACGGCCGGCGTGCGCCAGTTGGAACGAGTCATGTCAGGCCCGGCTGTCGCGATAAGGGCCGCATTGTAGCTCACCCGTCTTGTCCGGGAGCGTGCAGTCGCGGCCCGATTTACCGATCACAGTTGACGACGGCGCGTGTTGCGTAGCAAGATTGTCGGCGCAGGTCGTCATTCCCCGCGATGGGTCACTAGCTCAACTGGTAGAGCAGCGGACTCTTAATCCGTAGGTTCGGGGTTCGAGTCCCCGGTGGCCTACCATCAAAACTAGGCGGTTACGTC
>MERI01000196.1 GCA_001772005.1 Betaproteobacteria bacterium RIFCSPLOWO2_12_FULL_62_58 | reverse complement strand
CTCCCCTCCCACCTACTCGGAGGGGGCATTTCACTCAGCTTTCTTACGTGAGGCAACGAATCCATTTCACTCAGGTTTTTGATGAGTCAATGCGTCGAAGACAGGATAGATTGGGCTGTGGTTGCCGAGCTGGTGCGTGCGAGGGAGGGTCTCGCGCGCGAAGCAGGCAAGACGAGGTTTGGCACGGGAGGAGGCGGTGACAGCAGGGTTTTCGCGAGGTCCGAACCGGAATCGGCGGCGATTCATCAAGTGCGGTGGTCTTCTCGCCCTGGCGGGGATTACGCCGCAGACCGCATTGAGCAGCGTTAACACGAGACCAGGCGGCGAAAAGACCCTGTGGCTGCACAACACGCACACGGGTGAAAGCCTGAAAACGGCTTACTGGGCCGGAGGCGATTACTCCCGGGACGCTCTGGGAGAAATCAACTTTATCCTGCGCGATCATCGCTCCGGCGAGACCAGGTCCATCGCCCCGCAGCTTCTCGATCTGGTTTATGAACTCAACCGCGTTCTGGGCGGCAGCGCACCGATACACATCATCTCGGGCTACCGCTCGCCCGCGACCAACGCCGTACTCGCGGCGCGCAGCGGCGGCGTTGCCAGACACAGCCTGCACGTGGTGGGTCACGCGATCGACCTGCGCGTTCCGGGGCGCGAGCTCGAGGACGTGCATCGGGCCGCGCTCGCCCTGCGCGGCGGCGGCGTCGGCTATTATCCCCGTTCGGATTTCGTGCACGTCGATATCGGCCGGGTGAGGAGCTGGTACGTGGCGAACGACTACGAGATCAACTTCAACCGCTATTTTTTTCGCTACACGCCGCCACGGCCGCTTGAGGAAATCGGGGCCGACATTCGGGGCATCGAGACAGACATCCTGTGGATGCTTGCCGAGGTTAGCGGCTCGACTTCATAGCCCCGGGGCATGGATGTGGCGAAACGTTGACATTTGTAAATAAATGTCTACACTTCGCCACATGCCAACGGCCGATTCCTCCAACCGCCTGCTTCGCCTCGCCCGCCGGCGGGGCTCGGTCACGAGGCGGGAAGTCGCCCAAGCGGGTCTTCATACCCACACGCTGAGCCGCCTCGTGCGTGCTGGCGCCCTCGAACGCGTGGCGCGAGGCCGATACCGGCTGCCCGATGCGCCGATCACCGAGCACCATGGCCTCGCGCTGGTCGCCGCCGCGGTGCCGAAAGCGATGATTTGCCTGCTCTCCGCGCTGAGCTTCCATCAGATCGGCACCCAGCTTCCACATGAGGTGTGGATCGCGCTCGACCGCCGGACCCGTCGTCCCTCGCTCTCCTATCCCCAGCTGCGCGTCCATCGCTTCAGCGGGAACGCTCTGACCGAAGGCATCGAGACGCATCGCATCGAGGGCGAGATCGTGCGTGTCTACACCGTTGCCAAGACCATCGCCGACGTCTTCAAGTACCGAAACAAGGTCGGTCTGGACGTGGCGCTGGAAGCGCTGCGCGAGGCTTGGCGGGCGCGGCGCTTCACAATGGACGAAATCCACCGCTACGCGCGCGTTTGCCGAGTGGAGCGCGTGATGCGGCCTTATCTCGAGGCACTGGTCGCATGACCGCCGCAGCCGAGAGCCTCCCCGTGTCGGTTCAGGTGCGCCTCGCTCGCCATGCCAAAGCGATCGGGATGGATCCGAATCTTGTGCTCGCCCGCTTCGCCGTGGAGCGCTTCCTCTATCGTCTCTCCCGCTCGCGGCATGCCCACCGCTTCGTGCTGAAGGGCGCGCTGCTAATGCTCGTACCCGAACTAGCAAATGGCCGATTGGTAGTGTCGGGAGGCAAAGCGAATCAGGATTCCGTTCAAGCCCGGATTTCTCATAAGGTGTCCTTAACAGAAGGACACTTGTCGCGCCAGACATGGCGCCATGTCCCTGTACCCAGTTCTCGAAGAGAAGCCCAATGCGGCTGTCGAAAATTGCGCGCGAGTTCGTCGAAGCCGTGTGCAAGAACATCACTATCGACTGGACGATGCGCGAAAACGTCCGCGCGCAGCTCCGCGTGATCGTCAAGCGCATCCTGCGCAAATACGGCTACCCGCCCGACAAGCAGGAAAAGGCGACCCAGACGGTGCTCGAGCAGGCCGAAGCGCTGTCAGCGGAGTGGGCCGTGGCGTGATAGGGAGAGGCACCAATCAGCGCTAATCAGAATCCGCCGTTGCCCGTCGTGGCGTGGGAGTTGCTGCGGTTAGGCGCGTTCGCGTTTGGCGGACTGGGCGCGACGCTCGCGCTGTTGCAGCGCGGTCTGATCGACCGGCGCGGCTGGCTCCAGCAACACGACATCAGCGAGGCGCTGGCGATTACCCAGGCGCTGCCCGGCTCGACGGGGATACAGGTGGTGGCTTATCTGGGCTGGCGCCTGCGGGGCTGGCCGGGCGCGCTCGTGGCGGCGGCGGCATTCATCGCGCCGGCAACCGCGCTCATGATCGTGGTGGCGGCCGCATCGCTCGCGTTGCCCGATCAGCCGTGGGTCAAGGGGGCGCTGACCGGCATACAGGTGGCAGTGGTGGGACTGATCGTCGCGGCGATGTGGCGGCTTGCGCGCAACCAGGCGAAGACGGCGATGTTCACTGCGGTGCTGTTGGCGAGCTGCGTGCTGGGATTTTTCGTGCACGCGGTACTGATCGTCGTGGGGGCGGGGCTGATCGGCGCGGTCCTGGGCAAGGAGAAAAGCGATGGATGATCTGATCGAGCTGGTCGCGCGCTTTCTCGTGGTTGGCGCCTTCGCGTTTGGCGGCGGCGGCGCGGCCCTGCCGCTGGTCGAGCGCATCACGGTGGCCGAGACGAGCTGGCTCACGCCGCAGCAGTTCGCGGTGGGGGTGGGGTTTGCCTACGCCACGCCGGGTCCGATCCTGATCCTCGCCGCATTTGTCGGTTTCTACGTCGCGGGAATCACAGGTGCACTGGCCGCGACGGTCGCAGTGTTTGCCATTCCCGTGGTGCTCGCGGCGGGCTCGGCGGGTGTCGTGGCGCGGTTGAATCGCTACGCGCGCTTCCGGGCTTTCGGCCGCTTTGCAGCGGCCGCCGCAGTCGGCCTGCTGGCGGTCACGCTGGCCGCACTCGCGCGCCCGGTGGTCGAACTGCATCCGGGTCTGCTCGCAGGAGCGCTCGCGGTGTTTGCGGCGGAACGCCTGGGCGTCTCCCCGGTTCTGTTGTTGGCGATCGCAATCGGCGCAGGGGCTGCCGCGGGGGCTGCAGGTTTCTGAGTGCTTCCTGACGGTTCAGGCCCTGGCTGCGCCGATGTCGTCGAGCTTTTTCTTGAGACTCAGGCGGTCAGGCATGTCCATCGGTAGACTCACGGAGTGGGCCGTGGCGCGATTCCGGCGCACGCCGCCTTCTGAGCCGGGGCTACAAACTGGGCCGGCCCGCGGAAGCGTGGGTTTTCTCGCGGTTCTGCTGGCACTGCAGGCAACGCTTGGCGGAGGGATAGGCGGCCAGCCGCTGGTATTCGATTTCGGCCCCGCAGTTGATGCAAAGGCCATACTGGCCGGCCGCGATCCGGCCTTCTGCCGCGACGATATCGCGAACCTCGTTCACGTCCCGCGCCACTTCGGCATGACTGACGTCGCTCAGCAGGTCGGCGACCGATTCGTCCCCGGTATCGGCCACCTCGCCCGCCAGCCGGGCGTAGCGTTCGTCACCCGTACGGATGAGCACCTCGCGGATCTCCTGAAGCAGGCGGCTCTTCCGTTCCGCCATGATCCGGATGAGATGATCGAGTTCCTTTTTCGTTAACCCATTCATAAGTTCGAATTTATCGCGGTATCGTGATCGCGTCTTGATCTACGTCAAGCGAAGGCCCGCATTGGAGGTGGCAACGCCGCTCACCGGCATGGCCGTGACGTCAGGAACCTGATCGAAGGCGGACGCCGCCCAGCAGGTCTTGCGACAGATACTGCTGGCGGTAGATTTCGAACGGCACGGCGTCCCTCGCTTCGATTTGCCGTTGCGCGGCCAGCGACTCCCCGGCCATTCGTGCATAGCGGGCGCCGGCTGCGGCAGCCAGGGGCAATTCCAGCAGGTCGCTCCGGTGCCGCACCGACTGATCCAGGGCAAAGCGGAGGTGGGACCTGTCGTAGCTCTGCTCCATCTCCCGAAGGATACGCGCGGAAGGCGTCGCCGAGGGATTCCGGAGGGCGGCGCCGGCGGCCGATAAAACATCCCGGTAGGCGTAGCCTCGATGAACGTTGTCGAGGGCTGCCGCGATGGGCCCGCACTCGCGCAGCAGTTCCTCGCCCCATTCGGCCAGCGTGAGTTCTTCTCCTCGCCAGGCCAGGCGGATGTTCGGATCGCGGCCCCTTTCGGCGACCCGGTGCCGGTCACGCGAGAGGGCCGCGATTTCCTCCGGTGTGTCCGCAGCGCTGTCGCTGAGCAGGCAATGCAGCAGGAACACGTCGAGAAAGCGGATCGTGGCGGCAGTGATGCCGATGGGGCAGAACGGGTCGATGTCCATACAGCGTACTTCGACGTACTCGACGCCGCGCTCGCCCAATGCATGCAGGGGTCGCTCGTTCGGCCGGATGCGCCGCTTCGGTCTGATGGTTCCATAGAACTCGTTTTCGATCTGCAGCAGGGTCGTCGCGAGCTGCCGGTAGTCCACGCCGTCACGGATGCCGATTGCCGCGTACTGCGGATAAGGCTCGGTGAGCGCGCTGTAGAGCGAGCGGGCGTAGCTTTCCAGGCTGTTGTAGCTCACGGCAAGCGTGGCTTGCGCGTCGCTCTGGTAGCCCAACCGGCCCATGCGCAGGGATGTGCTCTCGGGCAGGTACAGCGTGCCGGCGCTCAACTCCTGCAGCCGGTGCGTGCGGCCGGCGACGAAGCTCGCGCAGACCGCCGGCGAAGCGCCGAACAGATAAAGCAGCAGCCAGGAATGGCGCCGGAAGTTGCGAATCAGCGCGAAGTACGCATCGTTCTGATAGGCCCGCGCCGGGCCGCCGCGTTCGTCGGCCTGCTGAAGCATCGGCCAGGCTGCCTCGGGCAGCGAGAAGTTGTAATGAATCCCGGAAATGGTCTGCATGCGCCTGCCGTAGCGGTACGACAAGCCGCGCCGATACACCGTTTTGGCTCTACCGACGTTGGATCCGCCGTACTGCCCAAGGGGAATGTCATCGTCGGCCGGCAGTCTGCAAGGCATGCTGGTGCACCACAGCACTTCGTCGCCGATGTGGCGGTAAACGACCTGGTGGATCTCGGTCAGTTCCTCAAGGCACGCGTCCACGCCGGCGTGGACGCCGGTGATAAGCTCGAGTTGTGACTCGCTGAAATCGGTGGTGATGTGCGGGTGGGTGAGCGGCGACCCGAGCCCGGCCGGATGCGGTGTGTCCGCAAGCGTTCCGCCCGGCTTGACACGCAGGCCTTCTTTCTCGATCCCGCGCAAAAGGCCCTTGAGCACCTCGGGCGTGAGCACGCGCAGCCGTTTGTGGAGCCGCTCCAACCAGGGGTTCCTTGATCGAAACACGCGCTATGGTAGCAGAAGCACGTTGCCGGTTGCAGCCGCAGCGTGCTCGCGACAAGCGCACTTCCGTTTTGCCGTCTTGGCGAGAGCGCATCGCTTGGCGCGATTCGGACAACTTATTCCTTACATCCGCACTCCGCCTCCCTCGCGATCTGCTGATGCAATGCCTCGTATCGCTTGTCCACGATTTCGCCGAACAGCGGGTCTTGCCGGGACTTGATCGCCGCATCGACAGCAGCCCAGTCTTCGACGCGGAGAATATTCGAGGCCGTGGGAAAGAGTGCCGTTTCTTCCAGATTCATATGGCTGCGCAAGTGGAAAATATAAGTCCTTGCAGATGATTCTATGCTTTGCCGCGTCACCATCGAGTCGATCACGATAGCGTCAAGCTGTTCCGTCAGGGTTTTTCCATTTTCAGCGATCACCTGATGTTGTTTTGTCAAATCCGTGACCACCGGCCCCATTCGGCTGTCCTTTTGCACCACCCGCTTGAAGGCGACCTCTTCCTCCGGATGGTGGACCTGGTCCGGGTAATGGGTCAGGTAATACATGATATCCAGCATCAACTCGTAATTCGGATGCTCGTCTTCGTGAAACAGATTGATTTGCGTTTCGAGCAAATCGAGCAGCTTGGAAAAATTAATGTGTTCGCGATGCCACTTGGCGATGTAATCCGCCATCACGACCCCACTGGAAACAGTATTCATGGTGTCCACCCTCGAATGTTGCGGCCCCTGTGATACTCGATCTCATGTCGAGCGCCTTTCACAATCAACCGGTGCCCTGCGTTCTTGTCGCCTGCCTCTCACGCAAGACAGCCTATGCCTGCGCGAGGAGCGGCGTTTTGATGTGGATCAAACTCGGCGGACGCATCGAGCGCGTGTTATCCGGATCGCGTTTGCCCGGTAGTTCGCTTGTCCCGAATGATACCTTGACACGCGCTCTTCTCGTGACAATACCGCAGGAAGACTTGATCTCGGTCAAAGTCGGCCCGACGCGGCGGCGTAACCTGATGCAAAGAGTGAAAAGTGATGGCTACGATTCTCATGGAGAAGATCACGGATTCCACCCTCATCCCTCCGGGCCCCGATGCAGTGGGCGGCGTCCAGTGCCTGCGCGACCCGCTCTTGAACAAGGGCACTGCGTTCACCCGCGACGAACGCGCGCACCGGGGTATCGAAGGTCTGCTCCCGCCTCGTGTGGAATCGCTGCAGGAGCAGGCAGCCCGGGTGCTTAAGAACGTGCGCGGAACGACGAGCCCGCTGGAAAAGTACCGCTACCTGAGCGCGCTGCAGACCGAGAACGAGACACTGTTCTACCGCGTCGTGCTCGACCATCTGGAGGAAATGCTTCCGATCATCTACACGCCGACCGTGGGTCAGGCTTGCGTCGAATGGAGCCGTATCTATGAGCGGCCCCGCGGCCTGTACATTTCCGCGCAACACCGCGGCCGTGTCGCCGAGCTTCTGGGGCACTGGCCGCGCAGTCGCGTGGGCATCATCGTCGTCACCGACGGCGGACGAATCCTCGGCCTCGGTGATCTCGGCGCGAATGGAATGGGCATCCCGATCGGCAAGCTCGCGCTCTACACGGCCTGCGCGGGCGTGCCGCCGGAGTTCTGCCTGCCCGTGACGATTGACGTCGGCACGGACAACGAGCCGCTGCGCAGCGACCCGTTCTACCTCGGCGAGCGGCAACAGCGCATGACGGGCGAGGCCTACGATGCGCTGCTCGAAGAGTTCGTCGCGGCCACGCAGGCGGTGTTCCCCGGCGTCATCGTGCAGTTCGAAGACTTCAACAACGCCTGTGCATTCCGCCTGCTGCGGCGCTATCGCAACCGGTTATGTTGCTTCGACGACGACGTGCAGGGCACCGGCGCCATGGGTTTGGCCGGGCTGTACTCGGCGGGCCGCATCACCGGAGGAGGGCTCGCCGCGCAGCGGATCCTCTTTGTCGGCGCCGGCGAAGCGTGCCTTGGCATCGGCGGTACCGTGATCGCAGCCATGCAGCGTGAGGGATTGTCGGAAGGCGAGGCGAAGCAGCGCTGCCTGTTCGTCGACTCCAATGGCCTCGTGATCGCGAGCCGCGGCGATCTGGCGGAGCACAAGCGCTCGTTCGCGCAGGACCGCGCACCGCTTCCGGACCTCCTTGCCGCGGTCGAAGATTTCAAGCCCACGGCGCTCATCGGCGCCTGTGGCAAGGGCGGCGTGTTCACGCAGTCGGTGCTCGGGGCGATGGCGCGCCTTAACGAGCGGCCGATCTTGTTCGCGCTTTCGAATCCGACGTCGAAGGCCGAGTGCACCGCCGAGCAGGCCTACGCGTGGACGAACGGCCGCGCCGTCTTCGCCAGCGGGAGCCCATTTGATCCGGTGACGCTCGCCGGGCGTGCGCATGCGCCGGGTCAGGGGAATAATTGCTACGTCTTTCCCGGCGTAGGCCTCGGCCTGCTGGTGTCCGGCGCGAGACGCGTTACGGACGAGATGTTCCTGGCCGCGGCCCGTGCGCTCGCCGACCAGGTCACGGAGGCCGATCTCGAGCAGGGCCGTATTTTTCCTGTCGCGGCGCGCATGCGCGAGGTGGCAGCGGCGGTGGCGGCGGCAGTAGGGGCGGTCGCCTGCGCGCAGGGACACGCGACGAACCCGCGGCCGCAGGATCTCCGCGCCGAAGCGACCCGCGTCATGTACGTGCCGGGATACGCGTGAAGCGGGCACGCGGCGAGCATCGTCAAGCTCCAGCCTTCGACGTCGGCCATGAGCTTGCCGGCCTCGAATTCGGTGATGGTCGTCACCACGAATTTCGGGCTCGTGATCCTGGTGTACTCGCCCTTCACCCCCGTGTCGGCGGTGAAGGCTTTGATGATGGGCTCGACGGCGGTGATGTTGGCGTAGAACGTTGCCCTGCCTTCACCCCCGGCCTTGTCCAGCAGAGCCTGGTCCGCGGCATGGGCGTGCGCGGCCGCGAAAAGAACCAGGAACGCGACGGTATGTATCTTGATATAGATCAATTGGCTTAACCCAGCGCTTGGGGGCGATCAGGGGGATCAGGGGAAAGCCGGGATGAGAGGTTCGACGCCTCTCACATCCGCTTCCGGGTGATGCCTCCTGATCATTTCGGTAATCTCCTCCACGCGATCCTTGGGCACGTCAACCATCATCAGAAACTGCCCGCCTTCGATGGCTTCCTCGAATTGCTTGAGGCGCGTGCTGCCGATGTTCATTCCGACCATTCCGCCGAGCCACGCCCCAACACCCGCGCCGGCCAATGCGCTGGCGAGGATAATCCCGCCCGCTATCACAGGCCCGGCCGGCGGGAGCGATATCGCCACCAGTCCGGCGATCGTTCCGACCCCGCCACCCAGGGCAAGGCCACGCTGGACCGCAGGAATGAAATCGCTCTTCTGCAGGAGCGATGCTTCCGGAAGATCCTCCATGGGCGTTCCGCGCTTTGCCAGGACGTGAATGTGGCGCTCTTCGATGCGGGCCACCAGCAATTCGTCCACGATCTTCCTGGCGCTCTTGACGCCCGGAACAAGAAAGTAAAGTCGCTTCATCGGGTTATTCCTCCACAGTTTTTGCGCGACATTAGAACATTAGCAGGTCCGTGATGTTTGAATTTGCGCTGGATCAAGTGTCCGCAGAATTGCAATCAGCCCGCAGTTGCAGCCGGCGAGTGCGCCATGCCGATACCCGGCTTCGCCCCCGTCTCTCGCTCGCACTCTACCGATTGCACGAGACGGGACCGCGTGGTGCTTCGGCGGTGGCGGCGGTGTAGCCACCGACCGCGCCGACGAGCTGCGTTACAAGACCTTCGAAATCAAGATGCGGCAGTTGAAAGGACCGGGGCCGGGATGCTTGCCACCAGTTGTTATCGAACCGCCGACAGACCTTCGACGATGGTCAGGCGCGCTTCAAAAGGGACAAGAGCATGCAGAGCCTGCTCGAACTGGTGGCGGAAAATCTCGTGTGATGCCTTTCCACGTTGATATAGATCAAGCGGGACGCCTTCCACATGGGCTAGGATGAAATCCGGTTTTGCAGCGACTTGCGCGGCTCCGGAAAAGAAAGGGAAATCTCATGCATATAGTGATGTGGAAGTTCGAGGTGATGGAAGGCAAGAACCGGCAGGATCTGCTCGTTCCGATTCGGGGTTCGGCGCCGGACTTTCAAGGCGTCCCCGGACTGATTCGCATGTATTACGGCATTGCGCCGGACGTAAAGTCGGTCGTCGAAATCTATCTGTGGAAGTCGAAGGCCGACGCGGACAAGTTCTTTGACCTAGACTGGGACGGGGAAACGGCGCGGCGCTGGGAGAGCGCGCGCATGACCCGCCAGGACTTCGAGGTGCCGGTCGTGGTCGAGAGCGAGCAGAACCGTATCGTATCGGATCAGTAATCCCGGGCCACGCCCGGCAGCCTTCGCTGCGTGGCTTCCCGGGCCACCGTCGGCTGTTTCAGAAGTAGAGTCGCGCCTGGAGCTCGATGCGGCGCGAATTCTGCTTTTCTCCAAATTCGGTTCCGTTGCTGCCGCCGAGAAGGAAGATGAAACGTCGAGGGAACCGATTGATGTAGATCAACCGTTATCGGGATAATCTTCTTGTCATGGCAATTGGGCGTTCTTCGGGACAAGACTCGCAGAGTTGCGGTGCCCTTGAGTAAGTCGATTTGTGCTAAAGCAACGCGTGCTGTTTGGTCGGGCCCGTGCGGCTGACGTCGGTCCCTCTGGTCAACGGGTGCAATGTCACCAGGATCCGCCTCAACAGGTCTTCATCGTCACCCGGCATGCCTTCTTCCGTCGCCACCTCGGCCTCAGCTGCATCGTACTCCCAAAGCTTCAGTATCTCGACCTTCTGCTCTCGCGTAAGCCCGGGGTGGGAAACGACTTCCTCGGGTGTGGCAAAGGTGGCGCCCGGATTCCGCAGGGGCTCCTCCAGGTTGATGGACCTCGACGTCATGTTGAGCCTCCTTGCAGAAGCACCAGTCGGCGCGCGCCTAATGATCCGCCGTTCGCTTTCCCACGTCGGCAACTGCCAGGAACAGCGAGGTGAAGTCGGCAACAATCACCCAAAAGACTAGCACTCGTCGGCTGCAGGGGCTTGACGCAGATCAACCCCGGATGGGGCCTCGAGCAGTTCGCATCCTGTGGACATTTCCCGCGCCGATGATACATGGCTTACGCAGAATGCCCCGCATTGTGCTGATCGCCAGCGGGCGCCGGACAGCAATTGGAGATTGACACCACCATCACCACATCGCCAAGAGCGGCCGCAGATTGAAACGATGCTTTCAAACTGTCGAAGACCGCGTCGGGTTCGCCGGCGATTACCGTGCTCATGGTTCCGGGCCTCACGTCGAGCCCGTGGGTACGAAAAACCTCGAGCGCCTTGGAAATGGTTGGTCCCACGTGGGGTTGTCGAAGCGGGTACAGGCTCACTTGAACCGAAATTGTGTTCATGCTTTCGACTCCTCGTTCAACTGCACTGCCATGCCGATGAAGCCACCCCAGGGCAGGGGCAGGTCGCGCATGCCGGGAATTGGCCACAGGGTGGTCCGCCACAATACCGTCCTGGTCCTTTGCCCCGCCGCCTCTCGGACCATCTTGGCCAATTCCCAAGGACCAAAGAACCGGGCAGACCGCCACATGGCTTTGCCGGAGAGGCGGTATCGCAGCGCCAGCAGGCTCCACCGGTTCAACACCCCCAACAGGACTCCTTGGCGGGCCACGCGAACGGCTTCGGCAAGGGCGCGCGCTGGATCCGGGAGAAACTCGAGCGTCGTGATCAGAGCCGTCACATCGTGCGACCGGTCCGCAAACGGCAGCGAATGAGCATCGCCGGGCAGGTACCTTGGCCCGCCGAGCCGGTGGGCCTCGCTCAACATGCGTTCGGAAATGTCCAGGCCCACGGCGTCCAGGCCTCTTTCCGCCATCCAGCGCGTAAAGTGGCCTGTGCCGCAACCCACTTCAAGTACGGAGCGTGCGTTCGGGAACAAGTGGAGCAATTTTCCCAGGAGTCCCTTCTCCAGGATGTCGGCGCGCCGGCCCTCGCCGCCGTACCACTCCTCGTAGCGGCTCGCCAACGCAGGATCGTCAAATGGGTTCGGCGCGTCGCGTCTTGATGCACGCGAAGGCGAGACCTGACCCGCTCGCCGCCGATCCTTACCCGGATGACAAAGCACGTCTTCGTACGTTGGCCCACGGTGTTTCCGGCGGGCCAACGTACGACTCACTTTTTCATACAGTCGATCATGAACTTCCAGCGCGCTTCCCGTCGCAGGTTCTTATCATTCGCCTGCGCGAAGCAGGCGTCATGCTTGGCCGGGTCCTTGACCGCAAGCTCATTGAGTTGCTTGGCATACGGATTCCCGGCGCCGTACTGCCCTGCTCCGTAAGGTGCATACGGCCCTGGGCCTCTTCCCGGCCACTGCTGGGCTCCTGCAGCGAAGGACAAAGCGATCGCCGCGCCCAGTACGGCGACCCGCGTCACTTGCTTGATTTTCATGTCGGGTACTCCTGGTTGACACGAGGTAGATCACCATTGACCTACGGGCGCATCGTATCCATTCCATGGATTCGCATCTTGATCTGAATCAACTAGGACGCACGGATCGTCCGGCAAACCAGCCAAAATGCGAAGAGCAGTTGTTCCGGCACGATCGCCGCGTGAGAGGCCTGACACGAGACGCCGACATCCGAGGAGAGGGAGCACAGCATGGGTCCAGCCGTAACGACGGCAACGCGTGTCTCAGATTTGATCTGAATCAACCCGTGCCGCGACGGTGCGTGGGACCATTGATCGGGACCCACAGCAAACCAGGAGTACCGTCATGGCCCATGAAGGACTGCATGAAGCGGCGAGCGACCTGCCCGAGGAGAGCCGCGATTTGCATCGCGCCATCGTATCGCTGATCGAGGAACTCGAAGCGATTGATTGGTATCAGCAGCGCGTGAATGCCTGCAAGAACAAGGAGCTCCAGGCGATCCTTGCGCACAACCGCGACGAGGAAAAAGAGCATGCGGCGATGCTGCTTGAATGGCTGCGCCGAAACGACGCGGCGTTGTCCAGGGAGCTTAAAGACTATCTTTTCACCGACAAGCCGATCACCCATGAGTAGGCTGCGAAATAAGCGCAAGAGGATCATGGGGTGACATCGTTGCAGGAAAAGGGCGGAGGCACGTTCCAGGGAATCAAGCTGCTGCTGTGCGAGAACCCGTTGCCACCGCTCGACGAGGCGATTGCCGCGGCTCGAGTCGAGTTGCCGCGCAGCAACAGTTATACCGAGCCCTACTCGGCGCCGCTGCGCCAGTTCCTGAGTGAGAGCCTTGGTGTGCCCCAGGCGCTGATTCACATCAATGCCGGCTCCGAGCTGATCCTGCGCGAATTGTTCGCACGCCTCGGCGGGCGGGCTCACCTGTTGACGCCGACCTATGCGCTGTTTCCGGAGATCGCGGGCGCGTACACCGAGACTCACTTGCTGCCCGAGCGGGACTTCGCCTTCGACCTGGAACGGCTTGCGATACCGGCAGGCACCACGCTGGCGGTGATCGTCAATCCTAACAATCCAAACGGCGGGACTTTCGACATGTCGCCGCTGCCGGGGCTTCTGGCGCGTCACCCGGATACCTGTTTCCTGGTCGATGAAGCTTTCATCGGTCTTGCGGGCGAGAGCGTGGCGCACTTGGTGCCGCACTACTCGAATCTGCTGGTTACGCGCACGCTTTCGAAAGCGCACAGCCTCGCGGGCTTCCGCGTGGGTTATGCGGTGTTGCCGCAGGCGCTCGCCGACGACCTCAATTCCCACAACGACGCCTATCCACTCGCACGGGCTTCGCAGGCTGCGGCGCTTGCCACCCTGCAGTACGAGGACAAGATTCGCGCGCGGGCGGCGCAGTTGCGCGCCTGGACGGAACAGTTGGCCGCCGAGCTGCGACGGCTCGGGGTGCGCGCTTTCCCGAGCACGACCTATTTTTTCCTCGCCGACTTCGCTCCGCACGACGCCGCCGTGCTGGCTGCGCGGCTACGTGAGCACGACATACTCATCAAGCCGTTGAACGACGCTCGCCTCGGTCCCGGTTACATGCGCGTCACCACGGCTCTGCCGGAAGACAACGCACGTTTCGTCGCCGTACTGGAGGCGTTGTTGTGACTTGGCGCAACTGCAGGCGGCTGCTTTGGTGCGGCATGCTGCTCCTTGCGCTGCTCGGCGTGGCACGCGCCGCGGAGCCACCAGCCGCGCCGATCGTGGTGTTCGTGAGCATCCTGCCGCAGAAGTATTTCGTCGAGCGCGTCGGCGGAAAACACGTCGCGGTCTCGGTGATGGTCGGGCCGGGTCAGAGTCCCGAAACCTACGAGCCGACCTCAAATCACCTTGCGCGGCTGGCCAAGGCGCGCGTCTATTTCGGGATCGGCGTGGAATTCGAGGAGGTCTGGATAAAGCGCATCGCGGCCGCCAATCCCGGCATGCGCATCATCGACATGCGCGGCGGCATCCCTCCGCGCGAGCTGGAGCGATCGGAGGGCACGCGCGCGCCTGCGGCGCAGCCGGGGCTTGCGGATCCCCATGTCTGGACCAGCCCGCCGCTGGTGAAGATCATGGCGGCAAACATTCGCGACACGCTGTCGCGACTCGATCCCGCGCACCGGGCCGCGTACGGCGCAAACTACGAGGCGTTCGCGGCGGATCTCGATCGGCTGGATCATGATATCCGCGTTCTGCTGGAAAATGTGAGCACGCGCAACTTCATGGTGTTCCACCCCGCTTGGGGATATTTTGCGGACACCTACGGCTTGAAGCAGATCCCGATTGAAGCGGGCGGCAAGGAACCGGGCGCGCGCACGCTCGCGCAGGTGATCGACATCGGCAGACGGGAGCGGGTGAAGGTGATCTTCGTTCAGGCGCAGTTCAGCCGGCGCGCGGCCGAGACCATCGCGCAGGCCATTGGCGCACGCGTGGTCGCCGTGGATCCGTTGGCCGAGGATTACATGAATAACCTGCGGCGGGTGGCGCGGGAGTTCGCGGAGGCGATGCAATGACGGCCCCGGTCATCGTGCTGGAAAACGTCTCGTTCGCCTATGATGGCGTGCCCGCGCTCGAGGACGTCAGTCTGGAAGTGGAAGAAGGCGAGTTCCTGGGCCTGGTAGGGCCAAACGGCGGCGGCAAGAGCACGCTGCTGCGCATCGTGCTCGGGCTGCTCGCCGCCGACTCCGGGCGCGTGAGCGTCCTCGGTGTGCCGCCGGCGCATGCGCGCGGGGAGCTCGGCTATGTGCCGCAGTTCGCCACGTTCCGGCGCGATTTTCCGGTCACGGTCGAGGAGACCGTGCTGCTTGGCCGGCTCGGCAAAACGCGCACGCTGCTCGGCTACCGCGCACGTGACCGTGCACTGGCGCGCCGCGCCATGGAGGAAACCGGCGTGGCGGAGCTGCGCGCGCGCCCCATCGAGACCCTCTCCGGCGGGCAGTTGCAACGCGTGCTCATCGCCCGGGCCCTTGCCGGCGAGCCGCGCATCCTGCTGCTGGACGAACCGACCTCCAATATCGATCTCCGCGCCGAGGTCGACATCTTCGACCTGCTCAAGATGCTCAACGCACGCATGACCATTGTCGTGGTGTCGCACGACGTCGGCTTCATTTCGCCGTACGTAACGATCGTTGCGTGTCTCAACCGAACGCTGCTGTGCCACACCGCATCCCCGATTTCAGGCGAGATGATCCAGCAGCTCTACGGGGCGCCAGTGCGCATGATCCGGCACGTGACCGACCGGGAACCGGGGGTGCCGTCATGAGCGGTTTTTTCGGTACGCTCGCGCACGAGACCTTCCTGCAGCATGCGCTGATCGGCGGGCTGCTCGCGAGCTTGGGTTGCGGCGTGATCGGCACTTACGTGGTGGCCAAGCGCATCAGCTTCGTCGCCGGCGGCGTCGCCCATTCGGTGCTCGGAGGAATGGGTATTGCCTACTTCCTTGGCGCAAGCCCGTTAGCCGGAGCCCTTGTCGCCGCGCTCGTCGCGGCGCTGATTATCGGCTGGGTAAACCTGCGGCTCCGCCAGAACGAGGACACGATCGTCGCGGCGCTGTGGGCGGTTGGCATGGCGGTCGGCGTGCTGTTTATTTCCCGCACGCCGGGTTACAACGCGGACCTGATGAGCTACCTCTTCGGCAACATCCTCATGGTTTCGCGCGCGGATCTCTACGTGATGGCGGCACTGGATGCGGTCGCGATCCTGATCGTGACGTTATTCTCCAAACAATTCCTGGCGGTGTCGTTCGACCAGGAATTCGCCCGGGTGCGGGGGGTCCGCGTTGAGTTTTTCCACCTGCTGCTGCTCTGTCTGGTGGCTCTGACCGTCGTGGTGCTGATCCAGGTGGTGGGATTGATCCTCGTGCTCGCGTTACTCACGTTGCCCGCCGCGATCGCCGCGCAGTACCTCTCGCGACTGGTCCCGATCATGGCGCTCGCGATCGTGCTGGGCATGGCGTTTACCTGCGGTGGCCTGGCGCTGTCCTATGCGCCCGACCTTCCGGCCGGCGCCACCATCATCCTACTCGCGGGCGTAACCTATCTTTTTTCGCTGGGCGCCAGGAGGCTGCGACCGTGGCACAAAACTCGTCGGACTCGCGCGTAACGAAGCGCCAAACGGCCGCCGGCGGGCGTCGGAACGCGGCATCGCACTCTACTACTACCGCCCGGACACGCGCGAGCCGCATGCCCTGTGCACCGAGCATGTGCTCAAGGCGTGCTTCGTGTCCTGGCGCGGCGATACCGCGCCCAGCCACTGCACTGGCGACGAGGCGATTGCCATGTTTCGCGCGGCCTGGGGCGACGACTTTATCGCGGGCGGCTGCGGCGCCGTGATCGAGCTGCCATGAGTGATGCACGCGAGGAACCCATGAACCGCCCGCCGGCCGTGTCTCTCGCTGAGCTCCCGACTGGGAAGCGCGCGGTGGTGCGGGCGTTGCGCGGCGGCCAGGAGCTTATGAGTCGCCTGACCGCCATGGGGCTGGTCGCGGGCACGCCGGTCGAGGTGTTGCAGAATCGCGGCCGCGGGCCGCTACTGGTGCGGGTGCGCGATACTCGCATCGCGCTTGGGCGCGGCGAGGCGGTCAAGATCCTAGTCGAGGTGGCTTCGTGAGCGAGCCGCTGCGCAAGGAGCGAAGGGCCATCGTGGTGGCGCTCGCCGGCCAGCCAAACGTCGGCAAATCGACGATCTTCAACCTGCTCACCGGCCTTTCCCAGCACGTCGGCAACTGGCCGGGCAAGACCGTGGAGCGCAAGGAGGGCACGCTGGTCCGCGACGGTGTGGAACTGCGCGTCGTTGACCTGCCGGGCACCTACAGCCTGAGTGCCAACTGGGAAGGGGAGCGGATCGCGCGCGACTTCATTATCAAGGAGCATCCGGACATAGTGGTAATGGTCGCGAACGCCGCGGCCCTCGAGCGCAATCTCTACCTGCTTGCCGAGCTGCTGATCCTGCCGGTGCCGGTGGTGCTCGGGCTCAACATGATGGATGTGGCAAGAAATGAGGGCGTCGATATTGAGCCGCACGTGCTGGCCGCGGCCCTGGGGTTGGCAGTGGTGCCGCTCGTGGCGAGTCGCAACCAGGGGGTGACCGAGCTGATCGCGGCCGCCGAAACGCTCGCGCGCACGCCCGATGCGTTTCGACCCGTGCGCCCGGAAATTGCCGTGCCGCACCGCGACGTGCTTGCGCAAGTCCGGACGCTGCTCGGCACGCACGTGCCGCGCCCGTATGACAGCGACTGGGTGGCGCTCAAGCTCCTGGAAGGCGATGGCGAGATTACGGACCTGGCGCGCACCTGGCTCCCGGACGCCGCATGGCAGCCGATCGCGACGCTGCTCGCGCAGCACGAAGACGCGGTGCTCGACATCGCCGGCGGCCGCTACGAGTGGATCGGGCGCATGGTGCGCGCGGCGGTGACGCGGCCGCGCCTTGGGCAGATCAGTTTCACCGACCGGCTGGACCGGATCGCGGTGCATCCGCTGTGGGGTTTGCTGCTGCTACTCGCGGTCTTCGCGCTGAGTTTCTGGGTCACCTTTGCGCTCGCGGCGCCGGTGCAGGCATGGCTCGAGGCGAGCGTGCTCGCACCGCTGCAGCGCCAGGTCGCCGCCCTGCTCGCCGATGCGCCGGTGTGGCTGGGGGACCTCGCGACCCGCGGCGTGCTGGGCGGCGCCGGCATCGTCGTCACCTTCGTGCCGATCCTCGCCGTGTTCTTCGCCATGATGGCGCTGCTGGAAGACACCGGCTATCTCGCGCGCGCCGCCTACGTCATGGACCGCTTCATGCATTCGCTCGGCCTGCACGGTAAAAGCTTCCTGCCGCTGTTCCTCGGCTTCGGCTGCAACGTGCCGGCAGTGATAGGCGCGCGCGTGATCGAATCGCCAGGCGGGCGGCTCCTCACCATTCTGCTCGCGCCGCTGGTGCCGTGCAGCGCGCGGCTCACGGTGCTCGCGTTCCTGACGCCGGTGTTCTTCGGCCGCCAAGCGTTCGTGTTTGCGGCCGGCCTGGTGGCGCTCAACCTCATGGTGCTGGCGCTGGTCGGAGTGCTGCTCAACCGCACCCTGTTTCGCGGCCAGCACGCCGCCTTCATCATGGAGTTGCCGCTCTACCACGTACCGAGCGCGCGCACGATCGGCATGTTTGTATGGCACAACACCTGGGCGTTCCTGCGCCGCGCCGGGACCATCATCGTGCTGGTGTCGGCGGCCATCTGGACCCTCGCGAGTCTTCCTGGCCCGACGCTCGAGACGAGCTACCTCGCCCGCTTCGGGCAATGGCTCGCACCGCTCGGACAACTCATGGGTATGGACTGGCGGATGCTGGTGGCGCTGCTCGGCAGCTTCATCGCCAAGGAGAACGCGATTGCCGTTCTCGGCATCCTGTACGGCGCCGGGGCGCAGAGTGCTGGCCTCGCCGGGATGCTCGCCGCGCGGGTGTCTCCGGCTGCGGCGCTGTCATTTCTCGCCGCCACGATGTTGTTCATCCCATGCGCGGCCACGGTCGCGGTCATGCGCCAGGAGACCGGTAGCTGGCGCTGGACGCTGTTCAGCGTGGCGTTGCTGCTCGTCATCGCCTTGAGCGCGGCGACACTCCTCTACCAGCTCTGCCGCCTGTTCGGCCTTGGGATAGCCCATGTTTAGGAGGCTCTTGCGTATGACGGTCGCACAGGGCACGGTCGACATCGCACGACTGGGACGGGCGCTGCATGCGAGCCCGCAACAAGCCCGCCACATGATCGAGGAACTCGAGCGCCTGGGTTATCTCGACGAAGTCGTCGCCGGCTGCGGGCAACCGTGTGAGCGCTGCCCGTTGCAGCAATCGTGTCTCTTCCGGAACCGCCCGCGCCTGTGGAAGCTTACACGGAAAGGTGAACGGTTTCTCACGGGAAGAGGCACGGAATGCTGGAAAACGTGAAGATGGTCCTACGATTTGTCCGAGCAGTGCTCGAGCGCAAGGCCGGCAACCTCGATCGTGATGGCGGTCGCAAGGAGCGCCACCCCGACCATGGTTTCGGTAGCGAGCCACATAAATAGTCCACCTGCCTGCCGGACGAGTTCGCCATGTCGGTGCCGGCCATGATGCTCCGGAGCAGAAGCTTTCTGTTTGGCGCGGCGCTGCTCTCTGCGTTGGCCGAGCCTCTGGGCGCGATCATCGGATTGGTGGCAATAGGGATCGCGCCTTCCTTGAACGCCCACTTCATGGCCTTCGCCGCGGGCGCAATGCTGTTCGTCTCGATCCATGAGCTGGTACCGATGGCAAGACGCTATCGCCACATCGGCTCGTATCTTGGAGGAGTGATCGTGAGCGTCCCGGTCTACTGGTTTCTCGCCCGCATGATGGTCGGCTACATCGGACAGGCGGGTCCATGAGCTTCGTTGCTCATGAAAATTCGGTGCAAAATCAGGAGCTATTCTTCTTGTTCGGCGGAGAGGACACGGCGCGGGTGCAGTCGCAATCAGAGATGGAAAACTCAGCGGCGTGAAGTCGACGAAATTCTCTGCGGGCGTCGTGGTGCTTCGGCGCTTTGGCGGCGCCTGGCGCTGCCTGATGTTGCGCGCCTATCGCAACTGGGATTTTCCAAAGGGTGAAGTCGAAGCGGGGGAGAGCCCGCTTGCTGCCGCGCTCAGAGAAGTGCAGGAGGAAACTTCGCTTGCGATGCTCGATACGCGCTGGGGGGAGAGTTTTTGCGAAACCGCGCCCTATCGCGGCGGGAAGGTCGCGCGCTACTACCTGGCCGAGTCGTCGCGCGGCGATGTCACACTGCCCCTCAGCACCGAGCTTGGACGCCCCGAGCACCACGAGTACCGTTGGGTCGGTTTTGACGACGCGCAAAAGCTCGCTCCGCCGCGGCTGCAGCCAATTCTCGCGTGGGCGGAGAGCGTGAGTGGCGGCCGTCCGGCACCAACCACACCCGTAGCGCAGGGCAGATAAAGGTTCTCATCCGGCACGTGATCTCTTATCAGCGGTCGCAGGGTGGATATTGGCCCGCCGGGTGATCTCCATCGATGATGGGCATGAATGCCCACGCTACGGCCTGATTTGCCGGATTCTCATCGCAGCAGACTGGAAGAAGTCGTGCATTTCCTGCAGTTCGCGGCTGACGATCTCGCCAGCCTGATACTCGACGGCGAACGTATCGGCCCACCACTGAACATCCTCGGCGCTCTCCACAGCGTCAGGACGACAGTTCTCCGGCAGCCTGGCGAGTTCATGCGGGTCCCACTGCGCGACATAATCTCGAACGACCGCTATCACCGCCTCGACCGAATCGGCGCCAACGAGTCTTTGATCGACCTGCTCCGGTGACATTTTCGCCATGGCATTAATCCTTTCGCAGGCTGGCCGATGGAAGCTAGCCTCCGCCCTCTACGGCCTTGAACTGTGCGCCGACGAGCGTGGCCAGGACCACAAGCGTCGTCGAGATGAGGATCATAATGATGCCCAGGGCCGAAAGCTTGCCCCACAGGCCATCGTCGGCGAAGCGCAGGATCTGAACCGCAAGCACCTCGGTGCCCGGCCGCGAGAGCACCACGGACAAGGTGAGCTCCCGCACGAACATGGTGGCCATGAGGATCCACGCCGAAACGATGCCGGGAATGAGGAGCGGCACGATGATCCGGCGCATGGTCGTCAGATAGCTCGCGCCGCACACCAGCGACGATTCCTCCAGATGCGCGTGCACCTGGACGAACGCGCTCGCCATGGGCCGGACGCCGTAGGGCAGGTAGGTCGCGACGTAGCCGATGAGCAGCGCCCAGATCGTGGCGTAGAGCGGCGTCTGCACGAAGAACCACATGAATCCCACGCCGATCACGATGCCGGGAAAGGAAAACGACAGGAAGCTCAACGACTCGAGGATGCCCGACGCCCGCGTCTTCACCTTCACGATGGCATAGCCCACGAAGATGGAGAGTGCCACCCCGAGCGTCGCGCCCGCGAGCGCGAGGAACAGGCTGTTCTTCAACGCAAGCAGCGAGAGGGGATCCCGCAGCACGTCGCTCCAGTGTTTCAGGCTCATGAGCGAAAACGCGCGGGCGCTCGGCACCATGGTATAGGGCACGAACGACGTATAGAGCAGGACCGCCACTGGCAGCACGATCATGAAGAGCGAGAGCACGGCCACGATGGTGAACAGCGGAATCCGCGCCTTGCCCAGCTCGATCATGGTCGGACGGTAGCCGCGGCCGGCGATGGTCACGTATTTCTCGCTTTCCGCGGTGAGGGCGCGGTAGACGTAGATCAGCGTCACCGATGTTGCGAGCACGCTCATGCCGACGGCCGCCGCCTTGCCGTAATCGGTGGCGAAGCCCAGCGCGATCATCTCGTACAGATGCGTCGCCAGGACGTTCACCCGTCCGGGCATGCCGAGCACCGAAGGCACGGCAAAGGAGGCGAGGCTGCGCACGACCCCGAGGATGAAGGCCGCCAGGATCGCGGGCCGAAGCACGGGCAGCGTCACGCGCAGGAGCGTGCGCCACGTGCCGGCGCCGAAGACGCGCGATGATTCCTCCAGCGCCACGTCGAAGGACGCCATGGCGGGCGCGATGATGAGGTAGGCGATGGGCAGATCGAGCAGCGCTTCCACCAGGATCATTCCGTGGAGGGAATAGATGTTGAATGGCGCGCTTTCCAGGGAGAACGCGTTCTTGAGCACGATGTTCATCATCCCATTGGAGGGATTGAGCAGCAGCGCCCAGCTCACCGAGAAGAGCAGGTGCGGGATCATCATCGGGATGATCGAGAGCACCTTGAACAGGAACTTGAAGGGAATGTCGGTGCGCGTATTGAGATACGCGAGGAACAGCGCCAGCACCGTGGCGAGCACCGAAGAGCCGAGGACGAAGATGACGGTGTTGACCATCACGTCGAGCAGGGCGGGGTCGGTATAAGCCTCGATGTACTTGTCCGGCGTGAAATCGCCGAATGCGGTCAGCCCCTCGGAAACGCTCCCGAGGGCGAGCATCACCACCGGGCACACCGTGAGGAAGCCGACGATGATAACCAGCGAGTAAGTCAGTTTCGATCGGCTCTGATCCATCGCCGTCGAACTTCAAATGGAGACGAGCAGGCAGTGAGCGGGATCCAGGGTGAAGCTCACCGCATCGCCCGCGCTGAGATTCACGTCCGAATCGAACTTCGCGAGCAGGAGTTCGTTGCCGACCCGGATCTCCGCTTCATAGGCCTCGCCGACGAAGACCAGGGACTCGATGCGACCATTGACCACGTTCTTTCCGGCGGCGCCCTCGCCCCTCACCAGCCGGATGAACTCCGGCCGCAGGCACAGCGTGACTTCGCTCCCGATGGCGAAGTCGCGACGCTGGCAAGCGATCGTTCCCATTCCGCAATCGACCACGGTATAGTCGGCGTCCTGCGCGCGCACCGTGGCCTTGACGAGGTTGGCGCGGCCGATGAAATCCGCCACGAATTCGTGGTCCGCGTCGAAGTAAATCTTCTGAGGGGAACCCACCTCGACGATCTGTCCGGCGCGCATGATCGCGATGGTGTCCGAAAGCGCCAGGGCTTCGATGCGGTCGTGCGTTACATACACCGCGGTGATCTGCAGCTTCCCCAGAAAGGCCTTCAGTTCCTTGCGCGTTTCCTCCCGGAGCTTGGCGTCCAGGTTGCTCAAGGGTTCATCAAACAGGATGACCTTGGGCTCGGCTACCAGGGCCCGGGCGAGCGCGACGCGCTGCTGCTGGCCTCCGGAGAGCTTGGTCGCCGGGCGCTTTTCAAAGCCTTCCAGCCGCACGAAGCGCAGCGTCTTCTCCACCTTGTCGCGGATGATATCCTTGGGAAGGTTCCTGACCTGGAGCGGGTAGGCCACATTGTCGAAGACGTTCATGTGCGGCCAGATCGCGTAGGTCTGAAACACCATGCCGAGTCCCCGCTTCTCCGGCGGGATGCTGATGTTCTTCTCCTTCGACCAGACGACTTCGTCCCCGATACTGATTTCCCCCGTATCGGGAGCCTCCAGGCCGACGATGCAGCGAAGCAGCGTGGTTTTGCCGCAGCCGCTGGGCCCCAACAGCGTGAATATCTGGTTGGCCGGGATGGTCAGATCGACACCATCTAGGGCCTTGATCGTTTTGCCTTGGGAAAAATAGTACTTGCTGACGCCCCGGATCCGGATTTCCATGGATTTCCTGACATAGATCAGGCTCGTACGGGGTTTGCCTCCACATGGCGGCACCCTGACCTGCAGCGATCAGTCTCGAAGCTGCCGATTCGCACTACTGAAATGCTTTCGGCACGCCCAGCACCTTGACCGGATCCGCGCCGGTTTTCAGGTCCATGAGCTTGATGAGTGCCGGCTCGATCTTGTTCCACTCCTGCCGCGCGAGATCCTCGAACAGCCGCTGAAACACGTAGTAGACGACGTGCGCTTCTTCCACCGTCCCTTTCGCGCCCCAGCGCTTGGCGGCGAGCACGCGCCATTTGCTGTGTTCCGGCACTACCGATTCTGGCTCGAACTGCGAAATGAGGTCGCCGTCGTGCGCGATCTTCGCGATGTCGCTTTCCGGCTCGGGATATACCTTCCGCCAGGCCTCGGGCTGCTTCGCCGCGTCGTCTATCGACTTGCGGAAATACCAGTAGCCGGTGGAATGGCCCAAGATGGCGGTCTGCACGCGCGCGATATCGCGAGCCGAATACCCTTTGATCGACTTCAATATCTCGCCCGCGGTAATGGCGCCTGTAATGTGGTGGATCAGCGACAGATTGGCGCCGATCGCCTTGTTGCTGAACAGCGCCGGGTCGGTCCAGAAAGCGGGCGATCCGGTCAGTTGCTTCTCCTTGCGCAACCGGGCCACGAGATCGGATGCCTGTTTCAGGACTTTGGCATCCGTCAGGACCATCGGCCGTTCTTCCTTGCTGATGTTGTGCAGAAGATCGGTGACGATCGCGAGCTTGCGGTCCGCGGAGCGCAGCTTCATGTCCGTGGCCATCCGGTGCGCCAGTGCGGAGCAGACCCGGTTGTGCAGGATGTCCTGCGAGGGATCCTTGAGCTGGCGCGTGGACGTTTCCACCATGACGTCCATCAGGCGCTGCAGTTCGGGGAATTCCTTGAGGTACTGGTTTTCCCAGTTAAGGTAGGGCTGCGGCAGGGCGAACTTGTCCTGGCTTGCGGCCCAGCCCCATGCCGGATACAGCAGCAGGATCGCTGCGAAAAAAAGAATAATGCGCTTCATGCTGACCCTCCTGTACGGATAAACGGGATTGCCGGCTTCCGCGCCCGTCGGGGCCGCGGCAGCCGGCGCCTCCGGTAACAGCCTTACTTGACGCTGAAAATCTTCTTGAACTCGGCGCCCCACTTCTGGATTTCGTCGTCCGACAATTCGCGGATGGAGATGACCTTCGCCTTGTCCATGCCGTCGATGGGCGGGTAAATTCCGGGCGCAAGCACGTACTCCCCGACGTCCTTGGCGAGGATCTCCATGGATTTTTTCGAGAGCCAGTAGTCGACGAACAGCCGCGCCGCGCTGGGATGCGGGGCTTTGGAGGTCACGGCGATGGCGCGCGGGGTGCCGAACAAGGGCTGCTCCAGCCTTGCCCAGTCGAGCGGGGCCGGGGCCTTGGTGATGATGTATTTAGGCATCGAGATCGCGATGAGTTTCTCGCCGCTCTCGACCGGGGCCGGGGTGGGGCCCAGGGAGGCCACGAACATGGGCTGGTTGGCGGCCAGCCCTCTCACGAACTTCATCCACTCGGCCTCGGACTTGAAGACGTTCTCTTTGAGCCCGATCAGCCAGGAGATCGTCGAAGGATGGTTGGCCGGATTGGGCATCACGATCTGGTTCTTCCACCTGGGATGAGTGAGATCCTGGTAGCGCTTCGGCAGGTCCGCTGTCTTCACGCGCTCCTTGTTGTAGATCAGAGCCATATACTCGATGCCAAAGAGCTGCATGTAGTCGTCCTTCTTGGTCCATTCCGGATACCCCGTGGCCGCCGGAGACCGGTAGCGAGCCAGGATGCCTCTCTCCTTGAGCAGCTCCAGAACCGGCAGAGGGGCCTGGACAACGTCGGCCAGGAGCTTGCCGGCCTCGAATTCGGTGATGGTTGTCGCCACGAATTTCGGGCTCGTGATCCTGGTGTACTCGCCCTTCACCCCCGTGTCGGCGGTGAACGCTTTGATGATGGGCTCGACGGCGGTGATGTTGGCGTAGAACGCCGCTCTGCCTTCGGCCCTGGCCTTGTCCAGCAGAGCCTGGTCCGCGGCATGGGCGTGCGCGGCCGCGAAAAGAACTAGGAACGCAACGAGAAGCTTTTTCATGGCAACTCCTTTTCTCACACACATGTTGTCTGGGCGAAAGTCGGAACCAGCGGCCCCGATACCGGAACCGCACGTTTATCATTGTGCAGTTTTCGCATTCTTTCGGATTGATCCATATCAAGCACCCTCGAATATCCGGGAAGCACGGGCATCGCAGCCAGGATGGCGGGACTCCTTCATGACGGCGTGCTCCGCCGGTCCGCCCGTTTCATCGACCGCGGATGAGGAGCACCGGAACGCCTGACCGGCGCGCCACTCCCTCGGCAACGCTGCCCAAGAGGAGGTGCTCGACGCCCCGACGCCCGTGGGTCCCCATCGCAATCAGGTCCTGGAGCGCCGTCTTGGATGTCTCGCTGCCATCGATCGGAACCAGAATCTGCTTGTACAATTTTTTGCGCTCCTCCATTGGCGGAGTGGAACTCGCCGCACTTCGCTTCCTGCGAAGATGCCGCACTGACCCCCTACGCATGTTCCATGACGGTAGCGGAACGTGGAATAAGTGGTTGCGGTTCGGCTTAATGGAAAACTTACAGCATCTGCATGCCTGCCGTGTTGATGCAGATCAAGCGTTTTGCCACCTCTCTCGCGCTGCCTTGATCGGAACGTATCAGACCGCCTGTGGTACCAGACGTGGGCCGGGATCACAGCTTCTTCACGATGAGTTTTGTCGTGAGATCTTCCGGTATCGGCTGCACTTCGAATCCTAATCCGCGCGCGAAACGCAGCATCGCGGTGTTGCGGCTCAGCACCAGCCCTTCCATGCGTTCCAGCCCGTGCTCGCGCGCCGCCTTGATCAGCGCGTCCATGAGGAGGCCCGCAATGCCGGTCTTGTGCCAGGTATCGGCGATCATGATTCCCAGGTCGCAGCTTGTGCCGTCCGGGTTGGCCACGTAGCGCGCCTCGCCCACCAGTTGCTCGCCTTTTTCGTCCGGCACGGCACAAACGAAAGCCATGTGCCGGTCATAGTCGATGTCGGTAAAGAAATGGACCAGCTTGTCCGAAGGCGCATTGACCCACTTGTGGAAGCGCAGGTACCAGCTCTCCTTCGACAATCGATTCAGAAAATCGCGCTCATTCGGCTCGTCGTTCGGCCGTATCGGCCGGATCGTGACCGTCCTGCCGTCGAACAGGCGGTGCTCGTGGACCAGATGCGCGGGATATCTAGTGTAGTGAGTCATTATTTCGATGCAGAAGTCCTCAAGCCGCTCGCATTGAGAAAGTGTAGGTCAGGTTGCCGCATCGATGGCTACCTGACGCTCAGCGGATGTCGGGGAACGCTGCGCGTACCCCAACCTACGCCCAAAATCGTGACAGCGCATCGCGCGTTTCATCATGTTATGGGCTCTTAGCCATGAGAATGCGCCGCTTCATCCTTGAGCTGGCGGCGCAGGATCTTGCCGATCGGCGTCTTGGGCAATTGCTCGCGGAATTCGATGCGCCGGGGCAGCTTGTAGCCGGTAAGATGCTTCGCGCAGTGCTCCAACAACGCCTTGGCGGTGAGCCCTGGATCCTTTCTCACCACGAAGAGCATGACCGCTTCCCCGCTGCGCTCATCGGGCACGCCTACCGCGCCGGCGTCTTTCACGCCCGGGTGGAGCATGGCAACGTCCTCGATCTCGGTGGGGTAAGCCTTGAAGCCCGAAACCACGATCACGTCTTTGCGGCGGTCGCTGAACTCGACGAAGCCGCGCGCGTCCATGCGGCCGATGTCGCCGGTCCGCAGCCAGCCGTTTGGCAGAAGGACCTTCGCGGTTTCCTCCGGCGCGTTCCAGTAGCTGCGCATGACTTGCGGCCCGCGCACGCAGATCTCGCCGAGCTCGCCGAGCGGCACCTCGTCGCCATCCTCGTTAAGGATGGCAACCTCGGTCGAGGGGACGGGCACGCCGAGCTTGCCGCTGAACTCCTTGGCGTCGAACGGGTTGCCACACACGATCGGTGAAGCCTCGGTAAGCCCGTAACCCTCGATGAGCGGCACCCCTGTCGCCTGCTGCCAGCGCTCGGCGACGGCGCGTTGCACCGCCATGCCGCCGGCGACGGCCACTTTCAGGGCGCCGCGGTTCACGGCGCATACCTCTGCGAAGCCCGGGGCGTCGAGCAGGACGCTGAACAGGGTGTTCACGCCGGTGATGGCGGTGAAGCGGGTTTTCTTGAGCTCGGCGACGAAGCCCGGGATATCCCGGGGATTGGTGATGAGCACGTTGCTGCCCCCCAGCTTCAGGAACACGAGCAGATTCGCGGTGAGGGCGAAGATATGGTACAGAGGCAGGGCCGTCACCACGGTCTCCTCGCCTTCCTTCAGGGTGATCCCGATCCAGACTGCGGTCTGCTCCACATTCGCTACCATGTTGCCGTGGGTGAGGATCGCTCCCTTCGGGCGCCCCGTGGTGCCTCCGGTGTATTGGAGGAATGCGATGTCATCCGGATCCAGGCTGGTTTCGCTCAGTTCGCGCCGTGCGCCGCGGGCCAGTGCCCTGCGAAAGCCAGTCGTGTCGTCGATGCGCCAGCGCGGGACCATGCGCTTCACGTATTTCACGGCAAGGTTCACGAGCCATCGTCTGGCGGGCGGAAACAGGTCTCCAATCTGCGTCGTGATCACGTGCCGCAGCCGAGTCTTCGGCAGCGCCCCCTCAAGCGTATGCGCAAAGTTTTCGAGCACGACGATCGCTTTCGCATCCGAGTCGCCGAGCTGCTGCTCGAGCTCGCTCGCGGTATAGAGAGGATTGACGTTGACCACCGTCAGGCCGGCGCGCAGCGCCCCGAACAGGGCGACCGGGTACTGCAGCAGGTTGGGCAGCATGACCGCGACGCGGTCTCCCTTTTGAAGCCCCAGCTCCTTCTGCAGATAGGCGCCGAAGTCGCGCGAGAGGCGATCGAGCTCGCCGTAAGTCATCGTGACGCCCATGTTGAGGAACGCGGGCTTGTCGCGGAAGCGCTCGCAACTGTGCTCCAGCATGTGCTTCAGCGAAGGGTAGGCACGTACGTCGACTTCGGGCGGAATTCCCGCCGGGTACGAGTCGAGCCAGATTTTTCTCATGAGCGCCACACTGCCTCCAAAAGTAGCGGGCTGGGTGGAGACGGGGTTGACCTGGATCAACCGGTGCGCCCGCCGCTAACCAGCGAGCGCATATTGCCCGCTCGTGGCCGGCGTCGAGCGGGAGTTGAGCCGGCCTTTGCGGGCTGAGAATGCTTCCCGAGCATTGATGAGCATAACCGGAGCGGCCTTAGAAAATGAAGAAGCGGCGGTAGCCCATCGCCTGCTTCAGCCGCCGTAGCGCCACATCCAACGCGGCTTCGCGCGGTAGAACGCCCCGCGCTTGTGCTTGGTCGCACACACTCCTGCCATCGTCTTTGGCGTGGATGAGTTGGGCCACATCAATGCCGCCCGGATCAATCAGGGTATCCACGACGAGCGTTGCGCGAAGCCCGATCGAGGGTTCCTGGACGTGAAAGATCTTGGCCGGCCCCAACTCATCGGCGGATTGGAATTTCTCTTCCATCATTCGTCTCGCCTATCCCTTCTGTCTTGAGCCATTGAGCGCGCTGAATTCGCGTGGTTTTGAGTTTATGCCCTGCCGGACGGAGCAGTTTGATTTATATCAATTCAAGCCGGCAAGAATGGCGGCGGCGCAGGCTGGATGCGGGTTGGGTTAATTCGAGCGGGGTATGCGCGAGGTCCGGGTATGCGCGAGGTTGAACCGTCGAAGATGCGGTGCGCGCCGCCATCGCCGACCATCAGGGAAGACGGTGATCTTTGCCAAGCCGGTCGGTCTGCACTCCGGCAGCGCAGCCGCAACCGCGAGTGGCCTGCTTGATCCATGTCAAGACGGCTCCCGCCGGCAAGCGTAACGTGAGGCGTTAAACAACGGTTTTGCCGCAGCAGCAGGAGCAACGATGAAAGCGCTTATTCTCACTGCGGACGAGTTCGAGGATTCTGAACTCCTGGTGCCGTATTACCGGCTTCGCGAGGAAGACCTGACGGTAGATATCGCCGCGCCTGCCTGCGGCACGGTCCGGGGCGAACACGGATATAAAGTCGAGGCGACCCGCTCCGTCGCTGACGTTCAGCCCGGCGAATATGACCTTCTAATCGTTCCAGGGGGCCGGGCCGCGGAGACGCTGAGCGATGACAAGGCGGCGCTGCGGATCGTGGAATGGTTTTTGGAGCAGCACAAGCTTATCGCGGCGATCTGTCACGGGCCGCTGGTGCTTATCGAAACGGGCCTGATGGAAGAACGGCAAGCGACCTGTCATCCCTCGATCGCCTTTGCGCTCCGCTCGGCACACGCGCACTACCTGAACCGGGAGGTGGTGGTGGATAACCACCTGGTGACCTCGCGCGGGCCAGCGGATCTGCCCGCCTTTATGCGCGAGGTAATGAAGATCGTGCACCGCCTGCGCGGGGCGCGCGGGCAGTGACGAAAGCGCGCCGCAAATGTTGTCCTAACTGAGAAGTGCAACGTCATGGACAAGAAGACGCAGATCAACCTGTGGTACGCGGTGGCGGCCGTGCTCGCCATCCTGTTCATTCAGCAGTGGTGGGCCGAACGTCAGCGGGTCGAAACCATCCCGTACAGCCAGTTCGAGGCCTTGGTCAAGGCGGGCAAGGTCGCGGAGGTGTACATCACTGAGAATTTTATCAGGGGCACCGCCAAAGAGCCTCTGGCCGACGGTCGCAGGTTGTTCATCACTACGCGCGTCGAGCCTGCGCTCGCCGAGAAGCTGGCTGAGCGCGGCGTGACGGTCACCGGGGTCGTGGAGAGCACGTTGCTGCGCGACATCCTGTCCTGGATGCTGCCGGTGCTGTTCTTTTTCGGGCTGTGGCTGTTCGTCTTCCGCCGGATCGCCGAACGCCAGGGCATGGGCGGGCTCATGTCCATCGGCAAGAGCAAGGCGAAGGTCTACATGGAAAAGGAGGTAAAGGTCACTTTCGATGATGTGGCCGGCGTGGAGGAGGCCAAGGATGAGCTCAAGGAGATCGTGGAGTTCCTCAAGAACCCGAAGAACTACGGCCGGCTCGGTGCGCGCGTTCCCAAGGGCGTGCTGCTCGTGGGTCCGGCGGGCACGGGCAAGACCCTGCTGGCGCGAGCCGTGGCGGGCGAGGCGGGCGTGCCGTTTTTTTCCATCAGCGGCTCGGACTTCGTCGAGATGTTCGTGGGTGTGGGTGCGGCGCGGGTGCGCGACCTCTTCGACCAGGCAGGCAAGTCGAAGCCTTGCATCATCTTCATCGACGAACTCGACGCCATGGGACGGGCGCGTGGCATCGGTCCCCTTGGCGGCGGACACGACGAGAAAGAGCACACGCTGAACCAATTGCTGGTCGAGCTCGATGGCTTCGACCCGCGAGAGGGCATCGTGTTGCTCGCGGCCACCAATCGCCCGGAGATCCTCGACCCGGCGCTGCTGCGGGCGGGACGTTTCGACCGTCAGATCCTGGTCGACCGGCCGGACAAGGCGGGCCGCGCCGCGATTCTGAGGGTGCACGCGAAAAAGGTGCTGGTCTCCGCGGACCTCGATCTCCAACTGATTGCCGCGCTCACTCCGGGCTTCACCGGCGCCGACCTCGCCAATCTCGTCAACGAGGCCGCGCTTCGGGCGACGCGGCGCGGCGGCGACGCAGTGAACGTTGATGACTTTAACGAGGCGATCGAGCGCATCGTGGCTGGCATGGAGAAGAAGAGCAGGCTGCTCAATCCGCGGGAGCGCGAGGTCGTGGCCTGCCACGAGATGGGGCATGCGATTGTTGCCACGGCGCTGCCGGGCATGGATCCGGTGCACAAGATCTCGATCATCCCGCGCGGCGTGGGGGCGCTCGGCTACACGCTGCAGCGCCCGACCGAAGATCGCTTCCTCATGTCCCGCACCGAGCTTTTGAACAGGATGGCCGTATTGCTCGGCGGGCGGGCGGCGGAGACGCTCGTGTTCGAGGAAGTGTCCACGGGCGCGGCCGATGATCTCAACAAAGCGACCGACATCGCCCGCAACATGGTGACCCGGTTTGGCATGCACGAAAAGCTGGGTCAGGTTACGTATGAAACGCCGCGCCCAACGTTCCTCAGCGAGGACACGCTCGCCCATTACGCTGAACGCGAATTCAGCGAGCGGACCGCGCGCGAGATCGACTGCGCCATACGCGAGTTTGTCACAGCATCGTTCGAGAAGGCGCTCTCCATTCTCCGCATCTACCGCAAGCAGCTCGACGAGGGTGCCAAGCTGCTTCTGGAAAAGGAGACGCTCACGCACGAGCAGATGCCGGTGCTCCGGGAACTCCCGCTTGCGGCCGCCGCGGCATCCAAGGTTTCGGGTTAAGGCATCCCGCACGGCTGCCGCGTCGTCGAACGCCCGAGCGGCACGCATTATCGTCTGGCCAGCCCTGAATCGAAGTACAGGCGAGGACCGCCCCGACAGCTATTTGGCGCCCTCTGGTTGCGGTGGCACAACGAGCAATTTGTCGACCCGGTTCCCGTCCATGTCCACGACCTCCAGGCGCATGCCTTCCCATTCGAGGTGGTCGGCGATGGCGGGTACGCGTCCAAGCCGCATCATGACGAATCCGCCGATGGTGTGGTAGCGCCCGGACGCTTCGTCCGGGAGTTCGCCCACCTGAAAGATTTCTTTGAACCGGTCGATAGATAACATGCCATCGATGAGCCACGAGCCGTTCTCGCGCCGCACCGCGAGCAGTTCCTCCGGGACTTCCGCCGATGGGATGTCTCCCACGATCGCCTCCATCACGTCGTTGAGCGTTACCAACCCTTCGATACCCCCATATTCGTCGACGACCAGGGCCATGGGCTTCCCTGTTTTCTTGAACAGTTCAAGCAATCTCATGGGCGAAAGGGAATCGGGAACATAGACTGGGGTCTGGAGCACGGACAGCACGTCGAATGGCTGCCCGGGCCCGACCTTCTTGAGCAGGTCTTTGAGCTGCAGGATGCCCAAGATGTTATCGAGCCCGCCTTTGCACACGACGATGCGCGAGTAGGGACTCTCCACCACTTCGCGTCGGATTTCCTCGGCGGAGACCTCCATGTCCAGGGCATAGATATTCACTCTGGGCGTCATGATGGCGGCAATGCGCTGCGCATCCATGCGCAGGACGTTCGCGACCAGGCTCTGCTCTGTTTTCTCAAATATGCCGGCCTTGGTGCCTTGTTCCATGAGCACCCTGATTTCTTCTTCGGTGACCGGCAGCTCTTTGGCAGGAGGGCCTGCCACCAACCGCAGCACGAAGTCGCTTGAGATGCTCAAAAGCCGCACCAGCGGATATAGCGCCTTGGCAAACCATCGCATGGGCCGGGCCACAACGCCGGCAATCCGTTCCGGGTTGTGCAATGCCAGGCGTTTCGGTACCAGTTCGCCGACAACTACCGAGAAATACGTGATCGCGACCACTACTATGGTCAGCCCGATCGCCCGGCTATAGGGTGCCAGGACGGGTATCTCCGCGATGTGAAGCGCCAGCTTCTGTGCGACGGTGGCCTCGCCGAAAGCACCGTTCAAAATGGCAATCGAAGTGATTCCCACCTGAATTGCGGCCAGGAACGGCCCGGGCTCGTTTGCCAGGGCCAAAGCAGCCAAAGCGCCCGCTTTTCCTTCCTCTGCCCGATGCTGCAATCTCGCTTTACGCGAAGAAACAATGGCCATCTCGGACATGGCGAATGCGCCGTTCAGCACGATCAGGAACAGAATGACTAAGACGTCCATCGATCAAAAACTGGCCGTAAAAAAGACAAGGGCCTTCCTTTACGAGTCCTGGCGAGTTGCGGGGCGTGGGCCATCCCAACGTCACCCGAGTGCGCGGCCCGAGGTTCGCGCTACGCAAGGACACATCGTACGGCGCGAAACGGGCGTCAGGGTTGATCCAGGTCAAGCCCGCAATCGAATAAGCCGCGCAATGCATCTTGATCCAGGTCAAAGTGCTCAGGCAGCCAAGGAATAACATTGCAGCATGGAGTGCGATTGGCGCTCAGAGAGCTTCAAGACAATGGATAAAGGAAAAACCATGCCCGATCACGTGCCCCAAGTCGGCGCCCCGGACCCCGAGCTCAAGACATCGCCCATCTTCGACGAGTATGACGAGATGTCCCTTGATCTCGAACTCGAGGCGGCTGTCTGCTACTTCAACAATGTGGCCTATCCGGTCGGCCAGTACTTGCGGAGCGGCAGCGAACTGTTGCATTGCGAGGAACGGGGCGTTTGGGTGCGGAAAGGTGAAATGCGTCCCGACTAACCGGCAAGGCTCGTTGGAAAACAGAAATGGCGCTGCCGATCAAAGATCGAACGGAAGCAGGTCGCGCTCTTGGCGAGGCCCTGAAGTCCTACCGCGGTCGCGAGGATGTTGTGGTGCTGGGCTTGCCCCGGGGCGGCGTCCCGGTTGCCTGTGAAGTGGCTGAATCGTTGGGCGCAGAGGTCGACTTGATGGTGGTGCGCAAGCTCGGCACACCAGGCCACAGTGAACTGGCGATGGGAGCCATTGCAAGCGGCGGGGTCCGAGTGCTCAATCAGAACGTCATCTTATCGCTCCACATCCAGGATAAAGTTATCGACGAGGTTGCGAGCCGGGAAATGCGGGAGCTTGAGCGCAGGGAACGGGCGTACCGGGGCAATCGCGCGCGACCAGACCTAGAGCGAAAATGCGTGATCCTGGTGGATGACGGCGTCGCCACGGGGGCTACGATGCGGGCCGCAATCTCCGCTCTGCGGCGCCAGAAACCGGCGAGGATCGTGGTGGCAATCCCGCTGGCTCCAGTCGATACCGTCGAAGTTCTGCGCAGCGAGGCCGATGAAGTGGTTTGCCCGGAGACTCCCGAGCCGTTCTGGGCAATTGGTCAATGGTACGTGGAATTTCCCCAGCTCTCCGACGACGAGGTGCGGGAACGGTTAGCCAAGACCTGGGCGATTACAGATGAGCGGCAACGCACTTCGCGCAAATCTCGATGACATCGTGCAGATGGAGATTCCACGCCGTTGCAGAAGGCGTCGGAGAAGCGATGAGCACGTGCGCGATTCGTGCCGGGGGCTGCGACAATGAAACGACACAAGCTGCAAAGCGCTGAGGTAATCGTACAGGCTGGCCAGGTTCCGCTTGAAGGCACGCTCGCATTTCCCGAAAAAGCCGAGGGAATCGTAGTGTTCGCGCACGGCAGCGGCAGCAGCCGCTTCAGCTCGCGCAACCGCTTTGTGGCCGAGTTTCTGAACCAGGGCGGGTTGGCCACGCTGCTCTTTGATCTCCTGACCGCGGAGGAGCATCGGGTCGACGAGTGGACACGCGAACTGCGGTTCGACATCGACTTGTTGACCAAGCGCCTCATCGGCGCGGTGGACTGGCTGGAGGCGCGTGACGAAGTAGCAGATCTTCCAGTCGGACTGTTCGGCGCCAGCACCGGGGCGGCCGCGGCATTGCGCGCCGCTGCCGAGCGGCCCGACCGGGTGGCGGCGGTCGTGTCGCGCGGCGGGCGCCCTGACCTGGCAACGCCCACGTTGCCCCAGGTGCGCGCGCCGACGCTGCTCATCGTGGGCGGCGACGACGAGCCGGTCATCGGCATGAATCAGAAAGCCGCCGCACGTCTGGCTTGCGAACACCGTGTGGACATCGTTCCCGGCGCTACCCACCTGTTCGAAGAACCCGGCAAGCTGGAGGAAGTAGCGCGGCTCGCACGCGAGTGGTTCCTGCACCATCTCAAACGCCCATGAACGCGAACGATATTCAATTGTTCGCGTTAGGGGAAAGCCGGGGGTTCGGCGAAAGGGTTGGCGCCGTCCTGAGCGTGCCGCTTAGCAAGCATGAGGAAAGGCACTTTGAAGACGGCGAGCACAAGACCCGCTCTCTTGAGAACGTGCGGGGCAGGGATGTGTTCGTCATTCAGTCGCTCTACAGCGAACCCGAAATCAGCGCGAACGACAAGCTGTGCCGGCTGCTGTTCTTCATCGGCGCCCTGAAAGACGCCTCGGCAGAGCGGGTGACTGCCGTACTGCCCTACCTTTGTTATGCACGCAAGGACCGGAAATCAAAGTCGCGGGACCCCGTGACCACGCGTTACGTCGCCCGATTGCTGGAGGCTGTCGAGACGGACCGGGTAGTAACCTTGGACGTACACAACCTGGCGGCATTCGAAAATGCCTTTCGCTGCCGCATCGATCATCTCGAGGCCAAGAAACTATTCACCGGCTATTTCGCTCCGCGGATCGGAGCTGCCGATGTTGTCGTGGTCTCGCCCGACGTGGGCGGAGTCAAGCGGGCCGAGCAGTTACGCCAGGCGCTATCGCATCGCTTGTGCCGGGAGGTTGGCGGTGCTTTTTTGGAAAAGTACCGCAGCGCCGGGATAGTGAGCGGCGAGGCGGTAGTAGGTGACGTAAAGGACAAGGTCGCGATCATCATCGACGACTTGATCAGCACCGGCGGCACGATCCTGCGCGCTGCAAACGCCTGTCGGCAACGCGGTGCAAAATCCGTGTACGCGGCCGCCTCCCACGGGATCTTCGTCGGCGACGCCGCGCGAGTGGTGGCGAATGCTGGCCTGGAGCGCCTGGTGATCACCGATACGATTCCACCCTTTCGGCTGGATGCCAGTCTAGTACAAAAAAAACTGACGGTACTGGAAACCGCTCCACTGTTCGCCGAAGCCATCCGGCGCATCCATAGCGGCGGGTCGATCGTCGAGCTGCTGGCATCAGGCAGTGACGAAAAGTAGTGACGGGAGGAAGTGACGACAAGAGGTGACGACAAAGTCAGACGGGAACGAAAAATTGACGCTTGACACAGACGCCATCACCTAACATCGTCCGGCTCGGGTGGTTGGATTTCCTATCCTTCCTGGCGACGCTGTGGTTCATGGCGGTCATGGAGTGAATGTCCGGCGCCGTCTTCGATTTCACCGGCTCGTACCAAGCCACATTCGTCAACGCGCTTCTGTGGACGTCCTCACCTTCACGCTCGTCATATGGCTCCCGCGGCGACCGGGGCGGCGATTGGTGGCCATCTGATGGCCGGGAGCGATCAGCCCGTGCCGGGGGTCGCGCGAGAGGACGCGTACTGGGGCCACGATGCGGCGGGCCTGCTCACCGCTCTCACCACGAGTCGCCAAGGTCTTTCCTCGACAGAGGCCGCCGAACGCCTCAAGCGCCACGGCCCGAATGTCGTTGAGGAACAGCGTGACGTCGCGGCAGTCCGGCTGCTGCTCCACCAGTTCGCGAGCCCGCTCGTCCTGATCCTCGTCTTTGGCGCGGCCGTCTCCCTCTTCGTTCGCGATTGGGTCGATGCCGCCATCATTCTTGTCATCGTGCTCGGCAGCACGCTCCTCGGCTTCACGCAGGAGTACCGAGCCTCGGCGGCGGTCGCGGAGTTGCGCAAGCGACTTGCACTCACAGTGCGAGTCATGCGTGACGGTGCGGTTCAAACGGTCGTCGCAAGCCGCATAGTGCCGGGCGATGTGATCGAGCTCTCCGCCGGCAATCTCATCCCTGCCGACGGCGTGATCCTCACCGCCAGGGACTTCCTGGTGACCGAGGCGAGCCTCACTGGCGAGTCGATGCCGGTCGAGAAGCAACCGGGCGCCGTGAAAGCCGAAGCGCCGATGTCGGGCCGCACCAACTGCGCATTCATGGGGACTTCCGTGCGCAGCGGAACAGCCACCGTTCTGGTGGTGAAGACCGGTCGCGCCACCGCGTTCGGCGAGGTGGCGGCGCGCCTCAAAACGCGTCCACCGGAACCCGAGTTCGCGCGCGGGGTGCGGCAGTTCGGCTATCTCCTCGCGCGGATCATGGTCGTCATGGTGTTCTTCGTGCTTGCGGTCAATCAGATGCTCGGACGCCCGGTGATCGAATCGCTGCTGTTCGCCGTTGCTCTCGCCGTCGGCATCTCGCCCGAGCTGCTGCCCGCCATCGTCAGCGTCACCCTCGCGCGGGGCGCGCGGGCGATGGCTCGCCGCGGCGTGATCGTTCGACGCCTCGACGCGATCGAAGACCTCGGCAGCATGGATGTTCTGTGCACCGACAAGACCGGGACGCTCACCGCCGGGATGATGGCACTCGACGCCGCAGTGGACGCCGAAGGGGCTGCGTCAGCGGAGGTGCTTAGACTTGCCTACCTCAATGCGGCCCTCGAAACCGGCATCGAGAACCCGTTGGACGCGGCGCTCGTCGCGGCGGGCGAGAAGGCCAGCCTGGCCACGGCGGGCTGGGCGAAGATCGACGAGGTCCCCTACGACTTCATCCGCAAGCGTCTCACCATTGTGGTCGCGACCGAAGAAGATCCCGGGCACCACCGGATCATCATGAAGGGGGCGTTCGCCAATGTCCTCGGCGTCTGCACGGCGATCGCGCGCGCGGGCGCCGAGGTTCCGCTCGACGAAAATCTGCGCGAACGCCTCGAGTCCTACTATCGTGTCAAGGGCACGGAAGGGTTTCGCGTGATCGCGCTCGCGACCAAGCGCGTGCCAGCGCAGGAACGATACGCGCGGGACGACGAGGCGGGCATGTTGTTCGGGGGGTTCCTGCTTTTCTTCGACCCACCCAAGGCCCAGGCCGCGCAGGCGGTTCGCGACCTCGCTGCACGCGGCGTACGGGTCAAGGTCATCACCGGGGACAACCGCCATGTGGCCGCCCACGTCGCCGGCACGATCGGTCTCGATCCGAAGGCCATGCTGACCGGCGAGGCGATCGCGGGACTACGGGATGAATCGCTCTGGCACCTCGCGCCGCGCACCGATCTCTTCGTCGAGGTCGATCCACAACAGAAGGAGCGGATCGTTCGGGCGCTGCAGCGCACCGGCCACTCGGTCGGTTACCTCGGCGATGGCATCAACGACGCCCCGGCGTTGCATGCCGCGGATGTCGGCATCTCCGTCGATCAGGCCGTGGATGTCGCGCGCGAGAGCGCCGACGTCGTGCTCCTGCAAACCGACCTGGACGTTCTTCGTCGCGGCGTGGACGACGGCCGCCGCACCTTCGCGAACACCCTCAAGTACATCTCCATTACCACCAGCGCGAACTTCGGCAACATGGTGAGCATGGCGCTCGCCACGCCGCTGCTGCCCTTCCTGCCGCTTGCCGCCAAGCAGATCCTCCTCAACAACTTCCTGTCTGACCTGCCGTCGATCGCCATCTCGACGGACAACGTCGACGCCGAGCGCATAGCGCGGGCTCAGCGCTGGGACGTGGTAGAGGTCAGACGGTTCATGGTCGTGTTCGGACTGATCAGCACGGTCTTCGACCTGCTAACGTTCTTCGTACTGCTCCGCGTGTTCGACGCGACGGAATCGATTTTTCAGACCGCGTGGTTCGTGGTTTCCCTGCTAACCGAACTGGCGGTGTTGCTGGTGCTGCGAACGCACGGGCCGGTCCTGCGCAGCGTGCCGAGCAGCCTACTCATGTGGACGACCGTCGCTGTGGCGGCGTTCGCGGTCGCCGTCCCGTTCATCGGGCCGTTCGCCAGAGTCTTCGGCTTCGTCGCTCTGCCCTGGCCTCTACTAGGCGCCATGGTCGCAATCGTCATCGGTTACATCCTCGCTACGGAGCTTGGGAAGCACTGGTTCTTTCGCGGCCGGGAGCCTTAGCGATATTCAGAGTTCGTTCGAGGACTATTCGCACCGGTGGTGCCAGAGCCCCTGAATCGCCGCGACTAGCGAGTGACCGCTTCTGGCCGGCAGCGGAGGCTAGCGGCCAGGTCTAACCACGGCGGTGTAAGGGTACGAAATTGCTACGCCGCTCATGGCCGTCGTTGGGGGAATTCGTAAACGCATGAAACATTGGGACTAGCCGCGGCAGTAATCGCACGTATACCATGGCGTTGGAAGAAAGACGGCTTAGGTTTGCCGGACACGTCGAAACATTTTACGCAGCCACCCTTGCTCATCCAGGTCGGCCTTGGCCTGCTTTGTGTCCGGCACCGCCTGTTCAGAGGCGGCGCGGCGCCCGGTGATCTGTTCGATTTTGATACGGTAGAAAACGGGAACCTCCGCCGGCCTGCCACCAGGCATTTTTTTCGCGCCCCCGTGTTCCCACCACATCGCTCTCTGTCGCAATAGATTGAAGGCGAACGTGCGTTCGCTCCGGAATTCGGGCGTATCGCAAAGCTCTTCGTAGCGGCCGAAGACGACAACGGTAGTCCATTGTTCACGCCTCATCTGGTCGGCTTCGACGCATACTAACGGGTTAGCGCGCATCCAGTCGATCTTTTGTCCCAGCACGGAAAAACTATAAAGCCAGTGATCCTGGTAGGCGAAATAGATGG
>MERI01000195.1 GCA_001772005.1 Betaproteobacteria bacterium RIFCSPLOWO2_12_FULL_62_58 | reverse complement strand
ACGCGCATCACCATCTACATGGACGACGCGATTCTCAAGCGCTTCAAGGCTCAGTCCGAAAAGTCCGGGAAGGGCTATCAGACCCTGATCAATGAAGCCCTGAATTCGTACCTCGGAATCACGGAGCAACCCGTAACCCAGGAGCTCGTGCGCAAGATCGTGCGCGAAGAGCTCGCGGCGCACGGTTGAGCGCTAACCTGGCGCCGCACACGGACGCGCCGGAAGCGGTGTGCCACACCGACGCGATCAAGCACGTCGTTGCCCTGCTCGCCCGTGTGATCGGGACACGTTATGCGACGAAATATCCAAGGGTGATTTCGTGCCGCAGAAGATGAGAGAACTTGTTGCCGAGCTTGAACGCGCAGGTTTCGTCAATCGGGGCGGGAAAGGCAACCGCAGAAACTTTGTCCACCCGAGAGTTTCAAAACCGATCACAATATCGGGAGCGCTTGGCGACGATGCGTAGCACTACCAAGTCCGCGCCGTAAAGCGCGCCGTTGAGGAGTCAAAATCATGAAAGAAAGCGCAAGGTACGCGAAGATTGTCGAATGGTCGGAAGAGGACCAATGCTTTGTCGGGAGTTCTCCGGGCCTGATTTACGGTGGATGCCATGGCGCGGATGAGAAAGCCGTCTTCGAGCAACTGTGCCAAGTGGTGGAGGAAGCCATTGCGCTTTACCACCAAGATGGTAAACCTCTCCCCCCGCCAACGTCGGGCCGCGACTTCGCGAACAAGATGCAGAACGTCGCATAACCGCGCAGTGCACAGCGACGCGCGAGAGAGCGGCGCGCGCGGGTGACTGCGAACGTTGGTGCGGACGGGCCGGGAGCGCCGTGCCTATATTGACTGCCGAGCCGCCCCGCCGCACAACAAGACGTGCGTGGTCGATTCCATGGCCGGTAATCACTCCACCCGCGCGCCGGTGTCGTTGATCACTTTGATCCACTTCGGCGTGTCGGACCTGAGGAAGTCCGCGAACTGCTCCGGGCTGTGCGGCGCCGCCACACCACCGAGGGTCTGCATGCGCTGCTGGTAATCCGGCGCTCCCAGCACTTTATTGATTTCGCCGCTCAGCCGACTCATCACCCCGGACGGCGTGCCCGCCGGCGCGAGCAGCCCGAACCAGATGTAGTTCTCGAACCCCGGCACGCCCGATTCCATGACCGTCGGTATCTCGGGCGCAGCCGGCATGCGCTTCGAACTGGAGACTGCGATGCCGCGCAGCCGCCCGGTCTTGACGTGCGGGTGCGAGGTCGAAATGGTGTCGAACGTGAGCGAAACCTGGCCGGCAATGAGGTCGGCGATCGACGGTGCAGCGCCCTTGTACGGCACGTGCAGCAGGTTGATTCCAGTGGCGGCCTTGAACATTTCCATGACCAGGTGTCCGCCGCTGCCGCTGCCGGGAGAGGAGAAAGCGAGTTCCCCCGGACGGCGTTTCGCCAGCGCGATGACCTCCTTCACGGTCTTCGCCGGCAGCGAGGGATGCGTGACAAGGTAGAACGCCAGCGTCCCCGCGTTGGCGACGGGAGCAAAATCCTTCATCGGATCGTACGTGATCTTGCGGTAGAGATACGCGCTGACGTGGCTGCTGGTCGCGTGCATGATCAGCGTGTAGCCGTCAGGCGGCGACTTGGCTACCATCGCGGCGGCGATGGTCCCGGTCGCGCCGGGACGGTTATCGACGACGAATTGCTGGCCCATGCTCTCCCCGAGCTTCTGCGCGAGCACGCGCGCCAGTAAATCGGTCGGCCCGCCCGGCGGAAACGGCACAACGATGCGCACGGGTTTTGCCGGGTACGGCGCCTGCGCCCACGCGGGCGCGATGCAGGCTGCGAGCAGCGCGGCTAATACGACACTCGTCCTCATGGCTTGTCTCCGTCCGTGGTGATTCGTGAGCGGTGAGTGGTGACTCGCGACTGGTGACTGGTAATTCGTGAAGAACAAGTAAGCAGCTTCGCGGTTGGAGTTTTCCGTTCACCGTTCACCGTTCACCGTTCACTGTTCACCGCTTACCGCTCACGAATTACGCCCCTTACAGCCCGGCCTTGATGCCGGCCTGGCTGATGATCCTTGCGTACTTGGCGATATCGGACTTGATGGTGGCGGCAAATTGTTCCGCGGTGCCGCCGATCGGCTCGTAACCCAGCGCGTCGAGGCGCTGGATCACGTCCGACGACTTGAGTCCTGATGCAATCGCGGCGTTGAGCCGGGAGACGATGTCGCGCGGCACGCCGGCCGGAGCGACCACCCCGAACCACGGCTCGATCTCGTAACCGCGGAGTCCCGATTCCGAAATCGTCGGCACATCGCGGGCCACGGGCGCGCGGCGGGTGCCGGTGACCGCAATCACCCTGAGCTTGCCGGCTTTCGCGAGCGGCTGGATCAGCGCGAGATCGGCGAACATCATGTCCACCTGTCCGCCCACAACTTCGGTCAGCGCCGGTGCGGTGCCCTTGTACGGGATATGCACAACGTCCGCTCCCGCCAAGGACTTGAACAGTTCCGCCGCGAGGCTCGACATGCTGCCGGTCCCCGAAGAGGCGTAGCTGAGATAACCCGCCTTGCGCCTGGCGATCGCAATCAGTTCCTTGACGTTCTTCGCGGGTACGGTGGGGTTGATGCCCACGGCATACGGCACGTGGGCGACGTTGATGATCGGCGAAAAATCCCTGATCGAATCGTACGGCAGCTTCTTGTAGAGGCTCGGGGCAACAGCCATGTTGCTCGAACCGCCCATCGCCAGCGTATAACCGTCTCCGGCAGACTTGGCGGCGGCATCCAGCCCGACCGTTCCGCCCGCGCCGCCGCGGTTCTCGACCACCACCGGCTGACCCCATTGTTCGGTGAGTTTTTGCCCCACCATGCGGCCCAACAGATCGTTGGGGCCGCCGGGCGCGAACGGCACGATCAAGCGGATAGTCTTGGCCGGATAGCTTCCAGTCTGGGCAAGAGCATTCCCGGCGGGAACCAGCACGCCGAGCAACGCGGCCGTTGCGATGTAACCCCGGGATGTCACAGCAATGCTTCTCGTATCGATTGTCGTAAGATCCGCACGAACAACAGACCCCGTATGCTTCGGGGCGGCACTACCGCAGTCCGCCGCTTACTGGAGTTTGATGCCCGCAGCCTTGATCACGTTCTTATACTTGTCGATTTCGGCCTGGACCAGCTTTGAAAGTTCCGCCGGAGAATTGGTCACCCCCGAGGCGCCATTCCTCTCGAACTGGTCCTTCATCTCCGGCGACTGGGCGATTTTTACGAGCTCGCCATGCAGCCGGTTGAGGATCGGCACCGGCGTGCCCTTAGGCGCGAAGAATCCCAACCACAGCGACGCCTCGTACCCCGAGTAGCCGGACTCGGCAACGGTCGGCACATCGGGCAGCGATGGCGAGCGCGTGGCCGTGCCTACCGCCAGCGGCCGCAATCGGCCGGCTTTGGCGTGCGGCAGCACCGCGGGCATGCTGCCGAAAAGCGCCTGGACCTGCCCCCCCATGGTGGCGGTTCCGGCCGGGCCGTTGCCGCTGTACGGCACATGCACGATGTCGATGCCGGCCGCGATCTTCAGCATTTCCATTGCAAGCTGGGTGGTGGAACCGGTGCCGGCCGAAGCGAAGTTGAGCTTGCCCGGCTGCGATTTGACCAGCGCGACGAATTCCTTGAGCGTTTTTGCCTTCACCCCCGGATGCACCACCAGCAGATACGGCGTGCTCGCCACCAGCGTGAGCGGCGCGAAGTCCTTGATAGGATCGTACTTGAGCTTGCTGTAGACGCCGGCAGCGATCACATGGGTGCTGGTCGTGCCCATGGTCAACGTATAGCCGTCCGGATTTGCCCTGGCGGCGATTTCGGTGCCGATGGTGCCGCCGGCGCCACCGCGGTTGTCGATGACCAACTGCTGACCGAGCCGCTCGCCGAGTTTTTGCCCGACCAGGCGCCCGATGATGTCGGTCGAGCCGCCCGGCGGGAACGCCACGATCAGCCGGATCGGTTTGTTGGGGTATGCCTGCCCTGAGCCTGTCGAACGGGTATCCTGCGCGATTGCCGTGGCAGACGACACCGCACACAACGCTACTGCAAGTGCAACTCGAACGGATTGCCGCATATTTTTCCCTCCTCATGAATGAGCAGCTCGCGTGTGGCTGCCGGCCGCACGCCCTGCCTGCGGGATTCTACAGGACTTGTTCGTACTGAGCATTCCAAAGATACATGGCCATGCTCAGCCCTCATCCCCGACCCTTCTCCCGGGAGGAGAAGGGAGGTTCGAGGCGCAAACGGATGGTCATCCATTTGCGCAACATTCGATCGGGGGTCAGCCCGCACGCTCACTCGACCTTCAGTAACCCGGCCTTGATCAATTTCGAGACCTTCGCCACCTCTGCCTTGATGAAGCGATCGAAATCTTCCGGGGCGCCGCCCGCGATTTCGAGTCCGAGCTGGTCGAGCCGCGCCTTGACGTCCGCAAGCCCGAGGATACGGTTCACTTCGCGGTTGAGCTGGCTGACGACAGCCCGCGGCGTTTTTGCGGGCGCCGACATTCCGAACCACACGACCGCCTCGGCGTCCTTGATGCCGCTTTCGGCCAGCGTGGGTACGGCGGGAAGCAACGGCGAACGCTTCGCGCTCGCGATGCCGATGACCTTCACGCGCCCCGCCTTGATTTGCGCCTCCGCACTCACGGTGGTCGTGTACATGCCGTGGATCTGGCCGCCGATTATGTCGGTCAGTGCCGGGGCCGTCCCCTTGTAGGGCACGTGCACGACCTGCGCGCCGGTCGCCGCCTGCAGCAGTGCGAGGCCGATGTGCAGGCTGCTTCCGATTCCCGACGAGGCCCAACTCACCTTGTTGGGGTTGGTTTTCATGTAATCGAGGAATTCGCGCGGATTGCGCGGCGGAAACCCGGGATTCGTCACGACGATGAGCGGCGCATACCCGATGTAAACGATGCTGGCGAAATCATCAGCGCCGTACGGCGGCGCCTTGGCGAGCAGCGGCGAATTCACGATTGGTGCGGGGTTCGCCAGCAGCAAAGTGTGGCCGTCCGGCTGTGCGCGGGCGACGATCTCGCCGCCGATCAATCCACCCGCACCAGGCCGATTGTCGATCACGAACTGCTGTCCCCACGCATCGGTAAGCTTGCCGCCAACCAGCCGCCCGATGATGTCGTTGGATGCGCCCGGCGGGAACGGCACGATCCAGCGCACCGGCTTGGCCGGATAATTCGTCGCCGCGGATTTGGCAACCTGGCCGAGCGCCGGCACCGCGCTCCCCAGCAACAGGAAAGTCGCTGCCCACCACAAACTGCGCATGTCGCGTTGCATGTTGTTCCCTCCTCTTGTTCTGGCCGCAGCCGCGCCGCGCGGCTCGCGAAATTTTAACGCAATTTCAGGACTTCCGGATTGACGACGTTGACCGGCTTGCCGGCGGCATAAGCCAGAATTTGATCGAAGATGCTGCCGAACATGCCTTCGTAACCGCTGCGTGTCACGTAGCCGATATGCGGCGTGCAAAGCGCGTTGTCGAGCGCAAGCAGCGGATGAGCGGCGTTGAGCACCGGCTCTTCCTCGTAGACATCGGCCGCCGCCATGCCGGGACGCCCGCGCTTGAGCGCATCAACCAGGGCACCGGCCTCGATCAGCCCGGCGCGGCTGGTGTTGACGAGCAAGGCTGTCGGCTTCATGCGCGCGAGGTCAGCGGCGGTGACGATGCCGCGCGTGGCGCTGTTAAACCGCAGGTGCAGGCTGATGACGTCGCACTCCTCGAAAAATGCTTCCCGGCTGCGCGCCGATGCGTAGCCCTCGGCATGCGCCCGTGCGAGCGACGCTTCGCGTCCCCACACCAGCACCTTCATCCCGAACGCCTTGCCGTAACCGGCGACCACGGAACCGATGCGGCCATAGCTGTAGACGCCGAGCGTGCGGCCGTGCAGACCCGTGCCGAGCGTCGACTGCCAGCGCCCGGCCTTGAGTGCCGCTACTTCTTGTGGGATATGGCGCAGCGCCGCGACGATCAAACCCCACGCCAGTTCCGCAGTCGCATACGACGGTCGGCCCGGATGCATGTCGGAAGAAACGATCACGCCGCGCCGCGTGCAGATATCGACGTCGATGTGCGGATACACGCTGCGCTGGCTGATGATCCTGAGCTTGAGGAGTTTTTCCAGCAGCGGCCCGCGAATCGGCGTGCGCTCCCGGATCAGCGCCAGCGCCTCGGTGTCCTTGAGACGGCCGGCGAGTATGTCGACGTCCTTGGTGTGATCGTTCCAGATGGTAACGTTGTGCCCGGCGAGCTTGGAAAAGCACGTAAGGGTGCGCACTGTGTCCTGGTAATCGTCGAGTATGGTGATGTTCATAGTGGTTTCCGTGAAATCGTCAGGGCGTCAGGGCGTGAGTTAGGATTCCCTCTCCCGATCTCCCGCTCTCGCGACCTCACGAGTAATGTCAATTCAACCAGCCATTCGCGCGCTGCTCCGTGAGCACGCGTTCCACGATCTGCGGCGCGTGGCCGACGTAAGTGGTGGGATCGAGCGCCTTGCGCAGTTCCTCCGTGGACAGCGCTTCGCGCACCTGCTGGTTCGCCATCAGCGATTGCTCGAAGGTGACGCCTTGTTCGAGGCCGTGCATCGATGCCTCGTACACCAGTTCATGCGCGGTCTGTTTGCCGATCTTGTCGGAGAGCGCGAACATCACGCGCTCCGATAGCAGGAAGCCGCCCAGCAGGCCGAGATTGCCGCGCATGCGTTCGACGTTGACCACCAGCCCCGACAGCACGTATTTCATGGTCGCGAGCAGCCCGCCTATCAACAGGCACGATTCCGGGAGCGCCTTCCATTCGCTGCGCCACGCCGAACCATCGCGCTCGTGTTCGATGACCATCGACTCGAGCATGAGCGCCACGTTGTAGCGCAGCGCGCGGCTCACCGCCACCGCCGCTTCGACCGTCGAGGGATTGCGTTTGTGCGGCATCGTCGACGAACCCAGCTTGCCGGCGCTGAAGGGCTCGGCCAGCTCGTCGATCTCGTTGTGTTCGAGGATGATGATCTCGTTGGCGATCTTGCCGAGCGTGCCGCTGATGATGCCCAGCACGCACACGTATTCGGCGAACCGGTCGCGCGCCGGCTGCCAATTGATGTCCGCCACGCCCAGCCCGAGCCGCTTCATCAGGCGCTGGTCGAGTTCCGCGGCTTTGGGGCCATACGAAGCCTGGGTGCCGACGGCGCCGACCATGCCGCCGACGAACAGGCGAGGCTCGAGCTGGACCATGCGCTGGTAGTTGCGCCCCATCTCCGAGAGCCAGATCGCCGCCTTGTGGCCGAAGGTGATGGGCAGCGCCTGCACGCCGTGCGAGCGACCGACCATCGGCGTGTTCTTGTGCGTATCGGCCAGCCGGTATAGTTCCCGCCCGACCGCCTTCATGTCGCGCAGGTAAATCGCGTGCGCGTCCCTGATTTGCAGCACCGTGCCGGTGTCGAGCACGTCCTGCGTGGTGGGTCCGAAGTGAATGTATTCGCCGTGGCCGTCGCGACAAATTTTCTCGACCGCGCGCAAAGCCGGCACCAGCGGGTGCTTGATGCGGCGGATCTCGGCGCCAATCGCTTCGATGTCGACGTTCTCGACCTTAGCTTTGGCCGCAATCTCCTGCGCCGCTTCTTTGGGAATGATGCCAAGTTCGGCCTGCTCCAGCGCCAGCGCAGCCTCGTAGTCGTACCACTTCTGCACGCGGTTGCGATCGCTGAAGATCGCCCGCAACTCGTCGCTGCTCCATAAGTGCTTGAGCAGCGCGTCGTCGAATACGCCGGACGCCATGGCTCACCTCGCTGAACAATGCTTCAATTCAAGGACAAAGCGGGAACGCAAAAGATTCCTTTCAATACCCCCTTGAGGGGTACGCCAAGGAAAGACGAAGGTCGCGAAGGGCAACCCATAACACACATCGCAGTTGATGCTTTTCGACTTTTCGCGTCAGATTCGTTCGAGGATGTGCAGGCCGCGCACCCGGTCGAGCAGATAGATCAGTCCGCGCTCGTCGACCGTGACATCGTTGCTCTGCACGCGCGCCGAGCCTTCGGGCACATCCGGCATGAAATACGCAACCTCCTTCGGCGCGTGCGGCCGCGCAATATCGATGATGCGCAATCCGTGAGCAAACCATGCCACAGGAATTTCGGTGCCGGTGACCTTCTCGCACGGCTGGTGGCAGCCGGTCATGTAGGGTTGCTCTTCGGGTGGGATGTCCTCGAGCTGGAAAGTCGCGATCGGCATCGGGTGTTTCTCGTCGGTGATATCCACGACCCACAGGAACGCCGACGGATAGGGCGGACAGCCCTTCAGGCGCACCACGTCTTCGTCGGATACGACCATGATGTCACGGTTGTCGATCTTGAACGGGATACGCAGGCAGGTATGCGTCGGCCAGGGAAAGGGCGGGCTCCAGTCGAGGCCGGATACGAATTTGGGTTTGCTCATGTCCTCGACGTCGAGGATGACAAAGCCGCCGTGCCAATAGCTGGTATAGAGGCGGTTACCGTAGCGCAGCGGGTGATGGCACTTGTGCGCGGCGCCGGTCCACGCCGGTTTCTCCCCGCCCGCCGTCCACTGCCCGGGCATCCACCAGCGGCCCACCTCTTCGGGCCGCGCCGGGTCCTTGAGGTCGAGTATCATCACGATGTTGCCGAGAAAACCGTCCCATGTGGGCGAGATGTAGGCATAGCGCCCGTCGAAGTCGAAGCGATGCACGCCGCGCGCATAGTTGGGCCCGGGTTTGTCGGTCGTATTCCAGTTCGTGATCAGCTTGGGCTGCGCGGGAGTCGACACATCGTAGATCCCGAGCCCGCCCTGAAAGTCCGCGGGCGGCATTTCGCCGCGCGCCGCTCGCGCCGCATGAATCTCCCGGTTGGTGATCATGATTCCGTCAGCCACCCGCACCTTGTGCGAATGCGTGCCGGCCGGCATCGAGATCTCGGCGAGCGATTTGGGACGCTTGGGGTCGGACACGTCGATGATCATCGTCCCGTGCGGATTGCGCATGTTGCCGACATAGGCGATACCCTTCTCGACTACGATCTGCCCTCCGCCCGCGCAATCAAACCAGGACAACGGATCAAAGCGCCGTTTCCCTGCATGCGCATGCCGAACGCCGCCCCCCTGGCGGGTATCGACGTACGCGACTTCGCGTATGCCTTTTGCTTTACTCACCTCGGATTTTCCTTGTGTTCAAAGGAACGCACGACTCAATCAATCCTGACCCCGGCCTGCTTTATCACCGCCGCCCACTTGTCGTGCTCGCTCTTGATGAACGCAGCAAACTCCCGGGGATTGTTGCCCACCGGCTCGGTGTTCTGGCTCAGCAGACGCTCGCGGATGTCCGGCATCTGCAGCACCCGGACGATGTCGCGGTTGAGTCGTGCAACGAGTTCCGGCGGCGTCCTGGCAGGGGCCAGCCAACCGAACCAGCCGATCACCTCGAAACCAGGAAACCCTTGCTCCGCGACGGTCGGCAAGCCGGGCACGACCGGCGATCGCTTGGCGCTGGTGATGGCGAGCGCCCGCAGCTTGCCTGCTTTGATCTGCGGCGTCGCCGCAAGCGCGATGCTGAACAACGCCTGAACCTGGCCCGCCACCACTTCGGCGAGCGCCGGCCCGCCACCCTTGTATGGGACATGCACCACGTCGATGCCCGACTTCATCTTGAACAATTCGAGCGCAAGGTGACCGGAGGTGCCGTTGCCAGCGGAGGCAAAAGCGAGGCTCCCGGACCTGGCCTTGGCGAGCGCCACCAGTTCCTGCACCGATGTCGCGGCGACAGAAGGATGAACCACCAGGATATTCGGAACCGCAATGCCCAAGGTGATCGGTGCGAAGTCCTTGATGGGATCGTACGGCACCTTCCGGTAGAGACTGGGGTTGATCGCGACTCCGGCTGCGACGAGCACGAAAGTGTATCCGTCGGGGTTGGCGCGGGCAGCCATTTCATAAGCGATGATGCCGTTGGCGCCGGGCCGATTATCGATGACGACCGTCTGGCCGAGCGCCTCCGAGAGTTTTGGGCCGACCAGGCGTGCCAGGATATCGGCCGGACCGCCCGGCGGCACCGCGACGATCATCCGGATCGGCCGCGCCGGATACGGGGACTCCGCTGCGCGCCCGCTCTCCGGCGCGGCGAAAACGCATAGCATCAATGCGAACGACGCAAAGGACACGAAGGAATGCAATATGAAGATCACAAAAAAATAGACCGATCCTGGTGATTTTTCGCCGTTCATCCTGGCTCGCGTGGCGACCGCGTGCCTCCCGTTATAAAGTTGTATCCGGTGAGTCATCTTGAATCGACACTCGAAGCCCTGCTCAACTCCCGGGAATGATCCCGGGCTTCATCGCGTAACAATAGTCGGAGACATCTTCCGGCTTGCACTTCCAGACGCGGGCCATGAACTTGCTGGAAAAGCAATGGTTGAGCGCCTGCCGCAACGGGCGCAGGCGGAACGGGTAGCCGAACACGTAGGGGTGGATGGAAATGTTGCACACCAACGGGTGTTTCTCGCTCTGCTCGACCATCTCCTCGAACTGATCGACCAGCATGTCGCAGAACTCGCGCCCGGTATGCTGGCGGTGAATGACCTGCGGCGAGTCGTTGAGTTCGGCCGGATACGGAACGGAGAGAATCGGCCCCGAGCGGGTGCGCATCCACACCGGCTGATCGTCGAACGGCCAGTCCATGAGATAGGTGTAGCCCGCTTCCTTCAGCAGATCGGGCGTCCATGAGTTTTCGTAGGTGCCCGCCCCCATCCAGCCCTTGGGTTTCTTTCCCTCGTTTTTCGTGAACGTGTCCGTGACCTCCTTGATCACGCGCGCTTCGTCGGCTTCCCAGCGGAAGTCTTGCAGGTTCTCGGAGTTGGTGCGGCCGTGCCCGACGATCTCGTCACCGCGCTTGCGGAGGCGCTCGAAGATCTGCGGCGCATGCTCGTAGAGCAGGCTGTTGGTGTTGTGCGCGAGCGGCATCTGGATTTCGTCCGCGAGGTCGAACAGCCGCCAGATGCCGATGCGGTTGCCGTAATCGCGCCAGGAGTAGTTGCGCTGGGTCTGCGGCTCGCCGTGCTTGGCATTGTCGTGACCGCGTCCCTTGCAGAACGCGAAGCACTCGATGTTGGTGGTGATGCAGAACGCGAGCCGCTTGCCGCCCGGCCAGCTGTAGTCCTTGCGCTCGGTGATCGGTGAATAATCGTAGCGGGTGTGACGCGGAATCACATTGTTCTCCCTTGAGACACTGCCAGCCGCTAAACTTACCATACACCGGGATCGGTGTGGGCAAGATCGACCGCCAGCGTGCTAGTATATGGGCGTTGAAATTCGCGGAACAGCCACGGCGCCGGCGTCCCACCCCATCCGAATCCCTGACAGCGTAACAGCGCTTTTCGATGCTTCCCCTCGCCGGCGTCAAGGTGATCGAATTCTGCCAGGTGCTGGCCGGTCCGTTTTGCGGCTGCCTGCTCGCCGACATGGGCGCCGATGTGATCAAGGTGGAATCCCCGGACGGCGGCGATCTGATGCGCGAGTGGCCGCCGCTCCTCGACGGCTACAGCCAGTACTTCGCCTCGGTCAACCGCAACAAGCGCTCGGTGACGCTGGACCTCAAGGACGCCGTCGGGCTGCAAGCCGCCCGCAAGCTCGCGCTCTCGGCCGATGTCGTGATCGAAAACTTCCGTCCCGGCGTCATGGCGAAATTCGGACTCGATCATGCCACGCTCGCCAAGAGCAAACCGTCCCTCGTTTACTGCTCGGTCTCTGCCTTCGGGCAGACCGGACCGCGCGCGAAGGAAGGCGGCTTCGACATGACGGTGCAGGCCATCAGCGGCGCGATGAGCGTGACCGGAGAGCCGGACGGACGGCCGTCGAAAAGCGGCATTCCGATCGCCGACTTTACCGCGGGCCTTTATGCGGCGTTCACTGTCGTTGCAGCGCTGCACAAGGTCAAGCGCGGGGAGCCGGGAGACCACATCGATGTCTCGATGCTGGGCGCGATGCTCGGCATCGCCAACCTGCAGACGAGCGAACTGTTCGGCACCGGCCGCGACCCGGTGCGGTTGGGCTCCGCCCATCCGATGAACGCACCCTATGCGGCGTTTCGCTGCCGCGACGGTTACTTCGCGCTCGCCGCGGGCACCGATAAGCTGTGGCAGGCCGCCTGCGAAGGAATTCAACGCCCCGATTTCATGCAGGATTCGCGTTTCGCCTCGCCCAGCCTGCGCGCCCGGCACCAGAACGAACTGCGCGACCTGCTGGAGGCGGAATTCGTCAAACACAATGCCGCCGAGCTGCTGGCCATCTTCAACGAGCGTGGCGTGCCGTGCGCACCGATCAACAACTATTCCCAGGTACTCGCCGATTCGCAGGTGCAGCACATGCAGTGGGTCGAGGACGTGCGCCTCCCCAATGGCGTGAGGACCAAGACGGTGGTTTCGCCGCAGCGCATTTCGGGCCAGCGGCTCGGCGTCTACCGCAATCCGCCGGCGTTGGGCGAACATACCGCCGAGGTCATGGCGGAAATCGGCCTCGCCAATATGAAGGCGTGAACGAGTGAACGGGTGAACAAGTGAACGGGTAAACACCCTCTCCCCGTACCCGGGGAGAGGGATTGGGTGAGGGGCTTCACTCGTTCACCCGTTCACTCGTTCACCAATGTAAATATGAACGATGAACTGATTCGCAAGCACGAAGGCCACGTCACTCACCTGACGCTGAACCGTCCGCAGAAAGCGAACGCGCTTTCGGCATCAATGGTGGAGGCGCTGCTCAACGCCGTCGAGTACGCTTATACCGACGGCACGCGGCTTCTGATCCTCGACGGCGCGGGCGCCCATTTCTGCGCCGGTTTCGATTTCACCGGGTACCAGGAGCAAAGCGAGGGCGATCTTGCGCTGCGTTTCATCCGCATCGAGACGCTGCTGCAGCAGCTCTATCACGCGCCGTTCGAAACACTGCTCCTTGCCCACGGCAGGAATTTCGGCGCCGGCGCCGATCTCGTGGTGAGCGGCGGCATTCGCGTCGCCGCTCCCGGAACGACGTTCCATATGCCGGGCTTGCGCTTCGGCGTGGTGCTCGGCACACGCCGGCTGGTCCACCGCATCGGCGCCGACCATGCGCGTGCGATACTCGCCGCCTCCCGCACATTCGACGCCAACGAGGCGCTCAAGGTGAATTTCGTGACGCGCATCGCTGCCCAGACGGAGTGGCCGGCGCTCGCCACCACGATCCGCGCCGGCTGCGAGCTGCTCACCCCGGGCGCAGCAGCGGCGCTGCACCGTCAGACCGTCATTGACAGCCGCGCCGAAGACATGGCCACGCTCGCCAACTCGGTCAGCGTGCCCGGTCTCAAGGAACGCATCCGTCTGTTTCGAGACTCGAACAAGTGACGAAACGATGATGGGTAATGAGTGGGACTTATCGCCCATCGCTGAGCACGCATTATCAATCACTCATTACTCATCACCCATCACTCATCACCCATCCACCCATAAGCACACGAGGAGCAGCATGAGCAGCAACCTGCCCGCAGCGATGAAAGTGATGGAAATGAGCGCGCCCGGCGGCCCCGAGGTCCTGAAGTCCGCTGTTCGCCCATTACCCAAGCCCCAGGTCGGCGAAGTGCTGATCCAGGTCGCTGCTGCCGGCGTCAACGGTCCGGACCTGATGCAGCGCAAAGGGCTTTATCCGCCCCCGGCCGGCGCCCCGGATCTGCTCGGTCTTGAAGTGTCCGGGGAAGTCGTAGCATTGGGAGACCGAGTCAAGCGCTGGTCGGTCGGCGACCAAGTGACCGCACTCACCAACGGCGGTGGATACGCCGAATATTGCCCCGTCGATGCGCTGCACTGCCTGCCGATCCCGAAGGGCGTCGGGTTGCGCGATGCCGCGGGTGTGCCGGAGACTTACTTCACCGTGTGGAGCAATGTTTTCATGGGCGCCGGCCTCGCGGCAGGAGAAACGTTCCTGGTCCACGGCGGGGCGGGCGGTATCGGCACGACGGCCATCCAGCTCGGCAAAGCCTTTGGCGCAAAGGTCATCGCAACCGACAGCCCGGAGGAGCGTTGCGCGATCTGCCGCCATCTCGGCGCCGATCGCGCGATCGACTACCGGCAGGAGGATTTCGTGGAAATCGTGCGCAAGGAAGGCGGTGCGAACGTCATCCTCGACATTGTCGGCGGCCCGAATATCGAGCGCAACTTCAAGGCCGCCACCCACGACGGCCGTATCATCCAGATCGCCTTCGCGCTCGGCTCCAAAGTCGACATCAACCTGATGCCGGTGATGCTGAAGCGCCTGACTTATACCGGCTCGACCCTACGCACCCGCCCAGCCGCTTTCAAGGCAAGGGTCGCGCAGGAGCTCGAGGCGAAGGTCTGGCCGCAAATCGAGAGCGGCCGGATCCGCGTGGTCACCCATCACGCCTTTCCGCTCGCCGAGGCGGGTAAGGCGCACGCGCTGATGGAATCGAGCCAGCACATCGGCAAGATCGTGCTGATCGTTCAGTGAGCCGCTTGGTCGCGCGCTGATAGAACTGTGGCGTCTTGAAAACGACGCCGAGCACGTGCTGGACGTTGTGATAATTTTGTCGGATTTCGGGGTATTACACTATAATGATCAAAGTATTGCAACGCTCGAACCCTGCTTGCGGTTTCAGGCAATCCGGCTCTCTTTCGATGCCGTTGCAGCCCGCAGGTCGCATTCAGGAGGCTTCAGCAGCATGACCGTGGCATTGAAGGTTGCATCCAACCTGACAACTCGAAAATAATTGAGAACCTATTTCAACTATCCATCCCGTTTTGACCTGCAACGCATCGTGCGTCTATAGTTGAAACAGGTTCCAACCATGCACCCGCTGACCATCTATACCAAGACCGCCAAGGGCGTGCTTGAAATCAGGAACAAGACGATCAAGCTGCCGCGCGAGCTCAGCCAGGTCTTCCTCCTGGTCGACGGCAAATCCACCGTCACCGACTTGCTCAAGAAAGACAGCGACCTGGAGGAGGAAAAACTCAAGGAGGCGCTGACTAAGCTCGAGACTGACGGTTACATCAGGGTGTTTTCGGCGCCGGCGGAAGCGGCCCCTGTTCCTGGTCGAGCCGCGGCGGTAACCGCGCCCAAGGAAGAAGGCGTCGAACTCGACTTCACCTCGCCCGAGGTGGTCGCCAAACTCAATGCAGAAGCTGCGACCCGCGTCAAGGCCGAAGCCGACGCGAAAGCACGCGCGGAAGCCGCAGCGCGTGCCCTTGCACAAGCACAGGCGCGGCAGGAAGCGGAAGCCAAGGCCCGCGTTATAGCCGAAGCCAGGGTGCGCGCCGAAGCGGACGCCAAAGCCAAGGCCCAAGCGGCAGCCAAAGCAGCCGCTGAAGCCCGCACCAGGGCCGAAGCCGAAGCTAAAGCCGCGGCCAACGCCAAAGCCAAGGCCGAGGCTGAAGCACGGGTCCGTGCCGCGATGGAAGCCAAGGCCCGCGCTGATGCCGAAGCCAAAGCCCGCGCCGAGGCCGAAGCGCGCGCCCAGCAAGAAGCTGCAGCCAAGGGGGCGGAGGAAACCAAAGCCAAACAGGAAGCCGAAGCGCGCGCCAAAGCTGAGGTCGACGCGCGCGCCCACGCCGAAGCTGAAACCAGGGCGCGTGCCGCGGTCGAAGCGCAGATGAAGGCGATGGCCGAGGCACTCGCGGCGGCCGAAGCGCGCGCCAGGCAGGAAACCGAAGCGCGCACCAGGATGGAAGCCGAAATAAAGGCGCGCGAGGAAGCGGAGCGCAGGGCACGCGAGGAAGCCGAAGCGCGCGCCAGAGCGGCTGAGGAAGCAATCACCAAGGCACGCGCCATGGCTGATGAGGCCGCTCGCGCGCGGGCCGAAGCCGAAGCGCGGGCGTTACAGGGCGGCATCACCGACACGGCGACACAAGCGCGCGTCGACGCGGCGATGAAAGCGCTCGAAGAAGCGAAGCAGAAGGCGCGCGAGGAAGCCGAAGCGCGCTCAGTGGCTGAAGCGCGCGCCAAGCGCGAGGCCGAAGCGCGCGAGCGCGAAGAGGCCGAGCGCAAGGCGCGCGACGAAGACGAACGCAAGCAGCGCGACGAAGCAGAAGCCCGCGCCAAGGCGCAGATCATCGAGCTTCAGGAACAGTCACGCAAAGCGCGCGAGGAAGCCGAAGTCAAGGCCGAAATCGAGCGCAAGGCGCGCGAGGAAGCCGAAGTCAAGGCCGCCGCCGAAAGAAAGGCGCACGAAGAGGCGCTCCGCCAGGCGCGGGAGGAAGCCGAAGCCAGGGCCGCGACTGAAAGAAAGGCGCACGAAGAGGCGCTCCGCCGAGCGCAGGAAGACTCCGAGCGTAAGGCGCGCGCCGAAGTCGAGGCCATGATCGAAGTTGAGCGCAAGGCCCGCGAGCAAGCGGAAGCGAAAGTCGAGGCCGAGCGCAAGGCGCGCGAAGAAGTCGAGCGCAAGGTCCAGCAGGAGCTTACCGCCAAGATCGACACTGAAAGGAAGGCGCGCGAGGAGGCCGAGCGCCAGGCGCAAGCCGCGCGCGAGGCGCGCGAGGAAGCCGAACAACGCGCGCGCGAAGCCGCAACCAGCGACAGCGAGAGCGCGCGCAAGGCGCGCGCCGAAGCCGAGGCCGCGGCCAAGGCGGCCGAAATCGCGATGGCGCAGGCGCGCGCCATGGCGGAAGCCGCAGCCATGGCAAAAGCCGAAGCCGAAGCCAAGGCGGCGGCCGATCGCAAGGCGCGGGCTGAAGCCGAAGAGCGCGCCAAACAGGAAGCCGTGGCGCGCGTCCTACACGAACAGCAACTGCGCGCCAACGCGGAGGAAGATGTCAAGGTTCGGGTTGCAGCCGAGCTCAAGGCAAGGCAGCAGGCCGAGCTGGAAGCCGATGCGCGCTACCGTGCCGAGATCGAGCAACGGGCGCGCGCCGCGGCCGCCGAACGTCAGAAGAAGACGGAAGAACAGGTCCGTGCGGAGGCGCCGGCTAAGCCTGCCAAAAAGCCGGTCAAGTGGACGCACGTCGCGATAACCGGCGTTGTGGTACTCGTGGCGGCCGCGGTCGGGCTGCTGCATATCATACCGGTCACAGGTTACATTCCGGCCGCGCAACAACTCATGGCCCAGCGGCTGGGACAGCCGGTGCGGATCGGGAACATGCGCTACGCGCTGCTCCCTTCGCCCCAACTCACGCTCGAACGCGTCACGATCGGCAAGCTGCAGGAGATCAAGGTCACCACTATCATCGTCAGGGCCGGTCCGTTCGCGCTGCTCGGCGACCAGAAGGACATCGACAGTGTTGAGGCCAGCGTGGTGACTGTCGACGAGGACGCGCTTGCAAGTGTGCCAGCGTGGTTCAACCCGCAGTCCGACGCACAGCCGCTGCAGTTTACCAAGGTCCGGCTCAAGGGGATACAGCTCGGCATCAGGGCGATTGAGATGCCGACGCTCGATGCCGACGTCACGCTGGCTCGTAACGGCGCGCTGCAGAAAGCAGTGCTCAGCGACTCCAAACTAAAGATCGACGTCTCGCCGAAGGACCAGGCGTTGCAGATGAACCTGGCGGCGAGCGACTGGAAACCGCCGATCGGTCCACGGATCGGGCTCGATGATTTCACGCTGACCGCGGTCATCGATCGGCAGCGCGCAACCGTGACCGGATTCGAAGGCCGTCTCGGCCGCGGCACGGTCAAGGGGGTGGCCAAAGCGAGCTGGGGTGGTGACATCAGAGTCGAGGGGGAATTCAGCCTCACCAACGGCGATCTGGGCCCGCTGCTCGCCGCCTTCACGCGCGAGTTTTCGGCAACCGGGGCGCTCAACACCAACGTCACCTTCTCACTGCAGGGCAACACGCTCGCCACGCTGTTCGCCCATCCGCGCGTCGACGCCAGCTTCAACATTGAAAGAGGCGTACTCAACAATGTCGATATCGTGCGCGCCATCCAGGCGTCCGCGCGCGACGGCGTGCGCGGCGGCAATACCAAGTTCGATGTCCTGGCCGGTTCGCTGCGGGTCGCGAACAATCGGTATTCATTCCAACAGGTGCGCCTCAGTTCCGGGCCGATGAGCGCCAGCGGCAGTTTCGACGTCACGCCGGACGGCGATCTTTCCGGCCGCATCAGCGCCGAAATCGGCTCCAAGTCGGTGATCGTGGCGCGCGGGACGCTGAATGTCGGCGGCAACCTCAAGGCGCCGCTGCTCAAGCCTTGAACTGGCTACGGTTTACGCACGTCTGACGGGAGAGACGCGAGCCGGTGTCTCGCGCAACGCGGCGATACGCTCGTCGAGCGGCGGGTGCGACATGAACAGGTACCTGATACCGCTCGCGACACCGCCCGAAATGCCGAACGCCGCGATCTGACTGGGGAGCTGCGGTTGCTCGTGGTTGAGTTTCAGCCGTTCGAGCGCGGCGATCATCTTGTTGCGGCCGGCGAGCTCCGCGCCTCCCGCGTCCGCCCGGAACTCGCGCTGGCGGCTGAACCACATCACGACGATGCTGGCAAGAATGCCCAGCACGAGCTGCGCGATGATGACGGTAATGAAAAACGCGGGACCGTGCCCGCGCTCCACCTTGAACACCACGCGGTCGACGAGGTACCCGATGATGCGCGACAGGAAGATCACGAAGGTATTGACCACCCCCTGAATCAGCGCAAGCGTCACCATGTCGCCATTGGCGACATGGGTCACTTCATGACCGAGCACCGCCTCGGCTTCGTCCTGCGCCATATTGTTGAGTAACCCGGTGCTCACCGCGACCAGCGCGCTGTTGCGGTTCCAGCCGGTCGCAAACGCGTTGATTTCCGGCGAGTCGAAAATCGCTACGTCGGGCAACCCGATGCCGGCTTTTTCCGCGTGGCGTTTCACGGTGTCGACCAGCCAGCGCTCGGTCATGTTCGACGGCACCTCGATCACCTGGGCGCCGGTCATCATCTTCGCGCTCCATTTCGACATCAGGAGCGAGATGAACGAACCGCCGAAACCTATCACCGCGGCCAATATCAACAATGCGTTGAAATTGATACCGACGCCCTGTTCATCGAGCATCCGGTCAACGCCCAGCAGCTGCAGGGTCACACTGAGCACAAGCACGATGGCCAGGTTGGTGACCAGATACAGGAAAATCCGTTTCATAAAGCCGTTATCCTCGTGGGTGGTTGCTTCGTTGCATTAGATGGGGGCATGGACCGCGAGTTCAATAGCATGCTTACGGCGATCTGCCCGTCCAGTCGATTGAACTAAAAAGGCTTTCCCCGCCCGACTGGATGCCCGCGCCCCGTACTGTAGCACCGTTTAGCGTCAGAGCGTAACGCGCACCCTGTCGGCCGCGGTGGCTCGGGGAGCGGTATCTGATCAAGCCGCGCATGCACAGCCTGCCGCACCCGCTGCAATTCGCGCAACATCTGTTCCACCTCATGCAGATCAAGTTGCTGGCGCCGGAACTGGCGCCGGCGCTCAGCGAAATCCGCGAATACAACCTACTGCTGTTTGATCTCGCACTGAAGCGCCCTCTGCGCTTGAACGGCAAACAATTGTTGACAAGGATCGCCGAGGGCAATTGCAAACCTCCCATTTTGTTAGATTTTCGATTACCATTGAGGCCATATGCCGTCCGCGTTTCGCCAATAATAACCACAGAATCAAATACTTTCGTTGCTATCCTCGACTCGGCCAATGAATACTGACGCGATTCGTGGCTCTCTGACGTTGTACGGGCACGTTGGCGCCAAGTTGATGAAAACGTTGCCTTCTTCTTCCACCGTGGGTTTGCGCGTGCTGGCGCCTGCTGTCGTCGGACCACCTCGTGGCTGTTGCTCGAACCGCTGCGCCGCCAGAACCCCGTCATGCGCTCTAATCTGATTTTCGATCCCAACCTTTCCGCCGAGGAACTGCGCGGCTTTGCGCGCACTGTGGCGGAAATCGAGTGGCTGCTGCTGATTTTGGTCCTGCTCTACCATTCCGTGCTGGTGCCTGATAAAGAGAACTCGGCTGCCCTCTCGACGGCCATGCTTTTCTTTGCCGCCTTCGTGCTGGGCTTCCACTATGTAAATTTCTACCGGAAGGAGACTCACTGGAAGCTTGCGATCGAGACCTGGGTGATGATCGTGTTCATTACGTGGGTCGTGATGTACACGGGCGGGCTCGACAGCCCGTTGTTGAGCCTCTATCTGCTGGTCGTCATCACCAGCACGCTCACCCTCGGCAAGCTCGCGACCCTGCTCCAAATGGTATTGATCGTATCTTGCTATGCCTGGCTGGGCTATTACGGACGTGCATACGCGATGGGCTTTTCGTTTTTCGCGACGACACTGACCGCGCAGGTCGTCCCGCTGCTGCTGGTCGCCTATATTACGACTATGCTGTCCGCCGACATCCGGCGTGCACTGACACAGATCAAGCTCCTTTCCGAAACGGACGAGCTGACCGGCATATTCAACAAGCGCGCGATTGACATCGTGTCGGAGCGCATCTTCAAGCAAGCCGCGCGCTATGACCGTCGCTTGAGCTTGCTGATGATCGATTCGGACAGCCTGAAGACCATCAACGACACCTACGGGCACGACGCCGGGAACCGGTTACTGAAGCTCACCGTGCAGTGCATCCAGAGCCAGTTGCGCGAAGCCGATATCGTGGGCCGCTACGGAGGCGATGAATTCCTCGTCCTGCTGCCCGAAACCCGGGGCAGCGGGGCCGCCGGCGTCGCTGCGAGAGTCCGCCAGAGCATCGCGGCCACGCCGCTATCGATTCGCGACAAAACGGTCCAGATTACGGTCAGCATCGGCATCGCTTCCTATCCCGAGGATGGCAATGACTTCGAAACGATCATGAAAAAGGCGGATCAGGCGATGTACGCGAGCAAGAACAAAGGCAAGAACCAGGTTACGGTATATGGCAGCGACTGATCATCCCCCTGCCCGGGGTCACCGCATTCGTCCGGAACGGAAGTAATCGGGATTATCGTAGTACGACTCGCGTACGTTATCGGGGCTCCAGCCAGGAACGCCGAGTATCGGCACGGGGACAAGCTCGCGAGTCGAACGCAACCGGTCCGGATCGAGCAGGCGCGCGGCGAGCATGGCGTCGAGGCGCGCGAGCTGAACGGAAAGCGGGGCGGCGAGAAACTCCGCGTCGATCTCGAACAGGATGCCGCGCCCGGTAATGCCCGTGAACGGATCGAGTGCCTTTTCGTACAAGGCGTGGCCAAACAGGTAAAAGCGCATGTCCGCCGTCGCACGCGCGCGGTTGCGCCAGAACAAGTCTTTCCACGCGAAACCCTCGATCAAACGCAGCAGCTCATGCTCGCGCGCCGCGACGATCACCCCTCCCTCGTCGAACAAGGTCATCGCATCCTGAACCGGACCGCGGTTTCGTGAGCCGGCCGCCTGCTGCTCCAGCAGCGCGTGGTAGTGACGCTCGTTGAGCGCCGCCTTGGACTGCGGAAACGTGAGCCACACCAGCGCATTCAGCAGATCGTGCCAGTTCTCTCGCCGCATCTGCACTTCGCCTTTGAGGTAGATGCGCGGCTCATATTTTGCCTCGAACGCATTGGCCTTGCGCCCTTGAGGCACGAAGCTCAACCGCGCCCCGCTGCGCGTGGTGATCGGCGGCCCGCGTGCCGCGAGCAGGCGTCGCAGATCGTCGAGCGACGGCCAATGGGTCCCAAGTGCCGCCCGGCCGTAAGGGCGCAGCGGCTCGAACATCGGCGAGCGCTCCAGGAACTCGGGGTCCCACGCATCATTCATGATCGGTTAGAATTCCAGCGCTTCCCTAAACGCCGCACGCCAGACTCCTCACACTCCGCGCATGTCACGTTGATCACGTCCTCGGTGTTTTCACTTGCTGAATTATGTCTGAAAAAATCGATTGCGCCGTGATCGGTGCCGGCGTCGTCGGCCTCGCCATCGCGCGCGGGCTTGCGCTTGCCGGCCGTGAAGTCGTGATCCTCGAGGCGGAGGAGGCGTTCGGCACCCACACCAGCTCACGCAATTCCGAAGTGATCCACGCCGGCATCTACTATCCGACGGGTTCGCTCAAGGCGCGCCTGTGTGTCCCCGGCGGGCGCGCGCTTTATCAGTACTGCGCTGCGCACGGCGTCAACCACAGGCGCATCGGCAAGTTGATCGTGGCGACCGGTCCTGACCAGATCGAGGGACTCAAGAAATACCAGCGGCAAGCTGAAATCAACGGCATCGGCGACCTGCGGATGCTGACCGTGAATGAGATCGCCGAACTCGAACCGGAGGTACGCGCGGTGGCCGGTTTCCTGTCGCCGTCGACCGGTATCGTGGACAGCCACGGCCTGATGCTCGCTTATCTGGGAGACGCCGAAGCGCGCGGCGCCTCCCTTGCATTGGCCAGCCCGGTTAATTCCGGCGCGGTGACGGGCGACGGCATCGCGCTCAACGTCGGCGGCAACGAAGCGATGACGATCGTCTGCAACACCGTGATCAACTCGGCAGGCTTCAACGCGCAAGCGGTGGCGCGTACCATCACGGGCATCCCCCCTGACACCATCCCGCCGACCTACTACGCGATCGGCCATTACTACACGTTGTCAGGCACGGCGCCGTTCAAGCGGCTGATCTACCCGGTGGCGCGCCAGGACTGGCTGGGGGTGCACGTGACGGTCGATCTCGGAGGACGGGTCAAGTTCGGGCCCGATTTCAGCTGGATCGACCGCATCGACTATTGCTTCGACGAGAGTCGCACCGCCGCCTTCTACGAAGCGATCCGCCGCTACTATCCGGGCTTGAAGGACGGCGCGTTGCAGCCCGGCTATACGGGGATTCGCCCCAAGATCACCGGGAAAGGCGAGCCCGCGGCGGACTTTGTAATCCAGGGGCTCCGCGATCACGGCATCAAGGGCCTGGTCAACCTCTACGGCATCGAATCGCCGGGGCTCACTTCATCGCTCGCCATCGCCGACTACGTCGCCGAGCTACTGAAAAATTAAGCCGCCGAACGGTCTTCCTGCCGCGCGCGGTAACCACAGGCGTGTAAACACCCGGTTTGGCGAGTCCGTCTGGATGAATGAACTGTTTTTCCATGCCAGCCTCCTTTTGTGGCTAAACTTCGCCCATCTCACACATCGTCTTCACGCAAGCGGCGGCACCAGGAAACGGCTAACGCCCTGCGCCTTTCGGTGCATGCCGCTCGAGGAACCCGGCCAGCACCTGCACCCACTCTTCGCGCGCGAAAAGGAAGCCGCTGTTGTGGCCGCCGCGCATTTCCAGGAACTGCTTCGGTTCGTTCGCCGCCGCGAATAATCTCTGCCCATGGGCGAACGGCACGATGTCGTCGTCGCGGCTGTGGGCGATCAGCACCGGTGACCTGATCGCGCGCAGATTGGCAAGATTGTCGTAACGGAAGCGGCTGATGAGCCGCACCGGCAGAAACCAGTAGACCTGCGCGCCGAGGTCGGTCGCCGAAGTGAAAGTGGAGGTGAGCACGACCGCACGCGGCGGAGCCCTCACTCCTGACCTCTCTCCCAGAAGGAGAGAGGAAGCTCGAGCCTCCCTTCTCCCCTCGGGAGAAGGGTCGGGGATGAGGGAAAGGCGCGCCGCGAGCCAGCTTGCCACCGCCGCGCCCAGCGACTCCCCGAAGATCACGATGTCGGCGGGACGAATGCCGCGCCCTTCCGTCAGGTGGCGCCAGGCGGCTACTGCATCCCGGTAAGTACCGTCCTCGGACGGCGAGCCGGTGCTTTTCCCATAACCGCGGTAATCGACGATCAGCGTCGAGTAACCCAGGCGGCGGAACATCAGCAGATAGTCGAGCCGGTGCGAGATGTTGCCGGCATTGCCATGGAAGATGAGGACGGTGCCACGCGCGCCGGCCGCCGGCACCCACCATGCGTGCAGATTCTCGCCGTCTTCAGTCGCGATCTCGACCGACTCGAAAGCGAGGCCGTAGGCCTGCGGCGTAACCGCGATCTCGCGCCCGATCTGCGGGTAGTAGACGAGCCGCGACTGGAACACGAACACCAGCCCGAGGACGCAGACGTAAGCGATCGAGACTGAAATCAGGACATCGAGCAGCATGCGCGGCTTCACGCGGCCAGTTCCAGCGGCGGCTCGTCGAGCAGCGCAGCCTGCTCGCGCAAGGACAGAATGTGGTCCTGCCAATAGCGCTGCGTGTTGAAGAACGGGAAATTCGCGGGAAACGCCGGGTCCTCCCAGCGTCGCGCCAGCCATCCTGCATAGTGGATCATCCGCAGCGTGCGCAGGGCCTCGATCAGAACGATTCCGGCGGAATCGAAATCACAGAACTCGCGGTAGCCGGCGACGAGCGCCTCGAGTTGCGCTTCCATCATGCGGCGGTCGCCCGCCAGGCACATCCAGAGATCCTGCATCGCCGGCCCCATGCACGCGTCGTCAAGGTCGACGAAATGCGGTCCCTCATCGGTCCACAGGATGTTGCCGGCGTGGCAATCGCCGTGCAGCCGGATCGTTCTCACCGGCCCGGCGCGCCCGTAACAGCGCGCCACGCGCTCCACCACATCGTCAACGACGCTGCGGTAGGTCGCGCGCAAGTCGGCCGGCACAAAACCGTTTGCGAGCACGAAGCGCGACGGTTCGACCGCGAAGCTTTCGATGTCGAGCGCCGGCCGGTGCGCGAAGGGCCGGAGCGCGCCGACCGCATGAATGCGCCCGATAAAGCGTCCCAGCCAGGTGAGCGTATCGCGGTTTTCCAGTTCGGGACTGCGCCCCGGCCGCCGCGGATAAAGCGCGAAGCGATAACCGGCGTGCTCGTGCATGGTGCGCCCGTCAGCAAACGCGAGTGGCGCGACGACCGGGATTTCACGCTCGACGAGTTCCAGCGCGAACGCATGTTCCTCCAGTATCGCCGCATCCGGCCAGCGTCCGGGACGATAGAACTTGGCAACCAGTGCAGATCCGTCCTCCAGCCATACCTGGTAAACGCGGTTTTCGTAGCTGTTGAGGGCCTGGAGCCGACCGTCGCAGCGGCAGCCGCAGGTTTCCACCGCGTCGAGGATGCAATCGGGGGTCAGGTTTTGATAGGGATGCGTGCCGGGCATGCGAGTCAAGAGTGTACCCCCAACATACCACAGCGGCGACCACCACAGGAACGGTTACGCATTCGAATTGAAACCGCTGGAATGCGACGATCACGCCGCACGCCGCAAGGCGCCGGTCGCCAAGCGCGATCCTGACAGAACGGCGCAAAGACTGGCTGTAGGCGCGGCAGCAACGCAATCCGTCATTGCGGTAAAACTTCAACCGCGAGCGATCCCTCCTTGTGTAAATTTGTGTTAACGACTATCTTGGCGTCTTTTGCGAATTTTGCTCTTCTTGGGAGCGGCGGTTATTCGGTCCCGAGGCCGATGTAGCGGACACGGGGACACACAGTGCCTGTTGCGCCCGGCGCCAGGCGATTGAGCATCGATGGAACCGAAGCATGATCGGAACTTATGACATCTGGCTGGTGAGTCTTTCAATCGCGGTTGCGGTCATTGCATCCTACGTCGCGCTTGATCTGGCCGCACGCCTTGCGGCATCGACGGGAAATAAAGCCGCCCCCTACTGGCTCATCGGCGGCGCGGCCGCGATGGGAACCGGTATCTGGTCGATGCACTTCATCGGGATGCTGGCCTTCCGCCTGCCGATGCCGATATCGTACGACATCGCGATTACCCTGCTTTCGCTGCTGATCGCGGTCCTGGTGTCGGGACTCGCATTCCACACGATCGGCCGCGGAGACTTGAGCGCGCGCAGGCTCGCCGGCGCCGGACTGCTGATGGGGACCGCCATCGCCTCCATGCACTATACCGGGATGGCAGCGATGCGGATGCGGCCGCCGGTAAATCACGACCTGTTTCTCGTCATCCTGTCCATCTTGATTGCGATGTCCGCCGCGGTAGCCGCATTGTGGATCGCCCTCCAGCCGCGCTCCGAAACCGGATTATCGGCGTTCTGGAAGAAAGCGGGCGGCGCGCTGGTCATGGGCGCTGCGATCTCGGGAATGCACTACACCGGCATGGCCGCTGCCATCTTCGCGCCGGACACTGTCTCCCTGGTCAATCCAGAGGACATCAACAACGTCTGGCTCGCGCGCGCCATCGGCGGGTTCACATTCATGTTCCTGGCGGCGAACTTGCTGGCGTCGGCGTTCGACGCATATCTTGCCGAAACGCTGCGCGCGTCAAATGCCGCTTTGGAAAAGCGTGCCGGCGAACTGTCCCGGATCAATGTGCTGCTGGAACAGAAGATCTCGGAAAGCATCCAGACGGAAGGCGCGCTGCGGGACAGCGAGGAACGCTACCGTCAACTGGTGGAACTCTCCCCCGACGGCATCTTCATTCAAAGTGAAAGCAGGATCGCTTTCGTCAACGGTGCGTGCATGAAGCTGCTCGGTGCGGCGACGCGGGAGGAACTCATCGGCAAGCCGGTGCTCGAGATCGTTCATCCGGATTTCCGGAAGACGGTCATCGAGCGCATCCGGCGGCTGGGCGACGAAAACCCGACGGTGCTGCCGCTCGAAGCAAAGGTCCTTCGGCTGGATGGCGCCGCGATCGACGTCGAAGTCACAGCCTCTCCTTTTATGTACCGGAGCAACCCGGGGGTGCAGGTGGTGATGCGCGATATCACCGAGCGCAAGCGGGCCGAAGAGGAAATCCGCAAGACTCAGACCTTCCTCAGCTCCATCGTCGACAACCTTCCCAGCATGGTGTCCGTCAAGGATGCGAAGGAACTGCGGTTCATGCGCCTCAACAAGGCGGGCGAGGCCATGACCGGTTTCTCGGAGCAAGAACTGCTGGGCAAGAACGACTACGACTTGTTTCCGAAAGAGCAGGCCGACTTCTTCGTCGCCAAGGATCGCGAAACCCTCGATACCGGCAAGCTCGTATTCGTTGAGGAAGAGCCGATTAGAACCAAGGATGGCGCGGAAAGGATACTGCAAACCAAGAAACTGCCCGTCTTCGACGGAATCGGAAATATCCAGTACGTGCTCGGCATTTCCGAGGATATCACCGAACGCAAGAAGGCCGAGGAGCGGCTGGCCTACCTCGCCCAGTACGATTCGCTGACCGGGCTGCCCAACCGCAGTCTGTTCCGCGACCGGCTGACGCAGGCGATGGTGCGTGCCAAGCGCAACGACAGGATACTGGCCCTGATGTTCCTCGATCTCGACCACTTCAAGGAAATCAATGACTCCCTGGGACATAGCACGGGGGACGAAGTGCTGCAGGCGGTGGCCGGACGGTTGAGAGCGTCGCTGCGGCTCGTGGATACCATCGCCCGCCTGGGAGGCGACGAGTTCACCATCATTCTGGAAAACATCGCCAGACCCGATGATGTCACGATGGTTGCGCAGAAGATCTGGAGCGCCTTTTCCGATCCCCTCGTCATCCAGGGTCGGGAAATCTTTGTCACCGCCAGCATCGGGATTACCCTCTATCCGCGCGACGTCGAGGACATTGACGCGCTGCTGCAGACCGCCGACATCGCGATGTACCACGCCAAGGAAGAAGGGCGCAACACCTACGAATTTTACGCCGCCGAGATGCACGACCACGCTGCCGAGCGCCTCAACATGGAGGCCTTGCTGCGGCGCGCCCTGGAACGGCAGGAATTCCTGCTGCACTACCAGCCCAAAGTGACGGTGCACGGCGGACGAATTGTCGGCATGGAGGCACTGATCCGCTGGAACAGCAAGGAACTGGGCGTTGTCTCGCCGGCCAAGTTCATCCCGCTGGCGGAGAAGACCGGGCTGATCGTGCCGATTGGCGAATGGGTGCTGAAGGTCGCCTGCGCACAGAACAAGGCATGGCAGGCTCGCGGATTACCGGCGCTGCTGATGTCGGTGAATCTTTCAGCGCGCCAGTTCCAGCAGAAAAACCTGGTCGAAATGATAGTCGGAGCGATCGAGGCCACGGGTCTTGGCGCCCGATTTCTGGAACTCGAGATCACTGAAAGCATGATCATGCACCGCCCCGAAAAAGCCATCGCGGTGCTGCAGCAGCTCCACGACATCGGCGTCCAGCTTTCGGTGGACGACTTCGGCACCGGCTATTCGAGCCTGGCCTATCTCAAGCGCTTCCCGGTGCAAAAGCTCAAGATCGACCAGTCGTTCGTGCGGGATATCACCACCGACGCCGAAGATGCCGCGATAGTGGGCGCCGTGGTCGCGATGGCAAAAAGTCTCGAACTCAATGTCATCGCGGAAGGCGTGGAAACCCCGGAACAACTCGCTTTCCTGGCAAAGCTCGACTGCGACGAGTATCAAGGCTATCTTTTCAGCAGGCCGCTGCCGGCTGATGAAATCGAGCGGTCACTGGAAAAAAACCAGACAAATCCCTGACCCATCGCTTTTCCACTCATCACCCATCACCCGTCACCCATCACTCATCACTGCCCTTCAATCGACCTTGGCGCCGGAGTCTTTCACGACCTTGCCCCATTTCGCGAAGTCGGCCCTGATGATTCTGGCGAATTCTTCCGGTGTGCCGCCGACGGCATCGGCACCGCGCGAGTTGAGCGTCCTCACGAGTTCGGGCTGCCGCAGCGCCTTGTTCAGCTCGGCGTTGATGCGCGCAACCGCCGCCTTTGGCGCGCCCGCCGGCGCAAGGATGCCGAACCAGTTGATCACCTCGTAGCCTGGCACGGACTCGGCGATTGCGGGCAAATCGGGAAACGCCGCCGAGCGCTTCGGGCTCGTGACCGCGAGCCCGCGCAGCCGGCCTGCCTTGACTTGCGGCGACAGCGGTACTGCGCTGGAGATGGTAAGCTTGACTTGCCCCGCCAGCATGTCCGTGATCATTGGACCGACGCCTTTATACGGGATATGCACAAGGTCGACCCCGGCCATGGCCTTGAACAGTTCCATGGCGAGATGGCTCGACGCCCCGCTGCCGCCCGATCCGTAGTTGATCTGCCCGGGGCGGCTCCTGGCGTAAGCGACCAGTTCTCTCACGGAGCCTGCCGGCAGCGAAGGATGCGAGGCCATCATCAGCGGCACGGCGACGAACTGGATCACAGGCGTGAAGTCCGTGACCGGGTCATATCCAACCTTGCGGTAGAGATGTGCATTGATCACGTGGGGGATCGAGGTAAACAGCAGCGTGTAGCCATCGGCATTCGCCTTGGCTGCGATCTCGGTTGCAATGAGCCCGCCGGCGCCACCGCGGTTATCGACCACAACCTGCTGCCCGAGTCCGCCGGTCAGCTTCTGCGCCGCGATGCGCCCCAAAATGTCAGCCGCGCCGCCGGGAGGAAAGCCGACAATCAACCTGACCGGACGGTCGGGGTACGCCTGGGCCCCGCTCGCAACCAGCAATGTCAGAACGGGGATCAACCACAGCGCGCCCGCAATCGCCGCGCCGAACGCGGAACGATGAATGATGAACGATGAACGGGTGACGGCCGTGCGCCACCCAGTCGTTTTTCCAATCACCATCGGCTTCATCCTTCCGCCCTCATCCCTCAGATGGAACCGCCAAGACGCCAAGGAACGCGAAGGAAAGAAATGAAAGGCTGAACCACGAAGGACACAAAGGAGTTTGGGTAAAACCTTCATCATTCATCGTTCATCCTTCATCGTTCATCCTTCCGCCTTCCTCCCTGCCCTTCAATCCACCTTCGCGCCCGATGCCTTCACCGCCTTGCCCCATTTCACGAGTTCCGCCTTGATGAAGGCCGTGAACTGCTCGGGCGTGTCGCCGACGAATACCGCGCCTTCCGCGCTCATGCGATCGCGGATGTCGCGGGCCGCGATCGCGCGCACGGCTTCCGCA
>MERI01000194.1 GCA_001772005.1 Betaproteobacteria bacterium RIFCSPLOWO2_12_FULL_62_58 | reverse complement strand
GGTCAGTTGCAGACCCAAATAGATCAGGTCAACGTCAGCCACCGAGATCACCACTTCTCCGGTGACCACCACGCCCGTGTTCAGCACGCGGTCAAGCGTCTCGCACAAGCTAATAGTCTGATCGGAACGCATCGCGTTTCTTGCGTTTCTTGCGTCTCTTACGACGACGCAACGACGCGGCACATCAGGGTCACAAGAGCCGTTCGTACATGCTGCGAGCCATGTGACGGGCCCCCTCGCGCTCATAGCTTGTAGCCAGCTCCAGCAACACCGCCTTGGCCGCGCCCGCCTGAGGGGTCCCCGGGTAGTCCTCCGCGAGCGTCCAGTACAGCTCTGTCGCCTGCCGAAGGTTCCCCTGTCTCCGGTATCGGTGAGCCATGGCGAGAAGCCGCCCGAGCAGCGCCTGGTCCGCAGCAGCACCCGCCTCGGGTTTCCTCGCGGAGCCTGCCTCCAGGGCGGCCGGCTCGCCGCTCCCCGGTGTAACAGCGCTGGGTGCCATCACGCGAGAATTCCTGCCAGGTTCCATTGCATCGTCCTTTTTGTCTGTAACACGTCGGGTAAGCCTGAAGCCACATAGAGGGCCCGGCCGAGCGCGCGCAGCCGTTCGAGCCCTCGAGGCTCGTCCTGTCGGAACACCAGTGCCACGTGCCGGCCGGCGCACACCGCGTCGTACCGACCCAGCAACGGCTGCTCCGCGCGGCGCAGCGCGGAGCAGGTCGGGCAGCGAGACGCCGGTGTGACCATGTTCACGAACAGGATCGGAACCCCGACCCCAAGCCGGTCGCAGGCGGCCACCAGGTCCCTCGTTTCCTCATACGCCATCTCGGTGGGAATCGTCACCGCCACCAGCGCCGCCTGCTCGGAATCGATCAGCACCCGCCGAAACGCTTTCACCCGCTTCGAGAGCTCGACCATCATCTGCGAGATCCTCGGCAGCCAGAAGACCTGCCGGTACTTCAAGAACAGACCGAAGAAAGTCCTGAGCCATGTCTCGATCAGCTCCGGCATTTCCAGGAAACGGAGGAAGTGGCCGGTGGGCGCCGTATCCAGGACAAAGAGGTCATACCGGCCGTGGTCCATCAGGTCCACGATCCGGGTGAGCGCCAACATCTCGTCCAAGCCCGGTGGGGCCAAGTCCAGGATCCGCTCCATGACCTCCCGGTCGAACGCGAGGTCAATCCCCGTCTGTCCGGTGACACGCTCGAAGACGCCGGTCAACTCATCCGCATAGTCCTGCTTCAAGCGCTCATACTCAGCCTGAGCGTCCAGCTCGATCGCGGTCAGCCCCGGCGCCACCCGGACTTCCTGTGGACCGATCTCACAGCCCAGGCAGGCAGCAAGCGAATGCGCCGGGTCGATGGAAAAGAGCAGGATCTCATTCCCGCTCCACTTCTCCGCCAGGCGCAGCGCCGAGGCGCACGCCAGGGTGGTCTTCCCCACCCCACCCTTTCCCGCGAACAAGAGGAGCTTCATCGAGGAAGAGGGAAGGGGGGCCGGATTGCTAACTGCCGAATGTTGAACGCTGAGTGCTGAACGCTGAATTCCGGCGCCCCTCGGTTCATCGTTCATCGTTCCGCGTTCATCATTCCCTTTTGCTTGCACCAACGGCCGGGCGCGCTCCCACACGGTCAACAGCCGCTCTGTTCCCCGCACCTCCTCAAGGAACAGGGGAAGCCCCCAGAAGGTGTATCTTGAAAACACCCGCGTGAGCTCCTCGATCGCAACGGTCTGCCTCGAGGCCCATTCAGCGCAGACCGGACAGTTGGGTTGCGCAGGATGCAAGCGGTTGACGACCACCTCCCGCACAGGGAGGCCGAGCCGTTCCAGTTCCGTGAGCATCGTCCGCGTCACATGAATGCTCAACGCCTCGGCGAGCATGACCGGCACGAAGCGGCACCGTCCGGGCAACCGCAGCAGCGCCCACAGGTTCGTCAGGTCGGCCACGGTCTCTTCCAGATAGAGGTCAACCGCATCTTTGCGATAAGCGCCCCGATACAGCCGCGCCATATACCGATGCTTGGCCAGCATGGCGTCCAGCGCCGCCACCCACTGCCGCATGAGTGCCGGAAGCCCAAGCAACCGAAGCGTATGGCCCGCCGGTGCCGTGTCCACCACGATGCAGGCATACCGCTCCTCCTTCACCCAGGCCACGATCTCCAGCAGGGCCATCACCTCATCAAGGCCCGGCACGGACAGGTCCAGAAGCTGGGCGACGTCGGCCTGGTCCAGAAAGGTACCGCGCAGGGCAATGGTGCGAAGATGCTCCTCGTGTCGCGCTTTGAACCGGGCCAGACTCTCCTGTGGGTCAAGCTCACGCAGCGCCAGATTCTCAACTCCCCTCACCCTCCCCTCTCCCCGCGAGCGGGGAGAGGGCTGGGGTGAGGGGGCATAATCATCACCAAAACAATCGGCAAGAGAATGGGCCGGGTCGGTCGAGACCAACAGGAAGGAGCGAGCAGGGTGCTGCCGGGCCAGAACCAAGGCGGCGGCCGCGGCACAGGTCGTCTTCCCCACGCCGCCTTTCCCACCGAAGAGCAGCAGGCGGAGCCCTTCCTCCCGCAAAAATTCCGGTTTTGCCTCTTCTCCCGCTTTCATTCGGTTCTCATCAAAACGGTCAGCACTGGGGGCTCATTGCGTGAGGCGTCCTCGCCGTCATCCGCATCGTCCTCGTCTTCATCGGATTCATCGTCGGATTCGTCATCGGCCTCTTCGTCGCCACCCTGATTGCGCCGCTCGATGGCGTCCAGCCGGTCGAGGAGCTGCTTCTCCTCGGCCGCAAACTCTTCTTCCGTGATCGCCCCCGTCTCGAGTTTCATATAGAGCTCGCTGAGCAACCGGGTCACGGCTTCAGCCTCCCCGGCTTTTTCCTGCTGAACCGCTTTATGAATTTCCTTAAAGACCCACAGCAGGCTGGTGAACGGCGAGAGCAACAGATCATCCACGAGGAGCATAGGGATCCTCAGACCTCCAAGGCGACATCGACAAAATGATGCGGCGCCCAAGGCCCGTTGAAATCGAAGGCGAAGTGGTTGTCGAACAGCTTGGCCGCCTCAAAGACGCCGTCCTCGAAACCCTTCTGGACATCCCGGTCAACCAGGCAGGCCAGATGCATCACCTCCCGCTCCTCCCGGGGCTGATTCTGTTTGATGTCCACGCAGTGCGGCGCGAGCACCTCCACGACCGCTTCCGTGTGCCGCTCGCGGTCCTGAGACAACAAGCGATCGAAGAGGCGTCCCAGCTCGATTTTGTCCTCCTGCGAAGGGCCGCGCTGTTTTCCCAACACGCTGTCGCGCAGGGCCGCGAGCTCCGGGTGGCGGTTCACAATGTACTCAAAGATATTCGGCACATCCCAGGCGACACGCAGCCCCATCTCGACTTTCCCGCGCACCCGGTCCAGTTGTTCGACAAAGGCATCACTGTTCTCCTTCAGGATCTCCCGGACCGCCTTGGGACTGTCGGCAATGGTCCCGAAGGCCACCGGCAGGATGGTGGTGTCCTCCATCAGCCGTTTGACGACGGCATGGTGCGCCACCAGGTTTTTGCGCTCGGGCCGGATCCGTTTTTCCGTGATGTCGCTGACCACCGCCGCGACCGGTCCTTGGGAGACGGCATAGACCGCCGCTCCGTCAATCCCGATATCCCCGCAGACGGGATGCTCGACCGCGCCGGTAATCGCATACAGGTAGCGGCTCGATTCATGCCGGGTCTTGATCTTCATGTGCGCACGCATTTTTCAACACTCTGTTAGTCACGGTCCTGATGTCCCGGCTCGTCCGAATGCGGCCGCGCGGGCCGAACGCTCGCACCGGAGGGAAAGGATCTTCCCGGAGCCGCCGTAAGGTCACGATCTCCCTACGCACGCTGTATGCCAACCTACGGCTGTCACGGGCCAAGACCGTTCGGAAGGCTGCGGTATTCAAGGAAGAGGCCGCGCACGAGGATGTTCGGATATTCATCGCACCAATCTCCTTAAGCGAGTAGCAAATACTTCAGAGCTACCAGCTATTCGCTAGTGGCCAATTGCTATTCAGTAGGACAACCGCCTTCGATTCAGCTTGTCGGTCGGCGCCGAATGGATTGGAAGCGGCGAGGCGACCATGTGCGCCTGGGGCGCTTGCGCTTCTCCGTTCAGCTTCTCCACGAACCGCTGAAGCCGAAGTCCCTTCTTGCCGATTTCAGTCAGCCGCCCTCGAATCTCGGCACACCGCCGCTCCGCTCGCTGCATTTCCAGCACGAGTCGCTGTTTTTCCATTTCAAGCATGGACAACTCGAGGAGGGCGCCGGAGGAAGTTCGGGTGCGGCGACCGTCCACCAGTCCGGCCATCGTCTTAATATGCTGCACGCCACGCTTCTCAAGCGCCACGGTTTCCCCCTTTCCCTGCCTCTTTCGCAAGATTTCGACTGCGCCGGCAAGTCGGCGGTGTTGCTTTTTGGTGCCCCCCCGCAATCGGAACGAGCGTGGGCGCGGGCGGGCAGCACTTTGCAATGATCTCATCCAGCCGCTCAAGCCCTGCCGCCTGCCCATCGCGCGTCACTTTGATGCAATCGGCGTTCAGCACATCATGGCACAGCTCCCGAAACGCCGGGTCGCCGGCGGCCACGGTGCCCTTGCGAGCCGCCACGATGCGGCCGAGCATGATACAGGCCCGGATCGTGGGACGCGCGTTGTTGACCCCGAGTGCGCGGAACTCGCGAACGATGCCCACAATCGTCTTGGCCTGCCTCCACGGGAGTCCCGATTTCGCCTGGGTGATCGCCACTTCCGTCTCCAGGTCGTGGTGACCCAATTTGAGCGTAATCATGCGGTCCGTCAGCGCATCCTGGGTCTTGTGCACCCCGGCGTACTCCTCCGGATTACTGGTGAAAATAGCGCTGAACTCCGGATGCACCTGGAGGTATCCATCGCCGAGACGCGCGTCCGGGAGTTCGAGCAACCGCTCCTCCAGAACGGACAGCAGCACGTTGTTGGCCTCGGGGCGAGACCTGGTGAACTCGTCGTAAATGAGGGTGAACCCGTACTTGCAGGCCGTGGTCACGCGGTTATCCCCCCACTGCTTGGAGACGCTCTCCTCCTGTTTCAGGACCGAGTGAATGTAGTTATCAATCAACTTGGTGGAGCGATACCCCGTCTGCCCCCCAATGAGATCGGAACTCCCGAACTCGTCATCGCCATGGATCAAGATGACCTGCCGGCCCAGTTTGGCGGCCACGTGCATCGCCAGGGCCGTCTTCCCGGTGCCGGCAGCCCCGCTGAAATGGATCGGATACCCGGCGCAGATATAGTCGAGCGCCCGCTTG
>MERI01000193.1 GCA_001772005.1 Betaproteobacteria bacterium RIFCSPLOWO2_12_FULL_62_58 | reverse complement strand
ACCGGCAACCGCCGAGCAATTGATCGGAAGGCAGCTATTCGCGGGCAACGAGGCGCCGGTGCGTTTCGAGGTCGGGGATTTCAGCGTCGCGCAGAACGGCGGCAAATGGAGCGTCACGCCGCCGGTTGCAGACCTGAGCCAGGACGATTTCAACCGCTGGGTCGATGAATGGCGCCAGGCCGCCGCGTTGCGCGCGGAGCACAGCGCCGACAAAAAAACCATCGCTGAAATCAAGGTGGAATTCAGGGATGGCAGGAAGCTCACGCTCGGCATCCTGCAGCGGGAGCCGGAACTCGTCATTTCGCGCCCGGACCAAAAGGTACAGTATTACTTCCCGTCAGAGACGGCCAGGCGCCTGCTCACCTCGCCCGGACGGCGAAGTCAGTGATCAGTGAACAGTGAGCGGTGAGCGGTAAGCGGTCGAAACGCTCCGAGAATTGTTCTGATCACCGGGCACCGTTCACTGTTCACTGTTCAACATCATGCCGGAATTGCCGGAAGTTGAAACCACTCGCCGGGGACTTGAGCCGCTGCTCGTCAACCAGCGCATCAGGACGGCGATTGTGCGCAACCGCGCGCTGCGTCTGCCGGTGCCGCGCACTCTGCCGCGGCTGCTTGCCGGAGCAACGATTGCCGGCATTGCGCGCCGCGGCAAGTATCTGCTGTTCGACTGTGGCGCCGGCACGCTCATCCTGCATCTTGGCATGTCGGGACGGCTGTGGGTGGTGAACAGCGCCACACCGCCCGAGCCTCACGATCATTTCGACCTGGTCTTCGAAAACGGCACCGTTGTGCGGCTGCGCGATCCGCGCCGTTTCGGACTGGTCTTATGGCAGAAGGGAGATCCGCTGCGCCACCCGTTGCTCGCGAATATCGGCCCGGAGCCTTTCTCCGAGGCGTTTGATGGTGCCTGGCTCCATCGCATCACGCGCAACCGCAGCGCCGCGATCAAACAGGTACTGATGGACAGCCACGTCGTTGCCGGCGTCGGCAACATCTACGCCAACGAAGCGCTGTTCCGCGCCGGCATTCGCCCCGCGCGCGCGGCGAATCGCATTGGCCTGAAACGCTGCGAGTTGCTGGCCGTGAAAATCAGGGAAACGCTCGAACTCGCGATCGGCGCCGGCGGCAGCAGCCTGCGCGACTACGTCGGCAGCGACGGGCTGGCCGGCAATTTCCAGAGCCAGTTCATGGTTTACGACCGGGCTGGACAGCCGTGCCGGCGCTGCGGCACGCCGATCAGGGAAATCCGGCAGGGGCAGCGTTCGACGTTTTACTGCCCAAGCTGTCAGCGGCGCTGACAGCCGAGAGGCGAGAAAAGAGAGGGGAAAGGGGCAAACCAAGCCGTCCTCCTCTCGCCTATCTCTTCTCTCCTCTCCGCTCACCGGCCTCTTGGCCGGTCAGCCGTAAATACTTCGCGTAAAGCTGCTCTTTCGTCTCCACGACGTCGGGGTCGAGCGGAATGCAATCGACCGGGCACACCTTCTGGCACTGCGGCGCATCGTAATGACCGACACACTCGGTACACTTGTGCGGGTCGATCACGTAGATCTCCTCTCCCGGCGAGATCGCCCCGTTCGGGCACTCGGGCTCGCACACGTCGCAGTTGATGCACTCGTCGGTGATGATCAGCGCCATGTGCAACCCGCCCACTTCAAACGGTCGCAAAAATCAAAAACAGTATCAGCCGCAGATACACGCAGATGAACGCGGATAGATGCAAGCAAGATATTAGTTTCCGCTGTAGTCAAGGATTTGGTGCGCTTGAATTATCTGTGTTTATCTGTGTTTATCTGTGTTTATCTGCGGTTTCAATTGCCGTTACTTGCCGCCGAGCTGCCTGATCTTGGCCTTGAGCCTCTTGGCCACATATGGATGCACGAATTTGCCGACGTCGCCGCCGAGTATCGAAATCTCGCGCACGATGGTGGCGGAGACGAACATGAACTGCTCGCCCGGGGTCAGGAACAGAGTTTCGACGTCGGGATAGAGATCGCGGTTCATGCCGGCGAGCTGGAACTCGTATTCGAAGTCCGACACGGCGCGCAGGCCGCGGATCACCACTCTCGCTTTTTGCTGCTGCACGAATTTCATCAACAACCCGGAAAAGCTCGTTATCTGAACGTTGGGAACATTCTTCAGCGCCTCGCGCGCCATATCGACGCGTTCCTCAAGCGTGAAGAACGGGCGCTTGGTGCGGCTGTCGGCAACCGCCAGTATCACGGTGTCGAAGATTTTCGCTGCGCGCCGCGCCAGGTCCTCGTGACCGAGCGTGATCGGATCAAACGTTCCCGGATATACCGCTTTGTTGTTCATATTCTGTCCGTTTCAGGAGTTGAAAATGCACCTGCCCTGCCCGGCCCTGTTTCCAGATCTCCCAGCCGGCAGGCAGTTCGGGCCGCTTCGCGCTTTCGCAATAAACCAGTGCCTCGGGCGCCATATGGCGCGGCAGCAACGGCAGCAACCGCGGCCAGTAGCCGGCTGTGAACGGCGGATCGAGAAAAATGACGTCGTAGCGGCTACGATCCCCGCGCAGGAATTCTAGCGCATCCGCTCTCGTGAGTTCCACTGCGGCGGCGCCAAGTTGCGCGCCGCTTGCCTGCAGCGCTTTGAATGTCGCCGGATCGCGCTCGACCATGACGACACGCTTGGCGCCGCGCGATGCCGCCTCGAAGCCCAGTGCGCCGCTGCCGGCGAACAAATCGAGACAGGCCTTGCCCGTGAGATCCTGGCCGAGCCAGTTGAAAAGCGTCTCGCGCACGCGGTCGGGCGTAGGGCGAAGATCCTCGCGGGAAGGGAATGAAATCCGTCTGCTGCGCCACTCGCCCCCGATGATCCGCACGCGGTTGCTTGGCATGGTGGCTGAGCGCGCGTGAGGGCGCGTGGCGATCATCAGTTTCCGGCCGGCGAAGCGGCAGTCTTGTCTTCCGCGGCGCCGACCACGACGGTCACCATGCGTTCCGGATCGAGCCGCCGCGCAAATGCGCTCCTGATGCCCGCCACGGTCACCTGCTCCACGTTTTTCACAAAGTCGTCCAGATAAGTGAGCGGCAGGCGATAGAACCCGATCAGGGCGAGATACCCGTGAATCTTGCGGTTGCTGTCGATCCTGAGCGGGAAGCCCCCGATCAAGTTCTGCTTCGCCGCCTTGAGTTCCTGCTCCGTCGGGCCTTCGGCAAGAAACTCGCGCAGCGTGTTCTGCACGACTTTGAGCGCCTCCTGCGCCTGTTCGCGCTGGGTCTGCATGCCGATCACGAACGGTCCCGGCTGCTTGAGCGGCGAGAAAGAACTATAGGCCGAGTAGGCCAATCCGCGCTTCTGTCGCACCTCTTCAGTGATGCGCGACACGAATCCCCCGCCGCCGAGAACGTAGTTGCCGACGAACAGCGGAAAATAATCGGGGTCATCGCGCCGGATGCCGAGCGCGCCGATCAGGATATGGCTCTGCGTCGCCGGGTGGGCGATGATGCGGGTGGCGGCGGCGGCGAGCGCCGTGACCGGCGGCAACGCGAGTTCCGCACCGCCGTCGCTCGGAAGTCCCTCGGTAATCTGCTCCGCGATTGCTGCGGCCTCTTCCCTGCTCAGATCGCCGATCAACGCCACCACGGCGTGCCGCGCGGCATAACGGTGACGGTAAAAATCTACCAAGTCCTGCCGGGTGAGCCGTTGCACCGTTTCCACTTCGCCCGAGGAGCGTAAGGCATACGGATGATCGCGGTAGACCAGGCGATAGAACGTCAGAGCAGCGATGGTGTCGGGTTTGGTGTCGGCCTCCTTGAGCGCAGCGACGAGCCGCACCTTCTCGCGCTCGAGCACGTCCTCCGGAAAAACCGGCCGCTGCAGGATGCGTGCGAAAACATCGAGCGCCTGCCCGCGCTCGTCGCGGCTGGACAATGTGCGCAAAGCGACTCCCGCGCGGTCGGTATCGAAACTTCCCGAGAGTTCCGCGCCGACATCGGCGAGCTTGCGCGCAATCTCGTCCTCGCTCATGCCCTCGACGCCGAGCCGCAGCAGCCGATTGGTCATGCTCGCGGCGCCGGATTTCTCCTTGCCGTCGAAGCCCGCTCCGGCGGGGAACTCAACGCTGACATCGAGCATCGGCAGATCGCGGTTCTCGACGAAGTAGACCCGCGCGCCGCTCTTGGTCTGCCAGTGCTGGATCGGCAGGATGGCATGCACCGATCCAGCCGCAAGCAGCAGCCCCACCGCCAGCCAAAAAGGCCCGCCCTTACTGCGCATGGCGTAGCCCCGGCGGCGGCGCGGCGGGTTTGCGCGCGGCGAGCGGCTGTGGATCGAGATAGGCCACCGTCAGTTCTTCATCGCTGAAGTACTTTTTCGCGACCTCCTGCACCTGGGCTGCGGTCACCTGCTTGAGCTTCTCGAGCAGCAGATCGAGTATCTTGTGCGACAGACCCGCGGTTTCCACCGAACCGATCTGGCGGGCCTGGAAAAACATCGAATCGCGCTGATAGACCTGGCCGGCGATGGCCTGCGACCTGATGCGCTTGAGCTCGTCTTCGGTCACGCCCTCGTCGGCGATCCTGCGCAACTCGCGGCGCAGGCCCTGTTCCAGCTCCAAAGGCGTTTTACCGGGGGTCGGGACGCCGTCGAGATAGAACAAGCCCGGGCCGCGGCCGATGCCGTCATAGCTCGCGCCGGCGGAGTTGGCAAGCCGTTCCATCCGCACCAGCGTCCGGGGAAGCCGTGCCGCCGCGTTGCCGTCGAGCACATTGGCCAACATCTCCAGCGCATACGGCTCCCAGTCGTTTTCCGGATCCCGCAGCACGGGCACGCGGTACGCCATGACCACATAGGGCAGCTCCGCAGGGGCCTTGACCGTGAGGCGCTTCAGCCCGAGCTGGGGCGGCTCTTCCTGCGGCTTGCGCGGCGGCAACGCCTTGGGGTTTACGGCGCCGAAATACTGCTGCGCCAGCCCGAACACCTCCTGCGGCGCAACGTCGCCTACCACCACCAGGACCGCGTTGTTCGGCGCATACCAGCGCTCGTAGAACGCGCGCGCGTCCTCGACGCGCATGTTCTCGAGATCATTCATCCAGCCGATGACCGGATTGCGATAGGGATGTGCAGCGAGTGCGGTCGCCATCAGCCGTTCGTAGACCATCGATCGCGCGCGGTCATCGGTGCGCCAGCGCCGTTCTTCCATCACCACCTTGATCTCCTTGGCGAACTCCACCTGCGTCAGCACGAGATTCGTCATGCGGTCGGCTTCAAGCTTGAACGAAAGCGGCAGCTGAGATTTGTGCAGCATCTGGAAATAACCCGTGTAGTCCTTGCTGGTGAATGCATTGTCGCGGCCGCCGGCGGCAGCGATGATTTTCGAAAATTCGCCGCCCGGGACCGCCTTCGTTCCCTTGAACATCATGTGTTCGAGCAGGTGTGCTACCCCGGTCGTGCCGTTGAATTCGTCGACGCTCCCGACCTTGTACCACACCATCGACACCACGACCGGCGCACGGCGATCGGGCTTCACGATCACGCGCAGTCCGTTGGCCAGCGTATGCTCCACGGCATCGGCTGCCACTGCCGCGGCGCTCAGCCAGAACGTCGCCGACGCGACTAGATATGCGATAAGAAATGACGGGCGCTTGCCGATCTGCACAGTTGATTCACCTCGTATCCGACGGGTTTCAGGTAGAATTGTAGCCGTTTCGGCCGGCCGGCGACGCAAATGCCGTCACCGCGCCGGCCGCGACGGCCTTTCTTCTGCGATTTGACCTCTCGATCCTCAGACCACCGACAGCATGCTAAGTTTCCTGAAGTCCCGTGCGGACGGCGCAGCCGGCGATTGGCTGGCCCGCCTCAAGCACGGCGTCAACAAGACGCGCGAGCAACTTGGTGCGCGGTTGTCCGGAATGTTCCGTGCGGGACGCAAGCTCGATCAAGAATTCTACGACGAGTTGGAAACCGTGCTGCTCACCGCCGACGTGGGTGTCGCGGCCACCGCCCACCTGCTGGAAAAGCTGCGCGCGCGCGCCAGGCAAGAGCGCTTCACCGAGGCCGCCGAACTGAAGGAAGCGTTGCGTGAGGCGCTGCTTGAAGTGCTGCGGCCGATTGCGGTACCCCTGGATGTCAGCGCGCACCAGCCGTTCGTGATCATGCTGGCCGGCGTCAACGGCTCCGGCAAGACCACCTCGATCGGCAAGCTTGCCAACTATTACCGGCTGCAGGGGAAGAAAATCCTGCTCGCGGCCGGCGACACTTTCCGCGCCGCGGCGCGCGAGCAACTGATGGTATGGGGCGAACGCAACGACGTGACGGTGATTGCGCAGCAGTCGGGCGATGCGGCGGCGGTGATTTTCGATGCCATCCATGCCGCGACCGCGCGCGGCATCGACATTGTGCTCGCCGACACCGCGGGCCGGCTGCCGACCCAGCCGCACCTGATGGAGGAAATCAAGAAGGTGAAACGCGTCATCGACAAGGCGTTGCCCGGCGCGCCGCACGAGGTGCTGCTCGTGCTCGACGCCAATACCGGGCAGAACGCGCTCAACCAGGTCAAAGCCTTCGACGACGCGATCGGTGTCACCGGGCTCGTGCTGACCAAGCTCGACGGCACCGCCAAGGGCGGCGTCATTGCGGCCATTGCGCACGTGCGATCCCATGCGCCGCACCACAAGCCGATTCCGCTGCGGTTCATCGGCGTTGGCGAGGACCTCGACGATCTGCGGCCGTTCAATGCGGAGCAGTTTGTCGCAGCTTTGCTGGAGGATTGAGGATTGAGCAAAAAACAGTTGTCTCGCGCAGGCAGGCGGTTTGGCCTCTCAATCCTGAATCCTCGATCCTATGATCAGCTTCAGTCAGGTCTACAAACGCTACCCCGGCGGCTTTGAGGCGCTCAAGAACGTCTCCCTTGCCATCGAGGACGGCGAGATGGTGTTCATCACGGGCCACTCCGGTGCCGGCAAGAGCACGGCTCTGAAACTCATGGCGGCGATCGAGCGCCCGACCAGCGGCAGCGTGCTGGTCAACGCCCAGAACGTAGGGGCGTTGAAGCCGCGCGCGATCCCGTTCCTGCGCCGCAATTTCGGCCTCGTGTTCCAGGACCATAAGCTGCTGTTCGACCGCACGGTGTTCGACAATGTGCTGCTGCCGCTCAACGTCGTGGGATACGAGCACCGCGAAGCGGCGCGGCGGGTGCGCGCAGCCCTCGACAAGGTCGGGCTGCTGGCGAAGGAAAGAGCGTACCCGATCACGCTGTCAGGCGGAGAGCAGCAGCGGCTCGCCATCGCGCGCGCCATCGTGCACCGGCCGGCGATTCTGCTCGCCGATGAGCCGACCGGGAACCTCGACGCCGCGTACGCAGGAGAACTCGGTGAATTATTCAGGTCGTTCAACCAGGTCGGCGTCACCGTGGTCATAGCCACCCACGATGAGCATCTCGCGACCCGTCTGAAGCCGCGCCGGATCGCGCTCAAGAATGGTGAGCTTGCCGACGCCCGGGCAGAGGCCGCGGCATGAGGGTCTGGCTTTCGCAGCGCGTGCGCACACTCGCCGCGACGCTCGCGAGGCTCGTGCGCTCGCCGGTGGCGAGCCTGCTCAACATCGGCGTGATCGGCGTGGCGCTCGCGCTGCCGGTCGGCTTCTATGTGGGGCTCACCAATCTGCAGGGCTTCGCACGTGGACTCGCCGCAGATCCCCAACTCTCCCTGTTCCTCGCGCTCGATGCCGGCCGCAGCGACGTGGCGCAGATCGAAACGCGGCTCAAACAGCATCCCGGCGTGCGCAAGTTCAGCTACATCTCGCGCGAGCAGGCGCTGCGGGAGATGAAAGCGAGCACCGGGCTTGCCGACGTCGTCGACAGCCTCACCCATAATCCCCTGCCCGATGCTTTCGTCGTCGATGCCGGTGACAACGCGCCGCAGACCCTGGAAGCGCTGCGCGATGAACTCAAACGCTGGCCCAGGGTCGCACACGTACAACTCGATTCGGCGTGGGCCCGGCGGTTGGAGGCGGTGCTCAACTTCGGCCGCCTCGCGGTGCTGCTGCTGGGCGCGTTGCTCGCCTTCGCGCTGATCGCCATCACCTTCAACACCATCCGGTTGCAGATCATGACCCAACGCGAGGAGATCGAGGTTGCCAAGCTGATCGGCGCGACGGATCCATTCATCCGCCGGCCGTTTCTCTATTACGGCGCGATGCTCGGCCTGGCCGGCGGCCTGGCGGCGTGGATGATCGTGGCGGCGGGCGTCTACCTGCTCAACGACGCGCTCACCGACGTGTCCCGGCTCTATGGAAATCCCTTCCAGTTGCACCCGTTGTCGCCCGAGGACAGCCTGAGTCTGCTGCTGTTCTCGGGTTGGCTGGGCTGGTTTGGCGCCTGGCTGTCGGTCAACCAACACCTGTCTCGAATCGACCGGCGTTAAAGGGCTTCAGGCGCAGCTGCGACAGGTTCTATCCAAGTGGTTGTTTTTCCGTATTGTTCGATCTGGAAAACCGCCTTAAGCCTTTGAGCCCTTGGAACTTATTGCCATGCTGGCACTCTCAATTACAGAGTGCTAAACTAGCACGCGAAAGGAGAAATTCGATGAGCAGTTACGCATTACCGATTCCATCGGTTGCCGGCAGCCTGGAAAGCTATATCCAGACTATCAACAGCTTTCCTATCCTCACGCAGGCGCGGGAGGTGGAATTGGCACGCCGTTTCCGCCGGGAAAACGACTTGGAGGCCGCCCGCGAGCTGGTGCTCTCGCACCTGCGGGTGGTGGTGGCGATTGCGCGCGGCTACATGGGCTACGGCCTGCCACAGGCCGACCTGATCCAGGAAGGCAATATCGGACTGATGAAGGCGGTCAAGCGCTTCGATCCCGAGCGGGGCGTGCGCCTCGTGTCATTCGCCGTGCATTGGATCCGCGCCGAAATGCATGAATTCATCCTGCGCAACTGGCGCATGGTCAAGATCGCGACCACCAAGGCGCAGCGCAAGCTGTTCTTCAACCTGCGCAGCCTGAAGCAGGGCCTGAACACGCTGGGAGCCGAGGAAGTAAAAGCCATAGCCAGGCAGCTCGGCGTGAAGCCGGAAGAAGTGGTCGAGATGGAAACGCGCCTCGGCGGGCAGGACATCGCGCTCGAACCGCTCAGCGACGATGACGATGATGCCTACGCGCCGATCGCCTATCTCGCCGCGGAAGACGCGGAGCCGGGACGCCTGCTCGAGCACCAGCAAACTGCGCGCCTGCGCGGCGAGGGGCTCGAGAAAGCCCTGGACACGCTCGATGCGCGGAGCCGGCGCATCATCGAAGCGCGCTGGCTCAACGAGAAAGCATCCGCGACCCTGCACGACCTTGCCGCCGAATTCGGCGTCTCCGCCGAGCGCATCCGCCAGATCGAGGTGAAGGCGCTCGCCAAAATGAAAGGCGTGATCGCCGCCGCGGCGTAAGCGCGCTTCCGAAACCCATTCGGTCCCGACCATGGCCCCGGCATAGTCCGGGGCCTTTTTGTTCGTCCAATCCCGATCTGCGAAACGCACTGCCAGCCATTGGCTGGCGATGGATCCACGCTGGTCCGAACAATCAGCCCATCGGGAAACAGCGGCTGCCGATGGGGAATCCTCAGGCGACGAGCGGATTCACCACCGTCAAGTTCGGGAAGCGTCCGAAGTCGCGGTCAGCCGACCACAGTTCCTTGACGCCGTGCTGCAAGCACAATGCCGCGATGCGTGCGTCATGGACCTTTGGGCCGGCTATCCGCCCCGTGAGCAGCACCTCGCGCAGTTGCAACCAGTGCAGTTCCGATTCCGCCAGCAGCACCAGGCTCGGTGACTCGATCCACGCCTCCACTTGGTCGACCGCTGCCGCGAGCGGCGTGGGCGGCGAGAAAATCCGCGGATGGGTCACGATCGCAAGGAATTCGTGGATGCAGGGCCAGGGGATAGCCCACGCGCCCCGGTCTTCCGCCAGCCGCGCCAGCCGTGGGTAGGCGGCGGCGTGCCACTCCGCGTCCTCGCGATGCGCGTAGACGAGAATGTTGGTATCGACGGCGATCACCCGCCGCGCCCTTCATAGGCCAGTTCATGCAGCCGCTCCCAATCGGTGCCCCGCGCTTCGGCGCTCAAGCCCCGCCCCTTGAAGGTCGCCTTGCGCAGGCGAAACGGACCTTGCCGTTGCCTGCGCTGCGCGACCACGTGGCGTAAGCCTTGTTCGATGAGGGTCTTCACCGTCGTGTCTTCACGCGCGGCGATCTTCCTGGCTTCGTTGAGGAGGGCATCGGCAATCTCGACGGTGGTCTTCATATGGCTACCCATATTATGAGATACGGCTACCCTTCACATTGTGCTGCGGGGAAAAGCCGGAGTCAAGAGACACGGAGACGCGGCTCCCAACAGAGACGCGGCGACCGCTCGATCGACCGACCAGCCAGCGATGCGTCAAGACGGCCTGCCAACGGAGCCTGCGCGCGGCTGGGACGCCGGGGGGACTACCGTTCGCGCCCCGCTTCGTGGAAGGCTTTCTGCACCGGCGAGAGCAGGCATTCGAACAGGGTGCGCGTCCCCAAATTGATTTTCGCCGACACCTGCAGACTGAGCCGGGTTAAGGCGCCTGCAACAGGATGCGAATGTCGTGCAGCAGCGCGGGCGCGCCGGCGCCGTACGGCGCGAAGAGCCTCAACCGCCCCTGCTGGTCGAGCACGTAAGTGCCGGCGGAGTGGTCCACGCTATAGTTCCCGCCCGATAACGGCTGTTTCTGGAAGAAAATCTTGAACTCCTTCGCCGCGCGCGCCGTTGCCGCGGCGTCGCCGTAAAGCCCCAGGAAATTCGGGTCGAACGACGGCACGTAGTGCCTGAGCACCTCGGGCGTGTCGCGCTCGGGGTCGACCGTCACGAACAGCACCTGTATTTTCTCCGCGTCATTGCCCAGTTCCTTCGCTACCTGCGCCAGTTCGGCAAGCGTTGTCGGGCACACGTCCGGACAATGGGTGAAACCGAAAAAGATCACCACCACCTTGCCTCTGAATTCAGCAAGCGTGCGCGGCTTGCCGTTGTGATCGGTAAGGTTGAGCGCCGTGCCGAAATCGGCGCCGCTGATGTCAGTGAGCCTGAACGTCGGCGCGGAACCCGGCCTGCCGCAGCCGCCGAGCAAGCTGGCGGCAACCAGTCCGATCGCAAGGAGGCGTTTCATGCCGCGCTAGGAGTTTGTCGGACTTGGGTCGGACAAACTCCTAATGCAAAACCGCCTGCACGAATACGGGAGAAAAAGCCGGTGAAAACCTTATTCTTGGCGTGCTCGCGTGCTTTTGGGAGGGCAAGAGCGGTTGTTAATCCGGGGTACATTCAAAATCCGCAGGCGGTTTTGCTGTTAGCAGCCTGTCGGATGCTAAGTCCGACAGGCTGCTAGGCGCGAGTGGTCAGAACTTGAAATAGTGGTCGACGAGCAGCGCCGCGAACAATGCGGTGAGGTAGAAGATCGAATAGCGGAAGGTCTGCCGCGCCAGGCGGTCGCTGTAGGCAACGTAGATTTTGACCGCGTAATACAGAAACACCGCCCCCAGCCCCAGCGCGCTCCCGAGATAAATCAGACCGCTCATCCGGGTAGCAAACGGCGCCATGGTGCACGCAAACAGGATGATCGTGTAGAAGAGCACGTGCAACCGCGTGAACTTGTCGCCGTGCGTGACGGGGAGCATCGGCACACCCGCCTTGGCGTACTCGTTCTTGCGATAGAGCGCGAGCGCCCAGAAATGAGGCGGCGTCCAGGCGAAGATGATGAGAAACAGCAGCAGCGCGTCGGCCGAGACCTCGCCCGTCACCGCCGCCCAGCCCAGGACCGGCGGCATCGCGCCCGACGCGCCGCCGATCACGATGTTCTGCGGCGTCATCGGCTTGAGTATCACCGTGTAGACGATTGCGTAGCCAACGAAAGTGGCGAGCGTCAGCCACATGGTGAGCGCGTTGACCCAATGATGGAGCACGGCGAGCCCGATGCCGCCGAGCGCGCCCGCGAAAACCAGCGTCTGCAGCGACGTGAGTCTTCCGCTCGGGAGCGGGCGCGCCCGGGTGCGCACCATCACCCCATCGATTTTCTGCTCGACCAGGCAGTTGACCGCCGCCGCGGCGCCCGCCACCAGCGCAATGCCGAGCGTGCCGGCGAGCAGTGCCTGCGGCGGGACCATGCCGGGCATGGCAAGGAACATCCCAATCACCGCTGTGAACACGATCAGCGACACGATGCGCGGCTTGGTCACCTGGTAGAACTGGTAGACGCGCGAAGTGGTGTAGTGGCGGGCGAGACTCGAGGCCATTTATCGTAGGAGCTTCAGTGAAAACGCGAAGTTTACCACCACTAGCAGCCTGTCGGCCTTAACAGGCCGGACAGGCTGCTAAAAGCAAAACCGGCTGAACGGGTGGAACGTGCAGAAAACTGGGGGTGAATTCGCATCTCTATCATTTTCTCTTGCAATTTTCTTGGCGCCGGTTTTGCATTAGGAGTTTGTCGGGGTCGAGTCCGACAAACTCCTGACGGCGTGTCACTGCCATTGCGAATGCCTCAGCAGCCGCGCGACGTCCTTCAACATCCTGCGCGGGTCGGCATCGCGCGGGTAACGCATCATCAGGTTGCCGAGCGGATCGACCACGTAAATGTGATCGGCAACCGAACCGGCGACCGGAAACAATTTGAGGATATCGCTGCCGGCGGCGCGGATGGGCCAGATGCCCTGGTGTTGCGCGAGAAGCGCCGCCTCGGGCTTGGCCGCGTCGGTGATCAGCCATGCGCGCTCGATGCGCTCCATCTCCTTGCCCTGGGCAAGCCGCACCTGACGCAGATAAATGAGTTTCTGCCGGCAGTAGGGGTCACAGCCGCCGGAGTCCACAATCGCCAGCACCCATTTGCCTTTCAACTGGCGCCAATGAAACGGCGTGCCGTCGACAAGGGTGAGCTTCGAGTCAGGCAGCGGCCGCGGCTCCAGGAGTTCACCGTAATTGACGTGCCGCGACGGCTGCCAGAAATAGTAGGCGACATACGATGCGAGCACCGGCGCGACGGTGAGCGCGATGAGCAGCCACAGACTTGTCAGCCTGCGCTCAGGCTTCGCGTTTTCTTCGGACATGGGTGACCAGATAGAAAATCAGTATCACGGCTGACAGGGCAAACCACTGAAAGGCATAGCCATAGTGCGTGTCGGCACCGAGATCGGGCGGCAGCCACTCGCGTATGAGCCCGTCGCCGGCGGCGTCTTGCTGGTCCTGCTGGATCAGGAACGGCTGGATCGCGATCGGCACGGCCTGGCGGTAACGCTCGAGCATCAGGTTCTGCCAGACGTTGCCCTCGGCGACCTTGGTTGAGATCTCAAAAAAACGCTTCCCCGGCACCACCGCGAGCCCGCTTACGCTGACCGTTCCGGGCGGTGTCTTCACCTCAGGCAAGCGGCTGCGGTCGCGGGTTCCCGCGACCCAGCCGCGGTTCACCAGAACATAGCGGCTGCCGTCGCCCAGCCTGAGGGGCATCACCACGTGATAGCCGGCAACCCCGTGGCTCACGCGATTGTCGATCAGCACCATGTATTTCGGTTCGTACGTGCCGCGCGCTTCGACCCGCCGCAGCTCGACGTCGGGCGCCGCGAGTTCCCGCGTTGACACGTTGATCGCCGGCTCGCGGGCGAGTTGCTCGAGCCGGGCTTTGAGCGCGGTTTTCTCCTGGCCGCGCCCGAGCTGCCAGTTGCCCAGCGCGAGCGTGAGCGCGATGCCCGCTGCGGCCGCGAGCATCGGCCACAGGCCGCGCCGGAATTCGAACCTAAAGCTCATCAATCTATCTCAATAATAGGCGCGGGATCAGTGAGACGGGTTCACGGCTGGCAGGCATCAAGCGCATGGGATACACTGCAATCCTGACCGCGTTAACGCCCATGAAAACCATCGTCCTGCTGTTCGTCGCCTTCATTCTGACGAGCCTGTTCTCGGCGCTCTACTTCCTGCTCAAGGACAAGGGACAGTCCGAACGCATGGTGAAAGCGCTGACCGTGAGAGTGGCGCTTTCGGTCGTGCTGTTTGCCCTCCTCATGCTCGGCTTTTATTCCGGCCTCATCACCAACAAGCTCTAGGAGTTTGTCGGACTTAGGTCGGACAATCCTAATGTCTTTGAAAAAAAACGCCGCACACCAGGTGCGGCGATATTCCCCTACTGACGGGGGCCTCCCCCTTGTTGTTGGTCGCGCCTTGTTGTTGTCGTTGTGATTGTTCTTGTGTTGTCGGCTTATAGCCAGTAGACGAAGATGAACAGCAACAACCACACCACGTCGACGAAGTGCCAGTACCAGGCCACGCCTTCGAATCCGAAGTGGTGCTCGGGACGGAAGTGGCCGGCGACGCAGCGGAACAGAATCACGATCAGCATGATGGTGCCCATCGTCACGTGAAAACCGTGGAAGCCGGTCAACATGAAGAATGTCGCCCCGTAAGCGCCCATGGTGAGCTTGAGGTTGAGCTCGCTGTAGGCGTGCGCGTATTCGTAGATCTGGAAGCCGAGGAAGGCCGTGCCCAGGGCGATGGTCATGACCAGACCCCAGATCAGCTGGGAGCGGTCGTTCTTCAGCAGCCCCCAGTGCGCCCAGGTGACAGTAACGCCTGAGGACAGCAGCAGCAGCGTGTTGAGCGCCGGGATGCCCCACGCTCCCATCGGAGTGAACTGCTCCCTGATGCCCGGCCCCGAGACCGGCCAGCCGCTCTTGAAACCCGGCCAGATGAGCTGTTGGCTTTCGAGCCCGCCGAGATCCGGCACTGAAATCACGCGCATGTAGAACAGCGCGCCGAAGAACGCGCCGAAGAACATCACTTCCGAGAAGATGAACCAGCTCATGCCCCAGCGGAAGGAAGCGTCGACCTGCTTGTTGTAGCGGCCGCCTTCGGACTCGTGAGCGACGGCGCCAAACCAGCCGGCCATCATGTAGAACAGGATCAACGCCCCGGCGAGCACGAGGAACTTGCCCCACGACACGCCGTTGAACCACGAGGCGGCGCCGGAGGCCATGCACAGTAGCGCGATCGAACCGAAGATCGGCCAGCGCGACGGGTCCGGAATGAAATAACGGGCCGATGGACTCAACATGTTGCTTTCTCCCCTGGATTCTCAATTCCTGCGATCAGCTGGCGATAAACCGCACCAGCGTCACCAGACTCAATACCAAAATCACCGCGCCGATGATGCCGGCAACGATCACCTGTAGCGGCGTCAGCGTTACCACGTCACGCTCGTGCGCCGCGCGCTTGCGGATACCGATGAACGCGCTCAATACCGCTTTCACCACTTGCAGTGGCGTCGCTTTGCGCGGAGTATCGGGAGGCTCGGTCATCAGCATCAGCTTGCTTTCTTTGCGGTGCCCTCAACCTCGAAGAACGTGTACGACAGCGTCACCGTATTGACCTCCCGCGGCAGGCCTTTCTCGATCACGAACACCACCGGCATGCGCCTCACCTCTCCCGGCGCGAGCGTCTGCTGGGTGAAGCAGAAGCAGTCGAGCTTCTTGAAATAGCGCGCCGCGAGCTGCGGGCCGTAGCTCGGAATCGCCTGGCCGGTCACCGGGCGGTTCGAGTTGTTGCGGACTTCGAACACCACCTGAATCAGCTCGCCGGGGTGAAAACGCACGCTTTTCTCGAGCGGCGTGAAGGTCCACGGCAGATCGTTGCGCAGGTTGGTATCGAATTCAACGGTCAGGAACCGTGCGGTATCGACCTGGCTGTTGGTGACCGCATCGGCCTTCAGGACGTTGTTGACGCCGGTCACCTCGCAAATCTTCTTGTAAAACGGCACCAGCGCAAACCCGAAGCCGAACATCGCGCAGGCGACGATCAAAAGCTTCTTCAGGGTAACGAGGTTGTTCGCGCTGAATTGCGTATTCGCTACCATAACCAGTGCCGGATGATGACGCCGATAAAAAACGCAAGCGCGATGGAGGCGAGGATCAACGCCGTTTTTGCTTTGCCGCTCAAAGCGAGTTCCATCCCGTGCGCCATGGACTATTTCACGACCGGCGGCGTTTCGAAGGTGTGGTAGGGCGGAGGCGACGGCAGCGTCCATTCCAGTCCTTCCGCACCTTCCCAGGTCCTGTCGGCCGCCTTCACGCCGCCGCGGATGCACTTCACCACCGCCCACAGGAACAGGAGTTGCGACAGACCGAAACCGAATGCGCCTATCGTCGAGATCATGTTGAAATCGGCGAACTGCAGCGCGTAATCGGGAACGCGCCGCGGCATGCCCGCGAGTCCCGTGAAATGCATCGGAAAAAAGGTGACGTTGAAGAAAATCATCGACAGCCAGAAGTGCCATTTGCCGAGCGTCTCGTCGTACATGTGCCCGGTCCATTTCGGGATCCAGTAATAAGTGCCGCCGAAAATCGCGAACAGCGACCCCGCGACCAGCACGTAGTGGAAATGCGCCACCACGTAGTAGGTGTCCTGCACCTGGATGTCGATCGGAGCGATCGCCAGCACCAGCCCGGTGAAGCCGCCCATGGAGAACACGAAGATGAAGCCGCATGCGAACAGCATCGGCGTCTCGAAGGTCAACGCGCCCTTCCACATGGTTGCGATCCAGTTGAACACCTTCACGCCGGTCGGCACCGCGATCAGCATCGTCGCATACATGAAGAAGAGTTGCGCCGAGGCCGGCATGCCGACGGTGAACATGTGGTGCGCCCACACGATGAACGACAGGATCGCGATCGAGGCCGTCGCATACACCATGGAGGAGTAGCCGAACAGGGGCTTCCTGGCGAAAGTCGGCACGATCTGCGACACGATGCCGAACGCCGGAAGGATCATGATGTAGACCTCGGGGTGCCCGAAGAACCAGAAAATGTGCTGGAACATCACCGGGTCGCCGCCGCCCGCCGCATTGAAGAAGTTGGTGCCGAAATGACGATCGGTGAGAATCATGGTGACCGCGCCGGCGAGCACCGGCATGACCGCGATCAGGAGGTACGCCGTGATCAGCCAGGTCCACACAAAAAGCGGCATTTTCATCAGCGTCATGCCGGGCGCGCGCATGTTGAGGACGGTGGTGATGATGTTGATCGAGCCCATGATCGAAGACGCGCCCATGATGTGCAGCGCGAAGATCGCGAGGTCCATGCCCGGACCCATCTGGGTGGAAAGCGGCACGTAAACGGTCCAGCCCGCCGCGGTGGCGCCGCCCGGCACGAAGAACGAGGCGACCAGCAGCGTCGCCGCCGGCGGCAGCAGCCAGAAACTCCAGTTGTTCAGGCGCGCGAACGCCATGTCGGGCGCGCCGATCATCATCGGGATCTGCCAGTTGGCGAAGCCGACGAAGGCCGGCATGATCGCCCCGAACACCATGATCAGCCCGTGCATGGTCGTGAGCTGGTTGAAGAACTCCGGGCGCCACAGCTGCAAGCCGGGCTCAAACAGCTCGGCGCGCAGCATCAGCGCCAGCACGCCGCCGACGATGAACATGGTGAAGGCGAACCACAGGTAGAGCGTGCCGATGTCCTTGTGGTTGGTGGTCTGGACCCAGCGCAGAATCCCGGCGGGATGGTGCGCGTGATCGGCGTGACCGTGAGCGTGTACTGCTTCCATGAGTGGCTCTCCTGAATGCCTGCGTTATTTCCGTAAAGCCTTGACGTCGGCCGGCATGATCGCCTCGCCTGTCTTGTTGTCCCAGTTGTTGCGGGTATAGGTAATGACCGCGGCGAGCTCGACGTCGGAAAGCTGCTTGAACGAAACCATCGCGGTCGGTTTGCCGTCCTTCACGACGCCGTTGAGCAACACGTTGATCTGCCCGTCCTTCGGGCCAGTGACGATCTTGGAACCGGACAGCGCCGGGAATGCGCCCGGCACGCCCATGCCGGTGGCTTGGTGGCAAGCGATGCAGTTGGCGCCGTAGATCTTCTCGCCGCGCGCTTTGAGGTCGTCCAGCGTCCAGGGCTTATCGGGAGCGTCGGCAACTGCCGCTTTGGCCATCTTTTCCTTTTGTTCCTTGACCCAGGCGGCATACTTCTCGGGCTCGACCGCTTCGACCACGATCGGCATGAAGCCGTGGTCCTTGCCGCACAGCTCCGCGCACTGGCCGCGATAGGTGCCCGGCTTGTCGACCTTGAACCAGCTGTCGCGCACGAAGCCCGGGATCGCATCCTGCTTCACGCCGAGCGCCGGCACCCACCAGGAATGGATTACGTCGTTGGCGGTGATGATGATGCGCACCTTCTTGCCGACCGGCACCACCACCGGATTATCGACTTCGAGGAGATAGTTTGTCCCCTTGGGCGTCCTGCCCTCGATCTGATCGCGCGGCGTGGCGAGGCTGCTGTAGAAGCTGACGCCTTCCTGGAGATAATCGTAGCCCCACTTCCACTGGTAGCCGGTAGCCTTGATGGTCATATCCGGGCTGGAAGTATCCTTCATCGATATCACGGTCTTGGTTGCCGGATAGGCCATGCCGATCAGGATCAGGAACGGGATGACGGTCCAGACGATTTCCACCATGGTGTTCTCGTGGAACTGTTCAGCCTTGTGCCCCACCGATTTGCGGTGCTTGACGATCGCGTAGGTCATGGCCCCGAACACCACCACGAAGATCCCCACGATGATCCACATGATCAAGGTGTGCAGATCGTAGATCTCGTGCGCGATGATGGTTTGCGGCGGCTGCAGGTTGTACTGGTTCGCGCAGGCTGTTCCCGCTGCCAGGAATGCCGTTGCGGCCGCAAATAATCTAGCCAACTTGCTGGTCATGCTTCCCTCACCTGTAAATTAATCCCTGGGTGGCGCCGGGCGCCTGTCCGCGTTCCCCCGGTCACCTGATGCCGCGCAATTCCCGTTTGAGCTCTCGCGCGACCGCCAGACGCTGTTCTTCGTTCATATGGCGGCCGATCTCGAGTTCACGGCCATGCGATCTCAGCGCCAGGCGGCTGCCGTCTCCGGTGCAGACGACCTGCGCCCAGTGGCGGTTGAATTCGAAGCAGGTCATGCGCCCGCCGTCGCGCAGTTCCACGTTCAGCTTGTCGCCCTGGATCACCACGCGCTCGTAATCCGCGGCATGGCGTTCGATATAGTGGAACGCCAGATACAAACCAAGCATTTCCAATCCGGCGAACGGCAGGATCAGCCATGCACCGAAAACCCACGTGAACGCCAGCGCTATTCCAACCGAGACCGACAAAATAAACCCAAAGACGAGAAAACGGCCGGATGAAGAAAGCGAGTTATTGCGGCGCGCGGTAAACGCGAATCCAGCCGCTCCCCCGGCAGTGACGCATTCCATCCAGAGCGTCCTTGGTCGCCAGCGCTGACCGTCAAGTGAAATGGGCGGAATTTAGCACACGCGACAAACGGTAGCAACCAAAAACCCGGGCAAAAGCCTCGGATTGGCCCCGCACCGCGCCGACGATCGATCAGATCGCGCTGCACAGCGCGTCGATGTCGAACGAGCGCGCGATATGACGGGCATCGGGCGGCTGCGAAAATACGACGCGCGCGATGCGGGGCGCGGCGAGGCGATGTTCCAGCGCGGCCGTATTATCGTCGGCATGCGTCATCGCCGGATCGATATGATTGGCGACCCAGCCTGCGAGCTTGAGCCCGCGCGCGCGAATCGCCTGCGCGGTAAGCAGCGCATGATTGAGGCAGCCGAGTCGCATGCCGACCACGAGCAACACCGGAAGATCCAGGCGCTGCGCGAGATCGGCCGCGTCTTCTTGCGCGTTGAGCGGCACACAGAAGCCGCCGACGCCTTCCACTATCACGACGTCGGCGCGCGCGGCAAGTTCGCGATAAGCGGCCACGATCGTGTGCAGTTCGATGGTGACTCCCGCTGCCTGCGCCGCGATGTTCGGCGCGATTGGCGGCTCGAAGCAATAGGGGTTGAGGAGAGCACGCGGCGCCGCAATGCTGCTCGCGGCGCCAAGCTGCTCGACATCCTCGTTGCGCAATTCGCCGCGGATGCGCTGCGCGCCGGCAGCGACCGGTTTCATGCCGGCCGCGCGCAAGCCGCGCGCCGAGAACGCGTGCAGCAGTGCGCATGCAGCCAGTGTCTTGCCGACGCCGGTATCGGTGCCGGTGACGAAGAAACCGAGAGGCGAGAGGCGAGAGGCGAGAGGCGGCAAAACCAAGACCTCATCGCGGCTTGATTTCGATTATCGGGCGGCCGGTTGGGCCGAGCCGTGGCTGCGGCTTCCACGCATGCCCGTAGACTACTTCGAACGTGGCCGGCAATTTACCGTCGCGCCGGAACGCTTCGTAATTGCGCGCCACGGCCGCGAGCAGCGACTTCCCGTAGAGGCCAGCCGGGCGCCCTTTCGTCATGTTATGCGCGCCGATCGCCTTCAGTTCGCGCATCAGCTGACGCACATCGTCGTAGGTGAGTGTGATGCATTCCATATCCATCACCGGGTCGGCAAACCCGCTGCCCAACAGCATATCGCCGATGTCGTGCATGTCGATGAAACGGTTGACGTGGGTGTAGCGGTCGGCGCCCTGGTAGGCGCGGCGCAACTCTTTTAATGTGTCCGGGCCGAAGGTGCTGAACATCAGCAGACCTCCCGGTGAAAGCACGCGCTGCATCTCGGCGAACGTCCGCTGCGGTTCATTCACCCACTGCAACGTCAGGTTCGACCACACCATGCCGATGGAGGCATCGGCGAGGGGCAGCCGCTCGATATCACCGCACACCGCGTGCGGGCGCCGCGTAAGCAGGCCTTTCCACCATGGGATTCGTTCCCGGCCGCACTGGAGCATCGCAAGTGCGATATCGAGCGCGACGATTCTTGCGCCGGGATACCGCTCACCCAGCGCGGCAAGTGCGTTGCCGGTACCACTGCCGGCGTCGAGGATCGCCGCTGGCCGGTGCCTGACGTAGTCGAGGCGCTCCAGCATGCGCCGGCACACCTCGTCCTGCAGCACCGCAGCCGTGTCATAAGTGGCGGCGGCGCGCTCGAAGGAGCACCGCACCAGGCGTTTGTCCACTGACAACTCATCGTTCATCGAAGAACTCGACCAGCAGCGCGCTGACCTCACCCGGATTCGATGCGAACGGCGCGTGCGCCGCCCCATGCACCACCTCAAGCCTGGCATTGGGCAACATCCGGCTGAGGTACTCGCCGGCGGCAGGCGGCGTTAATACGTCGCAATCGCCATGGACCACCAGCGCCGGCTGCATGATTGCGTGAAGCTGAGGGCGCAGATCGGTACCGAGCAGGATCTCCAGACCCTGCTGCAGCACGCGCGTGCCGGGCCGGCCGCGCGCCAACAAAGTTTTCCGCAGCCGTCGCGCCACCTGTCCTGCCTTTGCATCTCCCCGTGCCTGAAGCGACAGAAAACGCCTGAGTGTACTGTCGTAATTGGCCGCCAATTCCTGTGCGAACTCATGCAGCACGTGCGCTTCCACCGCATGCGGCCAGTCATCGCGCCGCGCAAAACACGGCGTGGTCGCAATCATTGCGAGCCGCTTCACCTGCCGCGGGGCACTGCGGGCCCAGGTGAGCGCCACTTGTCCGCCCAACGACCAGCCGCATGCCGCGCAAGGCGTCGGCATCTGCAATGCCAGCTCTGATGCGATTCGTCCGAGCGCGTAAGGCTCGCATGCAGGGCTCGCGCCGTAGCCCGGCAGATCCACCGCGTGCACACGGAGGCGTGGCGCCAACGCACGCACGAGCTCGCTCCAGATACCGCTGTGCATGCCCCAGCCGTGCAGCAGCACCACATCGGGCCCCTCACCCGCCGTCTCGACGTGCAAAGTCATTGAAAACTCTCACTGCAATGAGTCGGAAAAAGGGATAGGCGAGAGGAGATGGGCGATAGGCGCGAAGCTTCTCGTGAGTCACGCCTCTCTCCTTTCGCCTCTCGCCTCTCGTTCTTCCTTGTGTCTCTGCGGTTCAAGCTTCTTTTGAGATTTCATCGAGGGCGCCCACCAATTGGGCGACATCGTCTACCGTGTGCGCGGCGGAGAGCGAAATGCGCAGCCGCGCAGTTCGCTGCGGCACGGTCGGTGGCCGGATCGCCGGCACCAGCATGCCGCGTCGCACGAGCTGCTCCGACACTGCGACTGCTTCTTCATTGCCGCCGATGATCAAAGGCTGAATCGCGGTATCGGAAGGCATGAGCCGCCAGCGGTGCGCGGTGA
>MERI01000192.1:1946-39223 GCA_001772005.1 Betaproteobacteria bacterium RIFCSPLOWO2_12_FULL_62_58 | reverse complement strand
CGACATATGTGAATCAGACAAGTCGTCTTACCCATGCCGGGAAGTCCCACGATCAGCAGATGCGGGTTGCCCTTGATACTGACCCGCCAGGAAATGGGTTCGTCACTCGATGTCTCGTGTCCAAGAACGATATGGGCGTCTCCCGTGCTTGGGGGCGGCGCGACAGGTTCAGGTGGCGGTTGACTAGCGACTGGAGACGAGGAGTCGGCCTCATCGGTCTGATCTGCTGTTCGCGCGACAGATGCCTCATCAGCCTGTTGCAGAGGGTCAGTCCTCGGTGGCGGCGGCCTTAGGGCATCCGGCCCAAACAGCCACGTTTCTGCGAGACTACCCCGATCAATTCTGATAGGCATTTCGGCCTTGTATTCCGGGCACAGCACAAAGCCGATTCGAGCACGAGGCTGATCTGCCATAGGCACTAGCTCGTAGTGGGCGGAGTCTCGCGCAAGACGATTCAGTTCAGATGAGAGTCGCTGATAGGCTTCACTACGTAAAGTGTGCCTCCGAGCCTTTTTGAGGTAGAAGCGCAGGACGCGGGCTAGGCGTGCGCGCAGTACGGTTTTCTCGAGAGGCGTCGTTTCTTGGCCGTAAAGTTTTTCCCAGCGTTCTTCAGAGGATTGTAGCTGCTGCTCGATGCCATCCAGCACATCCGGGCTGCGCGCTGTCTTGAGATAGCGTCGGAACTTTACTTCCACGAAGCTGAAGCGCAAGCCGCCCTTGCGAGCTACGCTCACGTATAGGAGGTCCGCACGCGCCGCTGACTCTCCTGGCTTGTCTCCGAGTGATTGGAGCAGTTCCGGCACGTCGTCGAGCGGCACGAAGAACCCCTCTCGCAGCGATATCCAGCCCTCATCACTTTCCTGTGCGTGAACACAATGGTTTTGAACCAGCGCCAGCGCCACCATCTCGGCGACCGTGTTGCCTGAGTTGGTCAGGCGCAAAGCCAGACGGCCGCTAAGCGCCTTGAGCGAATCAAGCAGCAATTTGCAGTTTGCCGGGCTTGCCGAAAGACCCATTTCGCCGAGAGTGTCGTCGAGCAAGCGCTTCACTTCGTCCAGTGAACTGGTGGAGGTGATGAGCTGAAGAAAGCCCAGATCGTCTCGCTCCGGAACGCAATCGATCAAATAGGCGTCGTACGGCCGAGGCAGGTCGCGCGGAGAGTCGAAATACTCGACACCCGCGTGACGATCCACGGACACGACCCAGTCGCAGAGGTGGTGCAAACGGGTGAGGATTTCCTCCTGGTCGGCATTGACTTCCGTCACCAGCACCGGCCATTCGTCCTCTTTCCCGCCGCGCTGCCGACAAACCAGACGCAGGATGGCCGTAGACGCCTTCACCAGCCGTTCTGAAAGCACGCGACCTACCGGGTGCTTGTCGCCCTCCGGTGCAGTTGGAACGACCGTCAGCCAATGCGGTATTGGCGCCGGCTCAAAGCGGCGCTCGGGCGCCAACGAAAGACCATGCACCTCCAGATTGCCATTCGGCAGATCAACTGCTTTGCGGCACTCGATCCGGCTCGACAGCAAGTCGAAGGCCAAAGCCAGATGCGCGGGCGTTTCCGGGATAGCCCGCGCGCGACGCGACCACTGCAGCCTCGGCAGCGTGACCCCGCCCGGCCGGGGCACGCTATCCAACAACCAGCGGTCATCCTCGGGAACGAAACCGGCGCCGCTGCGCCGGCGTTCGGCGGTCGTGGAAAGAAACTGACCGCACAACCGTCTACCGGCGTCCGCCGGGTAGAGTTCCAGTTCAAACGCGTGCTTGCGATGTTCTTCTGGCCGCGCCGCCTCTACCGCGTCATCGCCGGCCTCTTCTGCCTTCTCCACGTCCCGTAGTCCCTTCCCCAATGCGCGCGCCGCAGGCTTGGCGTCACCAGGTCGCAAGGCATGCACGCGCACGCGGCGATAGTCCGGGTGGAGGGTCAGATAGCTCGCGATTTCCCCACCCAGCAGGTCAGCAGCACTGCGGCCGATGGTCGGGGCAACGCTTTCTTCATCGTCGGAGTCGCCGCCGGCCAAAAGTCGGGAGAGCAGCGCCACTGTTGCCTTGGGTTCGGGGTCGTCCGCGGCGGTCATCGCAACTGCATGAAAGCCAAGATTGTCCGCGAACACGAACGGCTCGCTGCCGTCGAGCCCCGGTAACATGGCCGGATATTGCGCACCCGAAAGCCCCCCCAACAGCTTGTTCACTTTGGCAGCAGGCACGCCCCCTTCGTAGCGATGTTGAAAAGCCAGAAGATCGAAGCCTTGTTGCCAAGCAACGCGCAGCGGGTGCGTGGGCAGCACAATCAGGCCGTGCCGCTGGCCGGACAGGCCGAGCACTTCCAGTGTGTGAATCAGCGCAGAGTCTGGGCCGGTGGATTCCCACCAAGTGGTGGCTGCATTCACATAGTCCACAACTGGTTTCTGATCAGTGTAGAGCACAGCGAGCGGACCCAGGCTCGACTTCGCGAGCCACGCCATGAACGCCCGCGAGGCCTGCACAAAGCGCTGCCCGTTCAGATCGGTTCCCGCCGCGACTGGAACGAACTCGGGCGCCTCCGCGGTAGAGCCATCGGCGCGCACGCGCTGGCGCCAGCGGCCTAGCCCGCCACCTTCCTGAACCCAGGAGCTTGCAAGTTCGAGCAACAGATTCGGGCAGAGCACCCGTGCGGTTTTGCCGTTGTGTCGGCAGGCGATAAAGCCCTTCTTGTCGCAACTAAACGTTTGCGGGTTAGCAATGTCACCGGCGATCTGCTGGAAAGCCTGCTGATCCGGCGCGATGTCTACCACGGCCAATGCCAGCGTGGGATAGACCCGGCCGCTGCTGTTCCTGGTGACCGTCGGGTGCTCGCCAAAGCAGAGGATGAAATCATCGCTTTCGGCTCGGAACGGGCTGGGTGCTTCCTCTCCGCCGTCCCCTGCCAGCGCGCGGATCACGGCTTGCGCCTCGAAGCGGGAGTTTTCGTCGAGATCGCCGAAGTCATCCTGTGTGAATACGCACTGCTGAAAGTTCTTCTGCTGATGGCTGCCCGGTCTCTCGGCGAGCACATCGTCGCCCGACTTGATCTGCACGAGATAGTCCACCGCGCCCTTTGCCAACTGGGCCGGGTCGGTCTTCCATCGGACTTCCAGGCGTGCGCGGTTATTCGAATCCTCGGCATTGCTATTCAGGCGCAATTCCGGGCGTTGATCGGGGTTGTCCATCAGGCCGGACCAAGCCAGTAGCCTCCCGCTCTTGCCCCGCCACGGCTGCCACTCGATGCCGCGCAAAGATTGCGTTTCAAATACGCCCGGCCGCAACCGGTTGATCCAGAGATCTTCTTCGGCTTCCAGACGCTGAAGTGCATCGAGCCGCGACAAACTCTCTGCGTCATTGAGAAAGCGGGCCAATCTTCTGGCCTCGTCTGTCTGCGATTCCGGCAGACGCAGCGCTACCGCGCGTGCCTCCGGCGACTGCCGATTGCCGACTCTAGGCAAGAGGCGTTCGACCAGACGCGCCGAGCGGTCCAGATGGTCGATGTCTAGCACCTCGGCCGTCGCGACGGGCCACAGACCGATTTCCGGCAAGGCTTCGCCGAGCGCATGCTGCCCAGCCGTAGCGCGGCAGAGATAAGAAAACTCCCGCCAAGGCGAGAGCGACTGATTGCGCGAGGTATGCCGGGCTTTGCGCCGGGCCGCCTCTGCGAAGCGCTTGCAGCCGTGGGGCAGGTGCTCATGCGCAAGCTTGAGGCAGGCGCCAAACAACGTCTCCTCCGTCACTTCGCGCGCCGCGCTGTAAATGCCGTCCATGCCCGCGCCAGCCGTGTCCATGTTCACGAGCAGCAACAGCGGATCGGCCTTGTCTTCGCGCCATTCCACCGCTTGGTCCGCCGTGATGCGACGGCTAGCGGCGTCGGCCTGATCCGTGACGACCGCGATCTTCCAGGCAGCCAGCGCAAACTGCGGGTCAGCCGCCAATGCAAGCGCGATGTCTGGATGCAGGCAGCGGACGTACGCTACGCTCCCCGGCGCGGCCTTGCCCAGAAGCCTTTGGAAGGCCTCGCGCAGAAGCGGGATGGCGTTACTCGGTAGCGTCATCGGCGGCTTCCTCCACCTGTTCGGGTACTGCGAACCGGGTGCGCAGTTGCTTCATAGATTCGGCGTCGTTTACACCCACCAGCAGACCCAGGTCCCGCAACCGGCGTTCCAGCCAACGTTTATTTTCCCGCAGCAGGCCTTGTGGAACAGACATGCCCGGCGGTTCGCGATCCACGTAGAGTCCGTAGTGTTTGTAAAGAATGTCCAGGAACTGACGCAGCGACAGTGGTTTCGCGGCCTTGCCGCGCGCGTCCTTGCGCAGGTGCCGATGAACGAGAAAGTCCAGCATCGGGTTGGTCACGACGATGGCGCGCATATCCACTGACCTTCGAGCGCCCGCTTCGGTGCGCGGGACACGGCGTTTCATGGCGAGACCGTTGGGGCGGTCTGACATTACGCAACTTTCGAGTGCGCTCCTCAAGAAACCGCCTTGGTGATTGTCCCCGACTAACTGCACCATCGCTTCGGCGATTCGTCGTGCAGGGTTTTCGGCTTTGCCCATTAGAATCTCGATGGCTTCTGGCGATTCCTCGGATTCCTCTAGCTTCTCGGCCAGTCGCAGGCAGTCTTCATCAAGACCATTGAGGATGGAGTCCGCCCGTGCATGACGCTCATGGATCAGCGCGCCCAAGAGGTTCAGACGAGGGCGCGCATCGGGGAACGGTGCCGGCAACTCATTCCGCAGCTTCCGGTCGTAGCGTGCGCGCTCGTCGAGAATGCGCAGCGTCATCATCAGCATCGGCAGCCGCTCGTAGCGCGCTGCACACTCAGCCATCACGGACTCGGACACGCGTCGCAATTGCACGTCCTGCCCCAGCGAGCAATCCACAAACAAAGGCCAATGAGCTTCCGGGCTGGGTACCTCGCCAGTGCGATCCCATTCGAATAGACAGGCCGTGGTGCCCAGGATGATGTTGGTCATCCCCAGCGCGATGCCAGATTCCAGCATGGGCAGGAACGCTTGGCGCGGCATCACCGGCCCATAGACATCAATGAAGGTCATAAGGTCTTGTCGCAGATGCCGGGCTGAGTCCATCGCAATCGGCCAGCGATTGGGAATGCGACTATCTCCCTCACCCTTGCCCTTTCCAACTTTATAGGGCGCTGTTCTGCAGCCCAGCGCGACCCGCACCGCGAGCCATTCATCCACACCAAGATCGCTGGCTACTTCCTCGCGAAAGTGATCTGAATCACCAAGATTCCACGCCTTATCGCCTTTAAGTGTCATGTGGCGCGCAAACAGCTTCAAGAGCGGATTCACCCGAAAGGCATCGCCGACGATGAACTGTCCCTTGCCACCCGGCTGGATGGCTTCGCCGTGGCTCGTCCACGCCAGCAATGCCGTCAACAGTTCCGGCACGCCACGAAGATGTGCGACCGCATCCGGCAGATCCACCCAGCTCGCCATGTAGTGGGTGGCGAACACGCGTTGCACCTGGACGTCGTGTCCCTCCTCATGGCCTTTATTCTCGAGGCAATACGTCAGCAGAAGATCGGCGAGTAAGGATTGAGCGTACGGGTCACCAAAGCCGTCAAATGCACCAGCTTGTTTGGCGAGCAGTCCCGATGCCACGTTCTTGATGGTCGGTGGTTCTGCTTTGCCATTGATCTTCGAACCAAACGCTTCTTTGAACGCGCCCTTGCCGCGGCGCTGCCCCCACCGCGCCATGTAGAGCATGGCCGGCAGCAACGTGCCGATGTCGAAGTTCTGAGGTGTGAACGGCAGTGCGGGCAAATAATTTGCCGTCCATAGCTCACGTACACGCGCGGGCGTAAGTACCTCATCGGCGATGGTCTTGGCCGTCTTACTCATACGGTCGCATCCTCACGGATCAGCGTTTGGAGTCCGTCTCGCAATTCGATGCGCAGGCGCGTGACGGCCTCCTCCCGCTCGGGGTGCCAAGCGTGCAGCTCGCGCACGTCTTCCTGGGCGATGCGCTGAACGAACAGATCGAGGTGCGCAAACACGCCCTCCTGCGCAGCGCCCGTCAACTGGGCGCCATCCTTGAGCGCCAGCAAGAGGTGAAAGAGTTCGAGGCCAATCGGCAAGCGTTCTTCCAGGCCCCTCGGACTCCGGTAGTTCAGCAGCACGTGGGTGTGCAGCACCTCCAGCCCTTGCACCGTCTTCGGTAACGGCGCAATAAGCGCGAAGCGATCCCAGGGCTTGAGTACCCAGAATTCGCTCTCCGTGGGGGTGCGCGGCGTGACGCGCAGCGGCAGGCCTTGCGAGCGGAACGCTACTTCGGGCAGGTCTTCGAGATGGGCAATGCCCAGACAGAGGTCGCGACACAACGCGCTGCGATCGTCCGCACTCATGATCGGCACACTGCGGAAGCGATCCAGATGCTTGGCGCCGTGCATGGACAGCGCATCCGGCGGCAGATGGAGTGCGCTCAGTCGATCCTCGTCCCATTCGAAGAAGGCCCGGCGGCGAGCGGAGGCAAGGCCCCACAAGGATCCCCTCTCATCCGGTGCCGCCCGGGGAAGCAGGTGGCGATCCAGAATCGAGTCAGCTTCGAGAGCCGGGTCGAAGTGCGCGAGTTCCGCCAACAACTCACCCTGTCGGCCTTCACCCGCCTCGCCTGCCGCAGAAAAAGCGCGATCCCAATATGGCGCGGGCTTGAGTTCGGGGTTGTCGTGCAATTCCTGGCAGTCGTGAATGCCGAACAGGATAAACACCAGCGCAGCGCGCAACTCGCGAGCGGTAATGTGGATTTCGCCCCGGAGATGGCTGGCCTGCAAGGCGTCGGCAAGCTTTCTGCGCACACGCGGACCGAGTTCGCCATCGCGCAGTGTGCGCACGGATGCCCAGGCGCTGCACCGCTGCTGCGCGGAGCAACGCGCGCACGGCGCCCACGGATCAGCTTGAAGCTGGCTGCCCAGGAAGCGATCTAACAGCGCGTTCAGAAACTGCATCCCGACCTGGCCACCGTGGGTGTCGTAACCGCCGACCAGCGACCGGTGATTGAGGTCAACCAATCGGAAGCGCGGGTTCAACGGCGGCGCACTCTCAGCGCCATCACCGAATAACGCGGCGCGCAGACTCTCGGTGAACGGCGTTTCGCTTCCCCGCTGCTCCAGCCATTCCAGCATTTTGCCGCTGTTGATGGCGAGCGCGTGCGTAAAGGATCGCATCGTGCGTTCATCTCCAGACTGGAAGGGCTTGAGGAAAGCGTCGAGCAGGTCGTTCGCGCTGCTGCCCTTACACGCGGCGGAGCCGTCAAGATTGAGCTTGAGCATCCGGCCGCCCGGAAGTCTGCGTTCCCAGAGTCGCTGCTGAGAGGTCGGCCGATCCTCGGTCACGGCTTGTGTGAGGTTCTGCAGGAAGGCGGTTTTCCCATCGCCGGCGTTACCGAAGAGGACGATCAGGTCCACTTCGCCTTCCCGGACCTCGCGTTGCAGGGTCTGGTCCAGCCCGGTGTCCACGTAGGTTTCTTCGGCGAAACGGGAATCCAGCCCGCGCGTCTCGGCATTGCCATGCCGCGATCCGGGATAGGCACTGAGCAGTTCGGCAAGACGCGGGACGACTTGGGGGCTAAGCGTGACGGCGGCAAATGGCGGTGGCGAAACTGCAGGAAGGTCTTCGGTTGCGGCCGTTTTCAGGTAATCCCGGGCTTCGCGGGCATCCCGGAATCGTTGTGCGGTATCGGCCTGTGTGGCGCGATCCAGGAAGCGCCGAAGTGCGGGCCATCGCTTTTCGTCTACACCCTCCCAGTTCATACCACGGTTCTTGTAGCGCTCGGCGCCGAAGGCGAACGGGTCGCGTTCGAACAGGACATGGAAGAACGCTGCCGCAAGGGCGAACAGATCATCGCTCGCCGTAACCGCCGCGCGGTTCTGGATACCCTCGCTGGCATACAACGCGTTGTGGCTGCGTGGCGGCTGACCCACATCGGTGACGGTGTCGTAGTCGGTCAACACGACGTTTCCGCCCTGCACGATGATGTTGCGCGGGCCAACGTCGCCATGTACCAAGCCCACTTGATGAAACTGCCAGAGCGCATCGCATAGCGCGTCCAGCCACCGCAGAATCATCGCCTCTACAGAAGGCTCTCTCAGTTCCTCGCCATACAGTTCCAGCACGCCGCCCAAGTCCGCTAGAGGAGTGCCTTCCACCCACTTCATCAGCGCAACGAAGCGATTGCGCTGCCACTCCGATGCGATCTCGTGCAGGGCCGACAGGTTGGGATGGGTGGTGTGCTGTCGGGCTTTACGATAAGCGCGTAGAGCTGGCTCTGCATCCTGCCCATGTTGGATGACCTTGGCGACGTAGGTGCCGAAGCGCTCCTCGTTGTTGGCAGCCAGCTCCACGACCTTGAAGGTCTGCCCGATACCGCCGCGACCGAGCCGATTGACGATTCTGTAGCGCGACTCCTTGAAGGGGACGATGGTGTCCTCGTCCCAATATTCAGGTGCCGGGAGCGGTGGAGGAGGGGCATCGGCCTGCAAAGGAGACGTGTTTTGCTCCAGCGCGGAGGCGATGTCCGTCAGCCGTTCCCGCTCATCAGGCGCTTCCACACAACCCAGAGCGAGCCATTCCCGTGCGTCGCTAGCCGCTTGATTTTGCTCCCCGAACAAGAGCATCAGCGACTTGCATAGGGAAAAGACGTCTGACCGTCCATCCGCGGCAGCCAAGCCGCCGGTGCGGACTTCCGGGGCTGTCCACTCATTGTTCGAGGTCACTGTCGCAACAGAAGAGATCGTGTGCGCATCGGTGAGGCGTGAGAGCCCGAAGCCAGTGAACAGCGGCCGACCGTTGTGCCGGACACGAAGCGTGTCAGGCGTGATATTGCGATGGATGATCGGTTGATATTCCGGCTCGGTCGGCTGGTGGAATTCCTGCAAAGCCGACAGCGCCTCTCGCGCATAGCGCAGCCTGTCATCCACACTCCAATTCATATCCGCTGCACGCTCGCTAAGCTTAGGAGCCGCGGAATCCACCAGCGAGAAATAGAAAAGTTCTCCGGGGTAGTGCTCAGCTTCTTGGAAAGAGTCGAGCAGGCTGGGTACATAGTCCGACTTCTGCCAACGCTGAATGACCTCGAACTCACGACGCGCCCGATTCTCTGCCTGCTTTTCATCGGTAGCGGATAAATCAAACAGGTGCAGGATCACTTTGTCTCGGCGGCTTGGGTGCTCACCCCTATACACTCGCTGGAACGGAGCATTCGCAGACTCCACTCGCTCCAGGTTGATCAGCTCGCCAAAACGCCGAAGGTCCCCCGAGACTGCGATACTCGTGCGCGGTTCAATCAGCTTTGCCGCTTTTTCGACCTGAATCTGGGATAACCGATTGCCGCCATCGGCATTCACCAACTCCTTCCACTCGGAAAGACCGAAGAGCGGTACCCCGCGTGCTTTGAATCGCTGGCCGCCCGCGATTCCGGTCCCGCCTCGTGTCAACAACATCGTGGCCGCAACAAAGCCGGGGTCGAACGCAGGTCGAATTTTCCCAGCTATTCGCTTGGCCTTGTCATTGGCCCGCTCTGCTTCTCCATCCGCGCGAAGCGCATTCTTCTTTACGTAGTCGAGGTCCCAATGCTTGACCTCGACTACAGTAACGCCGGGTGGGCCAATGATGATGAGGTCAATCTCGTCCGAGGGATAGGCGGCCGAGGTCGAGTGATTCAAGTTGGACAGCAGAATCCAACCGTCCGGCAGCTTATTCTTCAGCCGCTCAATCGCTTGACGTTCGCTCTCATTGACCGCAACCCCGCATGGGATGTGACGCGCGGACATCCAGTCCTCCTACCGAAAACTGTGACGACATTCTATTTGTCGCAAAGGCTGCGACCGGACGAACAAGAAGTTGTTATACGTATATCCTAGACCGCATGCGCCGCATACGCAATGCGAACAGGTAAGTGGCGTGACTGGTGAGTACCCGCGGCCTGTAACGCGGCGAGCATCTCGAGGAAGGTTTTCACTTCCCCGATGACGCGTTCCTGATAGCGCTTAAGCGGTATCGGAATCGAACTTATGCTTCGAATTCGAAGCGCGTCACGAAAACCTCGGTGTGCAGACGCCGCTTGATTTCTTCCGGGTCGGCGCACTCGAGGAACAGCTCGACCGCTTCTTTCAGGTTCGCGGTAGCCGCCTCTACAGTCGCCCCCTGGCTTGCGACGTCGAGCTCGGGGCAGAGCGCCACATACATGTCGCCTTCCTTCTCCAGAATTGCGGTGTAGCTGTGGGTCGCCATGGACCAACCTCCTTGTCACTTCAGATTGAACGGCACCAGCAGGAAATCGCAACGCTCCGGGAAGAATATCGGTTCGTCTCGAGTAGCTCATCGGCCGCCGGCCTGATAGCCCAGCCATCGCGCCAAGGCATGACATGCCCGCTCCGCAGCCGCGTCACTTCCGGATAGTCCGGAATCGACCCGCACCGCCTCCCGCGCTTCGTCATCGGCGATCGGTTCATGGGTGGAGATCTGATGTGTCAGTACCGCTTGATCGGCTTCCGAAGCATCGCCTGCGCTGCTCGCGCGCTGCGTGAGGCGCGTACGCAGCACGGGCTCCGGTGCGCATACGTCGAGGATGGCAAACGGCACGCCGAGCTCGCCGGCGAGGCCGCGAAACAGGTCGCGCTGCCAGCGCCTGAGAAACGCGCCGTCGACGATCGCGGGATAGCCGGCGCCTGTCACCATGCGCGCGAGCTGCACCAGCCGCTCATAGGTGGCGCGCGTGAGTTCCTGGGTGTAAATGCCCGTTTCCACGTTCGAGCCGCTGCGCGCCAGGAGGTCGATGCCGCACAGCCGTTTGCGTTCGACATCGGAGCGGATGCGTATTGCGCCGAGATCCGGTGCGACGGATTGCGAAATCACGGTTTTGCCCGATCCGGAAAGGCCGTGAGTAATGACGATCGCGGCGCGGGCGCCGCGAGTGAAATGCTGCGCGAGGCCGAGGTAGTCGCGACCGGCGGCGAGGAGCCGCGTGCGTTCTGCGGACAGCACGCCGGGTTGCGAGGCGCGGATGCAGTGGACTTTCGCGCGCACTATCGCGCGGTAGACGAGGTAGAAACGCAGGATGCCGAGGCCGCCGTAGTCGGCCGTGAGTTCGAGGTAGGCATTGAGGAACCGGAAAGCGAGATCGGGTCGGCGGCGGTCGGTGAGGTCCATCACCAGGAAAGCCGCTTCGTTCATGACATCGATCCAGCGCAGGTCGGGATTGAACTCGATGCAATCGAAAGGAGTGAGCTTGCCGTCGATCAGCACGATGTTGCCGAGGTGCAGATCGCCGTGGCATTCCCGCACCGCGCCTGCCTCGCGGCGTTCCTCGAAGAGCGCGCCCCGCGCGCGGTGCTCCCGTTCCGTCCACTCGCGCAACGCCGCCAGCACCGTCCGATCCCCGGGCGTGGCGAGCAGCGGCAGCAGTTGCTCGAAATTCTGGAGCGCCGGCGCGAGCACGGTGCGCGGCGAGCCGAACGCACCGCCCGCTTCGGCTACCGCGGCGCTCCCATGGAATGCAGCGATGGTCGCGGCGAGCTGCTCGATCTGCCGCGGGCTGAGCCGATCTGCAGCGAGCAGACGGCTCGCGAGCGCATCCTGCGGGAACTCGCGCATCTTCACCGCGTACTCGAACACGGGCCCGGTGCCTTCTATGCGCGGGCTCTCCGGTGTGCCCCGGATTTCCACCACTGCGTCGTAAAGCTGCGGTGCGAGCCGGCGGTTGAGCCGCAGTTCTTCTTCGCAGAAGCGGCGCCTCAGCTCAGGCGTCGAGAAATCGAGGAAGCCGAGATTGAGCGGCTTCTTGATCTTGTAGGCCCACGTTCCCGTGAGCAGCACCCACGAGATGTGGGTCTCGAGCACGCGCACACCCGCCACCGGGTGGGGGTAGCACTCGGGGCGGGACAGCGCGGCCAACAGCGGCAATTGGCCGCGGTTGGCCGCCGTCGCATGGGCATGGTCTGCTGTCATCATCGGACATTCGCTGGGCGGGCACCAACGCGCCTCCCCGCGCACCCGGCCTCGCATGCTAAAGCGAGACCCGTAAACGCGATAATAGACCGGAAGGCGCGCAACCTTTTGATCTATATCAACGCGCCACCGCCTCCCGCCGCTACTATAGAAACAAGGAGGTGCGATATGTCTGCCATCTCAGTGGCCACGCGCGGCGGGCCCAGATCGTCCCACGTGAGTGGCGATCCGCAGTGCTTCCTCGCCTACGCCCCGCGCGGGGTGGGACTGCTGTGCGCGGTCGTCTACACGGCGCGCAAGGACGACGTCTGCGGCTGGTGGGTGGGGTCCGTGAACAATGAGTATCAGACCGCCTTTTTCCTCCTCGAAAACTATTTCTCGCCAAACGAAAAAGCGTTCTACGCCACCCGAGGCGGCGACCTTTACGGCGGCTGGGTTCTTGACTACGACGCGAAGCCCCCGGAACTCGACAAGCCGGTTGCGGTCGATGATGCCATGTGTCACGACCTGGAGCGCATGCAGTTCGTCTTCACGCAGGAATGGCTGTCGTTCCCCGGTGATGCCGACGCCGCGCAGGAGACGGCACGCTACCATCACGCCGAACTGGCGCACCAGGACGTCAACGTCAAGTTTCACCGGCTCAACAAGCTCGACAAGGACGAAGCGGTATGGACCTACCGCTCCGCCGGCATGGATGTCAACATCATCAAGCGGTTGATGCGCGACTGGCCGCTCGAATGGCGGAGCCTCTATGGGCGCGAATAACCCCCCAGTTCAGGATGGTGACATCGACTATGAGCGGCTCGCCGCATTTCCCGCCGCCGCACGCTGTGTGGTGTGCCAGCGGCAGCGCGAAACCGTCTATGCCCACGAGGCGACGCCAAGGCTGTAGCCGGACGGTGCATAACCGCTGCGCGGCTTAGCGCATCCGGGTCCGCGAGGTCTTGCGATAACCTGGCAAGTCCGGAAAAGGTGCCGATACATAACGCAGACATCGCCGCGGTGTTCGAGGAGATCGCCGATCTGCTCGAGATTCGCGGCGATAACCCGTTTCGCATCCGTGCCTATCGCAATGCGGCGCGCACGGTGGGTGAATTCTCGCGGGATTTGAAGACGCTCGTCGATCAGGGCCCGGCGCTGCCCAAGCTGCCGGGCGTGGGGGCGGATCTGGAGGGCAAGATCCGTGAGATCTGCGCCAGCGGCACCTGCGGCCTGCTGGAACGGATGCACCGCGAGATGCCCGCGGCGATCACCGAGCTGCTCAAGATCCCCGGCCTGGGGCCGAAGCGCGTGAGGCTCCTGCACGACGTGCTTGAAGTGGACTCCCTCGAGCAACTGCGCCGGGCGGCGCGATCCGGCAAGATCCGGGAGGTGCCCGGTTTCGGGGAGAAGACCGAAAGTCAAATCCTGCAGGCGCTCGAGCAGCATGATCGCGGCGGGCAGCGCGTCAAGCTCGCCGTGGCGGCTCAGTACGCGGAAGCGCTCGTGGCCCATCTCAAGTCGGTTCGCGGCGTTGCCGTGGTCACGGTCGCCGGCAGTTTCCGGCGCATGCGCGAAACGGTGGGCGATCTCGACATTCTGGTCGCGGCGCGCGCGGGCAGCCCGGTGATGGAGCGGCTGCGCGGCTACGACGAAGTGAAAGAGGTGCTTGCCAGCGGCGAGACGCGTGCGAGCGTCGTGCTGCGCTCGGGGCTGCACGTGGATGTGCGCCTGGTGCCGCGCGAGAGCTACGGCGCGGCGCTTCATTATTTCACCGGTTCAAAAGCGCACAACATCGCGATTCGCCGGCTGGGACAGGGGCGCGGGCTCAAGATCAACGAGTATGGCGTGTTCCGCGCCGAGACCCGGATCGCGGGAGAAACCGAGGAGTCGGTGTTCGAGGCGGTCGGATTGCCGTTCATCCCGCCCGAACTTCGCGAGGATCGCGGCGAGATCGAGGCCGCCCGCCGGGGTGAACTGCCGCGGCTGGTTACACTCGAGGATCTCAAGGGCGACCTGCACCTGCACACCACAGCGAGCGACGGTCACAACAGCGTCAAGGAGATGGCGCTCGCCGCCAAGGCGGTGGGCCTCACTTATGTCGCGATCACCGAACACTCCCGCCGGCTTACGGTGGCGCGCGGGCTCGATCCGGGCCGGGTGCTGAAGCAGATCGACGAAATCGATCGTTTGAACGGCGAGCTCGCCGGCATCACGATATTGAAGGGAATCGAGGTCGATATTCTGCCGGACGGCAGCCTCGACCTGCCGGACTCGGTGCTGAAACGGCTCGACATCGTGGTCGGGGCGGTGCACAGCGCATTCAACCTCCCGCGCGGCAAGCAGACCGAGCGTATCCTGCGCGCGATGGAGAGCCGCTACTTCACCGTGCTCGCGCACCCGAGCGGGCGGCTGCTCGGGGAGCGTGAGGCGTGCGATGTGGACATGCTGAAAATCATGCGCGCGGCGAAACGCCGCGGCTGCTTCCTCGAGCTGAACGCGCAGCCGGACCGGCTCGATTTGAATGACGTGCACTGCCAGATGGCGCGCGACGAGGGCGTGCTGGTGGCGGTCAACTCCGACGCGCACGGCACGCACGATTTTGCCCATTTGCGTTACGGCATCGGCCAGGCGCGCCGCGGCTGGCTCGGGCCGAAGGATGTGCTCAACGCGCGCGGACTGCGCGAACTCAAACCACTGCTGGTGCGAACGATGGGCCGCTGACCGCGGCCTGGCACCCGACGGGCACCCACGAACGGCATGAGTCGTGATTCGTGGGTCGTGATTCGACTCTCCCCTCCTTGTTGAGGAGGGGTGGCGCGTACGCGCCGGGGTGGTGGAAGCGTTACCTCGTTACCGAGGCGTCAATTCCCGCGCGACTACGTCGCGCATGGCCGGGGGGGCGCCCCGGTTCGCCGCCGCTACCTCGCAAGCCCGTGCGGTGCCCTGCGCTGCTCGGCGGCTCTCAAGGGCCCCGGAAATCCGAGTCTGCCCCTGAGGTCTCATCACTCCGGGTCGCACCTTTCTTCGTAGGCTCCTTTTGATATGGCCTTCGGCTTCCCGATACCGGGAACCCGATGGTAGTTCCCATATCGGGAACATTATGGTATCCTCACGCCATGAACTGCAAGAAGAACACCAATGCGAATCGTGGGGCGGGACAAGCTTGATGAGTTTGCCGGCGCGCACGCCGACGCCCGTCCCTGGATCGAGAACTGGATCGCCGATACTGAGGCAGCTCGATGGCGGACATCGCAGGATATCAAGGACCGGTACGCGTCGGTGAGCTTCCTGGCTGGGAACGTGGTCATGTTCAACGTCAAGGGTAATCATTACAGACTTGAGACGGTGGTGGCCTACAACACCGGTACCATTGCAGTCCGCTGGATTGGGACACATGCTGAATACAGTAAACGCGCGAATTGATAACGGGACTATGGAACCGAGAATCGTCAAGACAGAGGAGCAGTACCGCAACTACCTGGCCGAGGTCGAAAACCTCGCGGCCGAGGATCCTGTTCCGGGGACGCCCGATGGCGATCGCCTGGAGCTTCTGGCGAAGCTGGTCGAGGACTACGAAAAGGAGCGGTTTAAATTTGACCGTCCCGATCCGATCGGTGCGATCCTGTTTCGAATGGAAGAACAGGGATTGAAACAAAAAGACCTCGCGCCGATTTTAGGGGGTAAGAATCGCGTGTCTGAAGTCCTGTCTCGCAAGCGGCCGCTCACATTGACAATGGTGCGAGCGCTCAGCGAGTCACTTCGCATTCCTGCTGAGTTACTAATACGCGAACCAAACTCGACTCAATATCGCGATGAGGAATCTGAAGAGAAGATTCCGTTACCGTATTTGGTGAAATCCGGATGGTTTCGGGACGACGAGGCAACTCGCCTCACGACCAGCGCCATCGTGCGCCGTTATCTTAAGCCACAGCACGGGCCTCTTTATCTTCGGCGCACAATTACTTACGGTGCGACGCCCCAAACCAACAAGACCAACCTCCGCCTTTGGGTCGCTAAGGTTCGTGAACTTGCAAACGAATCACGCTGCGAGCGCGGTCAATGGCGTCCGGGAACGCTGAATGAGGAGTTTCTTTTGTATGTGGCACGGCTTAGTTGGGCTGAAAAGGGACCGCGTCTCGCGCAGGAGTTTCTCTCTGGAAAGGGTGTTGCACTAATCATTTGGCCAGCATTACCTCAAACCAAGCTTGATGGGGCATCCATGCTCGATCAGGACGGCGCGCCGGTCATCGGAATTACGCTTCGGCACGATCGGCTCGATAATTTCTGGTATACGCTTCTTCACGAGCTTGCTCACGCATGGAAGCATCTGTCCGATAAGGATGTCGCGATTACCGATGAGAGTGTGGAGGATGAGCGGGACGACGATGCAAAGGAAGCGGAGGCAAACCGCCTCGCGAGGGACGCTTTCATTCCCAGGTCGGTTTGGAAGAGGAGCGAAGCATTTCTTCGTCCTTCGGTTGAAACGATTCATGCGCTTGCTGATAGACTACATATCAGTCCCGCGATTATTGCGGGTCGACTCCGGCGCGAAAAATCGGGGTATGGCGCATTCGGTAAGCTCGTTGGTTACCGTCAGGTGCGGCGTCTCTTCCCCGAAATGAAATGGAGTTAACCGCATGCGCGGAGCGTATTGTTATCTGCCGATCCTCCCCGCTAGATTTGGAGCATTCCGCGCGGTGGGAGTGCTGTCACCACTTGCACGGTCGCGACTGACTCCGATGTTCGACGTGCGCACCGTGGTTCTGAAGGCGAATCAGGCACTGGACACTTACCTTGGGGATCGGGCCCGGGGAATTCACGAGTGTTGGGAGCCGGAACCCCTCCTAGACAAGGAGGGGAGTCGAATCACGACTCACGAATCACGCCGTTCGCGGCAAGCGGTGATTGGTGTTTGAATCCTGTAAATCCTGTTAATCCTGTCTATTCCTGTTCTTCTTACCGCGAGCGGATGCGAGAACCGTCGCGCAGCGCGTCGGAGGGATAGACCACCACGCGCTCGCCCGGCCGCAGTCCGTCCTCGACCATCCGGTCGAGCGCGTCCAGCGCCGTCTGCGCGGACGCCCCGTGCGCGAGGCGCAGCAGCACCGAATTGAACGCGCCATCCATGTTGAACGCCGCGGCGAGGGCCTTGGCGTCGACCCAGAACACGCCGAACCACTCGTCGTCGGGCATGCCGCCGCCGCGCGTCGCGTAAATGTACTCGGGCGATAGCGCGTGAGCGCCGCCTCATCGGCGTTCTTCAGGTCGTGATCGAGAAACCGCACCTCGCCCGAAGTAGGCGTATCGAGCCCGCCGAGAATGTTCAGGAGCGTGGACTTGCCGCTGCCCGACGGTCCGAGCAGCACGACGAACTCACCCGCACGGACCCGGAGATCCACGCCGCGCAGCGCGTGCACCTCGGTCGCGCCCATACGGTAGATCTTGGTGAGGCCGCGCGCCACAAGGACGGCGGCGGCTTCTCTGTCGCAGGGCGAAGTTTCCAGTAATGGCGACATTACGCGATGTGGATCGCCCGAGCTTCCTCGAGGTCTTCTCCCAGCAGCGCGTTGGCGATGTGGATGGCCCTTGTCCGCACCCGCGGGTGCAGGTTCGTCATCGAGTCCGGATAACGGCGTTCGCTTCGCAGCATGGGCCGTCGACCTCCATGTCAGTCTCCGTTTGGACCCATTAGACGTGGATTGACAGCCGCTTGTATTGACTTAGATCAATTCGCGCTCACCGCCGTCGGCTACGCTATAGGAAGCGCCGGATGATCGACTGTTTCCGATGGATCAAGAGTCTGTCCCCGATCAAACGTGCGGGGCGGCGTTCTGATTATTTTTCCTAGTGTGGTGAGTCATTATTTCGATGCAGAATTCGTGGAGCCGCTTGCGTTGAGCCGGCGTAGGTCAGGTTGCCGTAGCGGCGGCTACCTGACGCCTGGCGGATGTCGGGGAACGCTACGCGTACCCCGACCTACGCCCAGAATTTTGCAACCAATTAACGACTCAGGATACTAGTTTCCCGGAGATATTTTCGGAGCTCACAGCATGACTGCCAAGCAACTTGTGTTTCACGATGAAGCTCACGCCAGGATCCTGGCCGGTATCAACACGCTCGCGCAGGCGGTCCGGGTGACCCTGGGGCCAAAAGCGCGCACGGTCATGTTGGAGCGCGGGTTTGGCGCACCTATCATCATCAATTCCGGTGTTGTGGTCGCCAGGGAGATTGAACTGGCGGATCGCTTCGAAAACATGGGCGCCCAGATGGTGAGGGAGGTGGCGAGCAAGACTGCCGACGTCGCCGGTGACGGCACCACGACCGCAATGGTTCTGGCGCACAGCATATTGGTCGAGGGAATGAAGTACGTCGCCGCGGGGATGAACCCCATGGACCTCAAGCGCGGCATCGACAAGGCGGTCGTCGCCCTCGTCGCCGAACTGCAGCGCCTGGCGCGGCCCTGCGGCACCCCCATCGAGATCGCCCAGGTTGCGACGATCTCCGCCAATTCGGACCGGTCGGTCGGAGAACTCATCGCGAACGCGATGGAGAAGATCGGCAAGGAAGGCGTGATCACCGTGGAGGAAGCAAGCGGTCTGGCGAGCGAACTGGAAATCGTCGAGGGCATGCAGTTCAACCGCGGTTTCCTGTCGCCCTATTTCATTACCAATGTGGAAAAGCAACGTGTGATTCTCGAAGACGTGTACGTGCTGATCCACGACAAAAAAATCGCGGCGATCAATGATCTGATTCCGGTGCTCGAACAGGTGGCCAAAGCCGGAAAGCCGATGCTGGTAATAGCCGAGGAAGTGGAAGGCGAAGCGCTGGCCACGCTGGTCGTCAATACGCTCCGTGGGGTGGTAAAGACCTGCGCGGTGAAATCCCCGGAGTTTGGCGACCGCCGCAAGGCAATACTCGAGGACATTGCGATCCTTACCGGAGGGCGCGTCATTGCCGAAGAGGCCGGTTTGACGCTGGAACGCGCCGGACTGGGCGAGCTGGGACATGCCAAGCGCATCGAGATCGACAAGGACAACACCACCATTATCGGCGGCGGCGGAGACCCCGCCGCGCTCGCGGCGCGAATCGCCCAGATCCGCCAGCAGATCAAGGATGCGACGAGCGATTACAACCGCGAGAAACTTCAGGAGCGAGTGGCCAAGCTTGCCGGAGGCGTGGCCGTGGTAAAAGTAGGCGCGGCGACGGAAACGGAAATGAAAGAGAAAAAGGCGCGGGTCGAGGACGCCATGCACGCCACCCATGCCGCCGTTGAAGAAGGCATCCTGCCGGGCGGCGGCGTCGCACTTCTGCGCGCTCGCTCGCCACTCGCCGGCCTGCGCGGGGATAATGCCGATCAGGACGCCGGCATCAAGATCGTGTTGCGCGCGGCGGAAGAACCGTTTCGCCAGATCGTGGCCAATGCCGGCGAAGAGTCATCGGTCGTTCTCAACCGCGTCCTTGAAGGCGAAGGCAACTTCGGCTTCAATGCGCTCACCAACCAATACGGCGATATGGTTGAAATGGGCGTGCTCGATCCCTGCAAAGTCACCCGTTCGGCGTTGCAGAATGCCGCCTCGATCGCGGGCCTGGTCCTGACCACCGATTGCCTGATCGCCCAGGCGGCCGAGCATTCAGGCTCCTCCGGTGACGAGAGTGGAATGTCGCCGATGTGATGGAGGGGACGTTACTTCCGCTTCGTCACGCGTCTGGTTGCTCTCACCGCTGTCTTGCCGCGCACCAGGAGCACCGGTACCGGAGAGGACCTGACTACGGTCTCCGCGTCGCTCCCGAGGATGGCGTGGCTGATACCGCGGCGACCATGGGTGCCCATGACGATGACGTCAGCGCGCCACTTCTGTGCTTCATTGAGAATCAAGTCGGCGACGCGACCGGCGAGGTTCTTATGCATTACGGTCTCCGCTTTTACTCCGTGCCGATCCGCGAGCGTCCGCGCATTCTTCAAGGTCTGCCTGCCGGCATCGATCAATGAGTCGATCAACTCACCCGTCCCGCCCATCGCCTCGGGATACAGGGTCAAGACCGATTCGTCCACCACATGCATGAGTCTGAGCTTCGCCTTATGGTCCTTTGCGAGCTGAACCGCTTCCTTCAGTCCGCGCGTGGCGGTGTGGCTGCCGTCGACCGGCGCCAGGATTCTCTTATACATGCCTCACTCCTTTCATCAGAACCTGCTTAATCCCCAAACCGGGTCGGTCGCCTGTGGCCAGAGTCCTGTCTCACAACAAGCCGAGTCTAATTCACGGAAACATTCCTGCGTATTGATCTAAGTCAATGGAGTCGGCGCCAAATATCGACCAATCGTGTGTGGAGGCGGCCCGATGATGGCAGCCCGAAAAATCACGCTCGATAGGTGGAAGGCGTTCTTTTGTTGATCTATATCAGTTAGGATGATGGTATCGGTGGCAGGCATCACTGCAATACAAGTTACATCATGAAATCGATGATTGCCCAAGAGCTTGAAGCCAAGGGTGCCGTTGCGCCGGTTGCCTTCGAGGTGACGTTCGCCGACGGGACGCGTTACCGCAACCGCGAGGAGCCGCCCCGCTTCTCGATCCTGTTCCGAAACCGCGCCGTGGAGTGGGGAATCGCGGCATTCGGCCACGTCGGGATACTGGAAGGCTACTTCGACGGCGACATCGACGTCGAAGGCGATCTGCGCGCAGCATTCCAGACCGGCATGTGCAATGGCTTCGACGCCACCAACCCTCTCGTTACCGGGCGCAACCGCTGGCATGAGTTCCGTCGCTCCAACGCCGGCCGCGAGCAGGCGAAAGCGAATGCCCGCGCGCACTACGGGCTCGGCACGGCGTTCTACCGCCTGTGGCTCGACGATCCCCTGATGATGTACACCTGCGCCTACTGGAAAGAGGGCACGCGCAGTCTGGAAGAGGCGCAGACGAACAAGATCGAGTACGTCTGCCGCAAAGTGCGCCTTGGCGCGGGCGAATCCGTCGTGGACATCGGGTGCGGGTTCGGAGGCTTCATGTTCCACGCGGCGGAACGCTACGATATTTCCGCCACCGGCGTAAACACGACCACGGAGCAGATCGCCTGGGTTGATGAAGAGATTCGCAGGAGGCGTCTCGGTCATCGGCTCAATGTCGTCGAGGCGGATTTTCGGGATACCTGCGGCCCGTTCGACAAGGTGATCTCGATCGGGGTCCTGGAGCACGCCGGCCGGGACCAGCTCAAGGCGGTCGTGAACGCGCATGCCGACTTCCTCAAACCCGGCGGGCTCGGCATGCTCCACTTCATCGGCCATGTCGGACGGCGCGACACCGAATTCTTCATCCGCGAACACGTGTTTCCGGGGGGCTGGATTCCGAGTCTTGCGGACGTGATCGTGGCCATGGAGGATTGCGGGCTCGAGGTCGTCGACATCGAAAACCTGCGCCGCCACTACGCTTTGACGCTGGATGTCTGGGCCGAACGCTTCGACCGTAACTGGGATCGGATCCACGCGCTCGACCCCGACAAGTTCAACGAGCGGTTCCGCAGGATCTGGCGCGCGTATTTGATCGGGTGTGCCGAAATGTTTCGCTCGCCGGCCCAGCAGACCCATCTGTTTCAGATCGTTTTCAGCAAGGGAAACATTGCTGAAAAGAGCTATCCGATGAGCCGGGCGTTCCTCTATCGCGGCGAAAGCGGATCACGGAGCTAGTCCGCATGGGCGGTTACGTCGATCGTCGGAACCGGCTCGTCACGGCGGTGCGCGACGCTGGCGGGACCATTGGCCTGGCGAAGGACACGTCCAATCTGTTCCGCGACCGCGCCGGCAAGCGGAAGCGCCTGCTCGACGTCCGGGCGTTCAATCATGTGCTCGCGGTCGACGCCGAAAACGGCTGGATCGAAGCGGAAGGGATGACGACCTACGAGGAGCTGGTCGCACGCGCGCTCGGCGCGAGCGTGATGCCGGCCGTCGTTCCGCAGCTGAAGACGATCACGCTCGGCGGAGCCGCCGCCGGCGTCGGCATCGAGGCCTCGTCGTTCAAGTACGGTCTCGTGCACGAATCGCTGCTCGAACTGGAGGTGCTGACCGGCGACGGGCGCGCGCTCATCTGCCGCCCGGACAACGAGCATCGCGATCTTTTCTACGGTTTTCCTAATTCGTACGGCACCCTCGGCTACGCCTTGAGACTGCGTGCAGGTGCGGTGCCGGTGAAACCTTTCGTCGAGCTGACTCACCGGCGGTTCGCGCACGTCGAGCCTTTTTTCGACGCGCTGGCCGAGTCGTGCGCCGGCGATGCGGATTTCATCGATGGCGTCGCATTCGGCCCTGGCGAACTCTACCTCAACGTTTGCCGCTTCGTGCAGGCGGCGCCGTATACGAGCGACTATACGTTCAAGCACATCTACTACCGGTCGATCCGGGACAGGGAGCGCGACTACCTCGCCGTCCGGGACTTCATCTGGCGCTGGGACACGGACTGGTTCTGGTGCTCGAAGAACCTCGGCGCGCAACTGCCCTGGATACGGCGGCTCTACGGCCGGGAACGCCTGGGATCGCGGACGTATCAGCGGATCATGCGGTGGAACAGCCGCTGGGGCCTGACCCGGGCGCTCGACCGGATCCGCGGCGGCCACGCCGAGTCGTTGATTCAGGACGTGGACATTCCGGTCGGGAACGCGGCGCGCTTCCTTGATTTCTTCCAGCGCGAGATCGGCATCGCGCCGGTCTGGATCTGCCCGATCGCGGGAACGGCGAGAGCCGGCGAGTTTCCGCTCTATCCGATGCGGCCCCGGCAGCTCTACGTGAACTTTGGCTTCTGGGACGTCGTCAGGCGCGCGGCACGATACGCCCCCGGCCACTTCAACCGCATGATCGAAAGCAAGGTGAGCGAACTCGGCGGCATCAAGTCGCTCTACTCCGACAGCTATTACCCGCGCGAGGCGTTCTGGAACATCTACGGCGGCGACGCCTATCGCGCGCTCAAAGCCCGCTACGATCCCGGCGGCGTTTTCCCGGATCTTTACGACAAGTGCGTGCTGCGCCGATGAGAACGCGTGTTACGGTACAACATCCAAATTCGCGACAACTCGCGATCGAGGCATCCGGCCTGACGCTCAGGTTCGGGACCTTCAGCGCCGTGGATCACGTTTCGCTGCAAGTGCCGCACGGCGAGATCTTCGGACTGCTGGGCGCAAACGGCGCCGGCAAGACGTGTACGACAAGATGCTGACGACGCTGCTCGAGCCGACCTCGGGTTCCGCCATGGTGGGCGGGTTCGACATCGCCAGGTTTCCGGCGGAGGTCCGGCGCAGGATCGGCTACGTCCCGCAAATGGTCTCTGCCGACGGGGCGCTTACCGGGATACTTTGCCTGATCCTCGCCGTTCTTTTCGCCGTTGCGGTCAAACTATATCCGCGGCTCGCCCAGCGAAACGATCCTGACGAACTCTCTTGAGCGCATGTTCCCTATCAACGTCAACGGCGAGACGCATCGCGCCGAATCATCCCCGGACAAGCCGCTGCTCTGGGTGCTGCGTGATGAGCTCGGGCTGAAGGGCACCAAGTACGGTTGCGGCGTCGGCGTGTGCGGCGCATGCGTCGTGCTCATCGACGGCGAGCCCAATCACGCGTGCATGGTGCCGCTCGCGCGCGTCGGGGACCGCAAGGTCGTCACGATCGAGGGCTTGTCTGCGGATCACCCTGTGGTGCAGGCGTGGATTGCGGAGCAGGTGCCGCAGTGCGGTTATTGCCAGCCCGCCCAGATGCTGAGCGCCGCCGCGCTGATCGAACGGCGGCGGTCGCCGACCGACGCCGACATCGACGCGGCGATGTCCGGCGTGCTGTGCCGCTGCGGCACCTACGCCCGCATCCGGCGCGCGGTGCACGCCGCGTCCGCGCGCAAACCGGGCGCCCCTAAGCCGCTGCGTCTGCCCGAACTGCTGAGCGACCTGCCGCCGGACGCAGGCGCGGCGCCGAACCAATGGGTCTGGATAAACAGCGCCGGCACGGTGACGTTAATGGTCAACCATTCGGAAATGGGGCAGGGCGCGCTCACCGCGCTCGCCGCACTCGCCGCAGAGGAGCTCGATGTCGAGATCGAACAGGTGCGCACCGTGTTCGCCCCGGCAGACAAGCGCTACGAAAACGGTTACTGGGGCGGCGCGCAGTTTACCGGCGGCTCGAGCAGCATCCGCGGCGAATGGGCGCGGTTGCGCAAGGCCGCGGCGAAAACCCGCCTGCGCCTCACCGAGGCTGCGGCGCGGCGCTGGGGTGTCGACGCCGGCGCGTGCCGCACCGAGAGCGGTTGCGTGGTGCATGCTCCGAGCGGCAGGCGCCTCGCATACGGCGAACTCGCCGAGGCGGCGGCGCGGCTCGCCGTGCCGCGCAGGGCGCCGCTCAAGCAGCCGGACGAGTTCCGCTACATCGGGCGGCCGCTGCCGCGTCTGGATATTCCCGCAATGTGCCTTGGGAAGACGCGCTACGGCATCGACATCGCGGTGCCGGGAGCGTTGGTCGCGGTCGTAGCGCGGCCTCCCGTGTTCGGCGGAAGCGTAAAACGTTTCGACGACAAGGGAGCACGCGCCGTCCCTGGCGTGCGACAGGTGCTCGCCATCGCAAGCGGAGTCGCGGTGGCGGCGGATGACTTCTGGTCGGCGCTGCGCGGTCGCGAGGCATTGCGCGTCGAATGGGACGCGGGCGGGCACGCCCGGCTGAGCAGCGGGCGGACCGAGCGCGAGCTTACTGCCGCTCTGGACCGGAAAGGCAGAGTGGTCAAGGATCGCGGCGATGCGCCGCGCGCGCTCAAGCGCGCGCAACGAGTCGTCGAGTCGGTCTACCGCACGCCTTATCTCGCTCACGTGACCATCGAGCCGATGAACTGCGTCGCCCACGTGCGCCGCGACGCCTGCGACCTTTGGGTCGGAACGCAGCACCAGAGCGATACGCAGGAGGTGGCCGCGCGCATCGCGGGGCTGCCAAAGTCAAGGGTGCGGGTGCACACGCAGTTTCTCGGCGGCGGATTCGGGCGGCGGCTGGAAACGGATTTCGCCGCCGAGGCGGTCGAACTCTCGAAGGCGCTCGGCGTGCCGGTGCAGGTGATCTGGACGCGCGCCGATGATCTGCAGCATGACAGATACCGGCCGGCGCACGCGATGCGCGTGCGGGCGAGCCTCGACGGGAACGGCCGCCCCGCGGCGTGGATGATGCGCATCGCGGGCTCTGAATTCGCACTGGAAGGAATCGAGATGCCCTATGCGGTTCCGGCGCTGCGCGAAGAGCACGTCGAGATCGAATCGCCGCTGCCGACCGGATACTGGCGCTCGGTCGGCGCGTCGAACAACGCGTTTGCAATCGAGTGCTTCATCGACGAGCTGGCGAACCGCGCGGGACGCGACCCGCTCGAGTACCGGCTTGCGCTGCTTGCAAAAGCTCCGCGCCACGCCGCAGTGCTGCGCTATGCCGGCGAGCGCGCCGGCTGGGGCGCGCCGTTGAAGGCCGGCAGCGGGCGCGGCCTCGCCGTCTATGAGTCGTTCGGCAGCGTCGTCGCGCAGGTGGTCGAAGTAAGCATCGTGCAGGAGGCGATACGCGTCGAGCGCGTCGTGTGCGCGATCGATTGCGGCACCGTCGTCCTGCCCGACGCGGTGCACGCCCAGCTCGAAGGCAGCATTGCGTTCGGCCTTTCCGCGGCGCTGAAGGAGCAGATCCGGGTCGCCTCAGGACGCGTGCAGCAGGCAAGTTTCGAGGACTATCCGATCCTCACGCTCGCCGAGATGCCCGCGGTCGAGACATACATCCTCGAAAGCGGCGCCGAGCCCGGCGGAGTCGGCGAGCCGGCCGTGCCGGTCGTTGCACCGGCGCTCGCCAATGCGGTATTCGCCGCGACCGGCCGGCGGCTGCGCCGCCTGCCCCTGCGTCTTGGCGCGTCGCAAGCACGCCGGAGTTGACCACGCTGCGCGAATGCCTCGATCCGCACATTCCTTGGTCAATGGCTGAGATGTTGCTGCGCCCACTGCTTCGCCCGCGCGATTGCGATCCGGATCGCCTGCCCCTCGGGGTAGCCCTCGGCGAGCAGCGCGTTGGCGATCTCGATCGCTTTCTCGCGCACGGTGGGCGGCAGGCGCTTCATCGACACCGGGTAACGATCGGTGGTCCACGGCATGGGTCGCCTACTTGCCGTTGCGCCGCTCAAGCGTGATGCCCGCGATTTCCAGCGCCACGCCGGCGATGAGCAGAATGACGCCAGCCATCACTTCGGTTGCCAGCCACATCAGCAGGCCGCCCCCGATCACCAGGATGAGGCCGGTAACACGCCGCAGGCGCTTGTTTCTGATCAGGATCATGGAGCCACCTCTCTTCGGCCGTTTCGTATCCGCCTAGCAGCCTGTCAGACTTAACAGTCCAACAGGCTGCTAACAGCAAAACCGGCTGACAATTCAGGAGAAAACCCACCCGAAGCGGCTGAATATGAAGAAGAGCAGGGGTAAATTCGCATATCCGTCATGCTCTTTTGCGATTTTCCTGGCGCCGGTTTTGCATTAGGAGTTTGTCCGACCTAAGTCCGACAAACTCCTAGTACAACCGAAAAGCGGCGCTCCCGGATTGACCTAGATCAACCATGCCGCTGCGGACATCGATATCATTGAAAATCATGCAATAAACCATTCCAGCGCGGTACCAGCAAAGGACATGACGCATTTGGCAAATCGCAACGAGACTGAAGGACCCGACGGGCATTACGGCTATTTCGAGCACGACGCCGATATCGGCATCATCGGGCGCGGCGCCACGCTGGAAGCAGCGTTTGAGAAGGCGGCGGCGGCGATGTTTGCGGTCATGACGGACCTTCCCGCCGTGCGGCGCGAGCGCACGGCCGGGCTCGAATTTGAGGAAGCCGACATCGAGCTTGCGCTGGTGCGGTGGCTCAATCTGCTGCTGGCGACGGCACGCGAGCAGGGAATGGTTTTTGCGGAGTTCCGCCTCGATCACGACGGGGTGGTGTGGCGCGGCTCGGCGGCCGGCGAGACCTGGCGTGCCGATCTTGAGCGCGGCGTGGAAGTGAAAGGTGCGACACTGACGATGCTGTCTGTGAAGTCTTCCGCGACGGGATGGGAAGCGCGTTGCGTGGTGGACGTTTAACCAAACCCTATGGATCTCGCGAGACTGCAACAGCTCAACCCGTGGTGCTGGTCCGTGCTCCTGGAGTCGGGCGAGCGGCGCGGCGAGGTCAGGTTGTACGGCAGCCGCGAGCTGCTTTCGGCGATGGACAACAAGGTGCTCGAACAGATCACCAACGTCGCGCGGCTGCCCGGACTCGTGGGTTGCGCGATGACCATGCCCGATGCGCACTGGGGCTACGGTTTCCCCATCGGCGGCGTGGCCGCATTCGATCCCGAGCGCGGCGGCATCATTTCGGCGGGCGGGGTCGGCTTCGACATCTCGTGCGGCATCCGTTGCCTGCGCAGCGAATTGCCGTGGCAGGAAGTCGCGCCGCGGGCGCGCCCGCTCGCGGACAGCCTGTTTCGCGACATCCCGGCGGGCGTCGGCGAGGAAGGCGACATCAAGCTCGCGCCGTCGGAGCTCGATAGCGTTCTCGAGGGCGGTGCGCGGTGGGCGGTGCAGAACGGCTACGGGGCGCTCGAGGACCTCGAATTCATAGAGGAACGCGGCTGCATGGCAGATGCCGTGCCGGCCGACGTGTCGCCACTCGCCAAGAAACGCCAGCGCGGCGAGATGGGGACCCTGGGATCGGGCAATCACTATCTCGAAGTGCAGGTGGTGGACCGCATCCACGATGGCGTGGCGGCCGCGGCGTTCGGCATCAGGGAGGGGCAGACCGTGGTCTCCATTCATTGCGGCTCGCGCGGTCTCGGTCACCAGGTCGGCACCGACTATCTGGTGAGCCTGGCGAAAGCGGCGGGAAGGCTCGGCATCGAGCTGCCGGATCGCGAACTGGCATGCGCGCCGATCCTGTCCGATGAAGGACAGCAGTATATCGGCGCCATGAACGCCGCGATGAACTGCGCGCTGGCCAACCGCCAGATTCTCACACATCTGACGCGCCGCGTATTCCATCATTTCTTTCCCGACGCCCAGCTCGCTACACTGTTCGACGTTTCGCATAACACGTGCAAGGCCGAACGCCATGTCGTGGACGGTCGCGAGCGGCTGCTCTACGTGCACCGCAAGGGCGCGACCCGCGCGTTCGGCCCCGGACACCCGACGTTGCCGCCGCGCTACCGTGATGTCGGCCAACCGGTGATCATAGGCGGCAGCATGGGCACCGGTTCCTACATCCTGTGCGGCACGCGCGAGAGCGAGGAGCGGGCATACAGCTCGGCGAGCCACGGCGCGGGGCGCGCGATGAGTCGGCATCAGGCGCTTAAACAGTGGCGCGGGCGGCAACTCATCGATGAGCTGGCCGGGCAAGGCATACTGATCCGCACGCGCTCGATGCGGGGCGCGGCGGAAGAGGCGCCCGGCGCCTACAAGGACGTCGATCTGGTAGCGGAAGCGACCGAGCAGGCGGGACTTGCCCGCCGCGTCGCGTTCCTGCGTCCCAAAGTGTGCGTCAAGGGATGAGCTGACAGGCGAACGGGCCCCGCGGAAGCGAAACGATACGCGACCTGTCGAGATTGAATGCGGCGCTCTCCGCCATGAAAACCGGCGCTCCACCCGTGCATCGGATCGAACTGCGTCTTCGCGAGCTCGCGCAGCTGTTTAACTCGATGGATCCGACGCCCTTCCATCACAAGGACCTCGACCCCGATATCGATGTGCCGAAAGCGGCATCGAGGCCGACGATCCGGGACATCGTCTTTGTGGAAGGTGCACGCGAGTGACGTTTTTCAATCTTTACCACCACAACTTCGTTCGTGCGGCGGCATGCGTACCGGAAGTGCGGGTGGCGGATCCGGCTTTCAACGCGGCCCAAACCATCCAGCTCCTGCGCCAGGCGGCGCACCGAAAGGCCTGCCTTGCCGCGTTTCCGGAGCTGGGGTTGACGGCCTACTCGTGCGAGGATTTGTTCCATCAGCAGGCGCTGCTCGAGGCCGGAGAACGAGCGCTCGCCCAGGTATTGGAGGAATCGCGCAACCTTTCCGTTATTGCGATCGTCGGCTTGCCGCTGCGCGTCGAAGGACTGCTCTATAACTGCGCCGCAGTGCTTTATCAAGGCCGCATCCTCGGGGTGTCCCCCAAGTCGTACCTACCCGGGTATCGGGAGTTCTACGAGCTGCGCCATTTCGCGCCCGGGGATAGCGCCATGCGCGGGGAGATCGATCTATGCGGGCAGGGCGCCGTGCCATTTGGTACTCGCCTTCTGTTCCGGCCGGCAGAGCAGCCGCTGCTCACGCTGTTCGTCGAGATCTGCGAAGACCTGTGGACGCCGATCCCACCATCGTCCTACGCCGCATTGGCCGGCGCCACCGTGCTCGTCAACCTGTCCGCCTCCAACATCACCATCGGCAAGCACGAGTATCGCACGCAGCTCGTCGCCAACCAGTCCGGACGCTGCCTTGCCGTTTACCTGTATTGCGCAGCCGGGTTCGGCGAATCGACCACGGATCTGGCTTGGGACGGTCACGGCATGATCTACGAGAACGGTTTGCGTTTGGCCGAGACGCGCCGCTTCGCTTATGAGTCCCGGCTGACCACCGCCGATATCGATCTCGACCGCATTGCCCAGGACCGGATGCGGCAAACGAGCTTCCGCCAGTCGGTGGACAGACACCACGCTGCGATCTCAGGCTTCCGGCTGATTCCCTTTTCGGCGAGTCTGCCGGACGACCAGGAACTGCTGCTCGAACGTGACATCGCGCGCTTTCCTTACGTGCCGAGCGATCCCGTCACCCGCGATGCGCGCTGTCAGGAGGTGTACGAGATTCAGGTGCAGGGGTTGGTAAAACGTCTAAGCTTTATCAAGGCGCAGAAGGTCGTCATCGGTGTCTCCGGGGGACTTGATTCCACCCAGGCGCTAATCGTTTGCGCGCGCGCAATGGACCTGATGCATCTGCCGCGCGGCAACATCCTCGCATACACCTTGCCGGGCTTCGCCACCAGCAAGCGCACCCTGTTGCAGGCCCGGCAGCTCATGGCCGCCATCGGCTGTACGGTGGGCGAAATCGATATCCGGCCAAGCTGCATGCAGATGTTACGGGACATCGGCCACCCGTTCGCCGAAGGAGAACCGGTGTACGACATCACGTTTGAGAACGTTCAGGCCGGCGAGCGCTCCAGTCATTTGTTCCGGTTGGCCAATCTGCAACAGGCGCCGGTCGTCGGCACAAGCGACCTGTCCGAACTTGCGTTGGGCTGGTGCACCTACGGTGTGGGCGATCAAATGGCGCATTACCATGTCAACGCCAGCGTGCCGAAGACGCTGATCCAGTTTCTCATCCGGCACGTTGCGAGCACCCGCCAGCTGGGCGAGGCGGCGAGCGCCGTGCTCGAACAGGTACTCGACACCTCGATCAGTCCCGAGTTGTTACCGGGCAAGAGCGACGACCAGCCGCGGCAAAGCACCGAGGAGGTAATCGGACCCTACGAGCTGCAGGATTTCACGCTGTATCACATCCTGCGCTTCGGCTTTGCCCCGCCCAAGATCGCCTTCATGGCATTCTGCGCCTGGCGCGACCGCACACGCGGTCAGTGGCCGGACATCCCCCTGGCGGAGCGGCGCGAATACGGGATTGCCGAGATCAAACGGTGGCTCGAAGTGTTTCTGCTGCGGTTCTTTCAAATGAGCCAATACAAGAGGAGTGCGATTCCCAATGCGCCGAAGGTCGGTACCGGAGGCTCCCTGTCGCCACGCGGGGATTATCGCGCGCCCAGTGACAGCGAGGCGACGGTCTGGCTAGAGCAGGTAACGCATGTGCCGGACACCGACCCGACTCCGCGCACCCAAGTGCAAGGAGAACGCGAAGAAAATGAAGATCGCCGGCGCGAGAAGATAAGTCACGGCACGCATTTGACCTGAGTCAATACCGGAGCGTGTCTCACGTTCGATCGGCCAGCAGCGTGCACACGACGCTACGCTTCTCGCGCGGCCCGTCGAACTCGCAAAAGAAGATGCCTTGCCATCTCGATAATCCAAGCCTGCCGTCGATCACCGGGATGGTCTCCGACGGGCCGACGAGGCCAGCCTTGATATGGGCATCGCCATTGTTATCCTGCGCATCGTGCAGCCATACTCCAGGCGGAATGAGTTTCCTCAGGAAATTGACCACATCGGTCGGAACGCTCGCGTCCCAGTTCTCCTGGATCATGATGGCCGCTGTCGCGCCCTGGGCATACACGTTGACCAGACCATCGCGCACGCCGCTCCCGCGCACCACCTCCGCGACCTGCGCGGTGATGTCGATCAGCTCTTCGCGCTTGCCGGTGTGAAGTTCTATGGTCTTTCTCATGCTGCGGCGGCACCTTCCGGTTCGAGCGCAATTATAAGGCCCCCGCCACGGCACAGGGCGTTGACGCACTGTTTTTCACCCGGTAACCGGAGCTTCCCGGCGAAGCGTACGCATACGGGCGGGTTGATCTACGTCAAGTCGGCAGCGGCGGTGAAACACTATATTAGAAAGCAACTGCGCAGGCTGCCTGACGGGAGAAAAATACGTGATACCCGAGACCATCGGCAAACGCCCGTTCGCGGAGCGGGTGTCACCCAACCTGCTCGATTACGAACGCGCGCGTGCCGAGTTCAGTTGGGACAAGGCCGCGCAGACGCTGTCGGGCCTGCCGGGAGGGCGCGGCATCAACATCGCGCACGAAGCCGTCGACCGGCACGCCCAAAGCCCTCTCGCGACGCACCGTGCGCTGCGCTGGATCGGAAAGGACGGCACGCGGCGCGATTTCACTTACTCCGAGCTGCGCGATCTCACGAACCGCTTTGCGAACGTGCTGCAAGGTCTCGCCGTCGGCGCTGGAGCGCGAGTCTTCGTGCTGGCCGGACGCATTCCCGAGCTTTATGTCACCGTGCTCGGCACGCTCAAGAACCACAGCGTTTCCTGCCCGCTGTTTTCTGCATTCGGGCCCGAACCGATTCACACGCGGCTCTCGATCGGTGAAGGGGAGGTCCTGATTACCACCGAAAGTCTGTACGGGAAGAAAGTCGCTCAACTGAGGGACCGCCTGCCGCAACTCAAGCACGTGCTGTTGATCGGCGATCGCGGGGCGCGGACCGCGATCCCGGGAACGCTGGATTTCCGGCAACTGCTGGACGCGGCGAGCCCGGTGTTCGAGATTGCGCCGACCGCTGCCGAAGATTATGCGTTGCTCCATTTCACGAGCGGCACCACCGGCAAACCGAAAGGGGCGATCCACGTGCACGGTGCGGTGATCGCTCATCATGTCACCGGGCAACTGGCGTTGGATCTGCATCCCGAAGACATTTTCTGGTGCACCGCCGATCCCGGATGGATCACGGGAACATCGTACGGAATCATTTCGCCGCTCACCAACGGCGTGACCAGCATCGTTGACGAAGGCGACTTCGATGCCGAGCGCTGGTATTCGGTCCTAAGAGAGGAGCGGGTGAGCGTGTGGTACACCGCGCCGACAGCAGTGCGCATGATGATGAAGGGAGGAGCCGAGGCCGCGCGGCGCTACGAATTTCCCGACCTGCGCTTTATTGCGAGCGTCGGCGAGCCGCTGAACCCGCAAGCGGTGCTATGGGGCGTGGAAGCGTTCGGATTGCCGATTCACGACAATTGGTGGCAGACGGAAACCGGCGGCATCATGATCGCGAACTACCCGGCGATGGACATCAAGCCCGGATCGATGGGACGCCCGCTGCCGGGCGTCGAGGCCGCGATCGTGCAGAAGACCAAAGCAGGCGGCGTCGACGTCTGGACCGAACCCGGAATGGAAGGCGAGCTTGCGCTGCGCGCCGGGTGGCCTTCGATGTTTCGCGGCTACCTGCACGACGACGAGCGGTATCGCAAGTGCTTCGCCGACGGGTGGTATCTCACGGGAGATCTCGCAAAGCGTGACAGCGACGGCTATTTCTGGTTCGTCGGACGCGCCGATGACGTGATCAAATCATCCGGGCACCTGATCGGTCCGTTCGAGGTGGAGAGCGCATTGATGGAGCATCCCGCCGTCGCCGAAGCCGGCGTGATCGGCAAGCCCGATCCGATGCAGTTCGAAACGGTGAAGGCATTCGTGTCGCTCAAGCAGGGCTTTGAAGCGAGCGAGCCGCTGCGGCGTGAACTGCTGGGCTTCGCGCGCAAACGCCTGGGGGCCGCCGTTGCGCCCAAGGAGATCGATTTTCTGGCGAGCCTGCCGCGGACCCGGAGCGGCAAGATCATGCGGCGGCTCCTGAAGGCGCGCGAGCTGGGCCTGCCCGAGGGCGACACCTCGACTCTCGAAGGAGGCGGATGATGCTCGATCGCGCGCTCGCCGTGAAACTTCTTAAAGAGATGCTGCGCATCCGGCGCTTCGAGGAGAAATGCGCCGAGCTCTACAGCGCCGGCAAGATCCGCGGTTTTCTCCATCTCTACATCGGCGAGGAAGCGGTGGCGGCCGGCGCGATGCAGGCGCTCACGCCCGAGGACGCGATACTCGCCACCTACCGCGAGCACGGCCATGCGCTCGTGCGCGGCATTCCGGCCGGGGCGGTGATGGCCGAGATGTACGGGAAGTACGAGGGGTGCTCTCGCGGCCGCGGCGGCTCGATGCACATATTCGATGCGCGCACCCGGTTCTACGGGGGTAGCGCGATCGTCGGCGGCGGCCTGCCGCTCGCGGTCGGCTTCGCGCTCGCCGACAAGCTCACGCGCCACCCGCGCGTGACCGCCTGTTTTTTCGGCGAAGGGGCCGTGGCCGAGGGCGAGTTTCACGAATCGCTGAATCTCGCGTCGCTGTGGAAGGTGCCCGCCCTGTTCCTGTGCGAGAACAACCTCTATGCGATGGGGACTGCGCTCGAACGCTCGGAGGCCGATACCGATCTGTGCGAGAAGGCACGCAGCTACAAAATCCCGGCGCGATCCGTGGACGGGATGGACGTGATGGCGGTGACGGATGCGACCGCGCAGGCGGTGGCTGAAGTGCGGGCCGGCGGAGGGCCACAGTTCATTGAGTTCCGAACCTATCGTTTCCGCGCCCACTCCATGTTCGACCCGGAGCTCTACCGCGCCAAGGCGGAAGTGGAAGAGTGGAAGAAGCGCTGCCCGATACGCACATTCACTGAGCGGCTCAAATCCGAAGGGGTGCTGAATGATGCAGGGCTCGCTGCGATCGAAACCAGAATCGGTGACGAGATCGGCGCGGCGGTCACCTTCGCCGAGGCGGGGACCTGGGAGCCGGTCGAAGACCTGGCCCGCGATGTTTACACGACGAGGACCGCATGAACCCAAAAACGCAAGTCAGCCACAGAGATCACAGAGAATAATCGCACTACTTTAAGGCAGATTGAGCGGAATGATGACCCAACACGCGCTGTCATTCCCGAGAAGTCGGGAATCCATAGGATGGTTCACGCAAGATGATGCGCCGTATGGGTTCCCGTTTTCACGGGAACGACACACCTTCTGAGCCGTGATCGTGCGCACATTTCAGCTAAAGGTAGTGCCACTGATCTCTGTGATCTCTGTGGCTAAGGGGGTTTCAGGATGAATGCGGCAACGGTAGCAACAATGCGGATCACCTACCGCGACGCGCTGCGTGAAGCGCTGCGGGAAGCACTGCGCCGCGATGAGCGTGTGTTCCTGATGGGAGAGGACGTCGGCCGCTACGGGGGCAGCTACGCCGTGAGCAAGGGTCTGCTCGAGGAATTCGGTGATGCGCGGATTCGCGACACCCCGCTGTCGGAATCGGCGTTCGTCGGCGCGGGCATCGGCGCGGCGCTGAACGGCATGTTGCCGATCGTCGAGGTCATGACCTGCAACTTCAGCCTGCTCGCGCTCGACCAGATCGTGAACAACGCTGCCACCATCCGGCACATGTCGGGCGGGCAATTCAGCATTCCGCTGGTGATCCGCATGGCAACCGGCGCGGGGCGCCAACTGGCCGCGCAGCATTCGCACAGCTTCGAGGGCTGGTACGCGCATATCCCCGGCATCCGCATCGTGACGCCGGCAACCTTGGAAGACGCGCGCGGCATGCTGTGGACCGCGCTCATGGATCCCGACCCGGTGATCATGTTCGAGAACGCGCTCCTCTACAACCTGGAAGGCGAGCTCGTGGCGGACGCCGGAGCGGTGGACATCGACCACGCGGCGATGCGGCGTTCCGGCAGCGACCTGACGCTCGTCACTTACGGCGGCTCGCTCGGCAAGACGCTGCAGGCGGCGGATCGCCTCGCGGGCGAAGGCGTGAGCGCCGAGGTGATCGATCTGCGCACCCTGCGGCCGCTGGACATGCCGACGGTTCTCGGATCGCTCGCGAAGACGCACCGCATGGTGATCGTCGATGAGGGCTGGAAGAGCGGCAGCCTCGCGGCCGAGATCATGGCGCGCACGATGGAGGAAGCGTTCTTCGAGCTCGATGCGCCGATTGCGCGCGTCTGCAGCGCAGAAGTGCCGATTCCGTACCCGAAGCACCTCGAAGATGCCGCGATTCCTCAAGTCGGCACGATCGTCGATGCCGCGTTGCGCACGGTGAGCCGCCATGCATGAATTCCGGATGCCCTCGCTCGGCGCGGACATGGAGGCGGGCACGCTCGTCGAATGGATGATCAAGCCCGGCGACGAGGTGAAGCGCGGCCAGGCGGTCGCGGTGGTCGAAACGCAGAAGGGCGCAATCGAGGTCGAGATCTGGGAAAGCGGCACGGTGGAGCGCCTCGTTGTCGAGCCCGGCACGAAGGTCCCCGTGGGAGAGCTGCTTGCATTGCTGCGTGCCGCCGGCGAGCCTGTTGCACCACAAGTAGAAATCCTGCCACCGCCGGCGCCCGCGCCGGTGAGCAAGGTGCCATCGCCTGCGGTTCCCGAAGGCCGCCAAAGAATTTCCCCTTCCGCACGCAAGCTTGCCGAGGAACTTGGGGTCGATATCACGGCGGTCCAACCGAGCGAGGCGGGCGGCGTGATCTCTCGCGCGGATGTCGAACGCGCGGCTCAGGCGGCTCAGGCTGAAAAAGCGCCGGCGCCACCGCAGGAGGCGGTAACCGGTGATTGGCGAAGGCAGATGCGCAAGGCCATCGCCGCGGCGATGTCGCGTTCGAAGCGCGAGATCCCGCATTACTATCTGGGGGCCGACATCAATGTGACGCGAGTTACGAACTGGCTTGCTGAGGAGAACACAAAGCGCTCCGTCGCCGAACGGTTGCTGCCGGTGATCCCGATGATGAAGGCGGTCGCGCTCGCGCTCCGCGAGGCCCCCGAGATGAACGGTTTTTGGGTGGACGGTGCTTTCCGCGCCTCGGAAGCGGTGCATCTCGGCATGGCCATCGCCATGCGCGGCGGCGGGCTCGTCGCGCCGGCGATTCATGATGCGGATCGGAAGAGCCTCGACCAGTTGATGGCCGACCTGCGGGATCTCATCACCCGCGTGCGGGGCGGCCGGCTGCGCAGCTCGGAGATGGCCGATCCGACGGTCACGCTGACCAACCTGGGTGAGCAGGGCGTGGAACAGGTATTCGGCGTGATCTATCCGCCGCAGGTCGCGATCGTCGGACTCGGGAAGATTACCGGCCGGCCGCGGGCCGAGAACGGAACCGTGGTTGTGCGCAAGGTCATTACCGCAACGCTCGCAGCCGATCATCGCGTGAGCGACGGCCACCGTGGCGCGCTGTTTCTTGCGGCGCTCGGGCGCTTGCTGCAGGAGCCGGAGAAGTTGCGATGACCGCGTTGACGCGTGAACAGGTCCGCGCTGCAATCTTCGATACGCTGTGCGCCATCGCGCCGGAAGTCGATCCGGCGAGCATCGCGCCCGATGAGCCGCTGCGCGATCAGGTGGATCTCGATTCCTTCGATTTTCTCAACGTCATCATCCACCTGCACGAAAAACTCGGGGTCGAAATTCCCGAGAGCGACTACGGCGAACTAGCGACGCTCGACAGCGCGGTCGCCTATCTCGTGCGCCGCGGCTGAGAAACTTTCGGTGACCGGTGAACAATGATCAGTGAGCGGTAAGCGGTGAGCAGCGCGATAGGGCGGACATTCATGCCCACCAATTCCATGGAAATGGCCCTACTAGATAGTACTACTGTGTCATGAAGTTCACGGATAAAAACATTCCTTCCCCCTCAGGGGGAAGGTTAGGATGGGGGTGGGGTAATGCTAAGAATGGCTGCCACACTAAACCCATCCCCACCCCGGCCCTCCCGGTCCCTCATCCCCGACCCTTCCATCCCTCATCCCCGACCCTTCCATCCCTCATCCCCGACCCTTCCATCCCTCATCCCCGACCCTTCCATCCCT
>MERI01000192.1:0-1927 GCA_001772005.1 Betaproteobacteria bacterium RIFCSPLOWO2_12_FULL_62_58 | reverse complement strand
TCCCCTCGGGAGAGAGGCGGGAGTGAGGGAAACGAGAAGGGAGGCTCGAGCTTCCTCTCTCCCTTTGGGAGAGAGGTCAGGAGTGAGGGATGGAGGGGGAGGGAATCCGATTGTTCATGACACAGTAGCGATAGGCACTACCCGATTATTTCACGAGCAACAAAGCTCTCCACACATGCATATTCGAAATTTCAGCTTTGGTGCCGCTGCTGCCATTGTCACCAGCATGGGTTTGATTATTGGTCTTGATGCCGCGGCGGCCACGAAAGCCGCGATACTCAGCGGGCTGCTTATTGTTGCAATCGCGGACAACCTGACAGATTCCCTCAGCGTTCACATGTATCAGGAAGCGGAACGGCTTGATCGGTCACATTATTTCTGGGTGAAACCGTGCGGCTGTCCGGGATATCGAGATTGCGGTGAGCACTTTGGATTCCTTGTCCGTTACGCTGGGAAGAACGCCATTCTTGAGACGGCTTCTACTCAGATTTGCCCTGCTCGGGCGCCAACCGTGACCTGTTGATCTGCCGAAAGCGCTGCTACTTTGCCCACATGTTCGAAGTAGCCCAACTTCTCTATCTCCTGTTTCCCGCTTACCTTGCGAATATGGCGCCTCCATTCGTGAAGTACTGGAAAGGTTGGAATCGTCCGATCAGCAAGCGATGGCTCGGCGGCCATAAGACGGTCGCCGGTGTTGTTTTTGGCGTCCTGGCGGCGTTAGCCGCAACCTGTGCGCAGTCTCGGATTCATTGGAGCGGCGACCTCGTCTCATACAACGATTGGCCCCTAATCGGGCTTGCCCTTGGTTTCGGAGCGATGGGCGGCGACGCCTTGAAGAGTTTCTTCAAACGCAAATGCGGTATTGCGCCAGGGCAATCATGGGTTCCGGCCGACCAGTTGGACTTCATGATCGGCGCGCTGACTCTGATATGGCCGTGGGTTCGCCTCAGTTGGCAGGAGGTCGCGGTCATCCTCGCCATTAGTTTCGTTGGCGACATTGCAGTGAACCATCTCGCGTACTGGCTAAGGATTCGTGACACCAAATGGTAAGGATGGTTTGTCAAACCGTTCCTTAAGTCTTTACTCGGTCGCCAGTTTGATAAAGTGCTGACATGCCTTTCCGACATGTTTGCCTACTGCTCCTCGTTCTGCTGTCAGCCAATCAGGGTGTTGCCAGTACTGAGCTCCCAACACTGCCGGGTGTAACCGGGGGCGAGTTCACCTACACCGCCCGGAAAGGCGATTCGCTGGCGTCCATCAGTTCAAGGTTTGGGGTTTTGGAAAAAGTGCTGGCACGGGACAACGGCCTGCGCCCGCCTTATCGCCTGAAGACAGGAGATCGGCTCAAGGTGGACAACCGCCATTTGATTCCCGAAGCGCTGCCCGAGGGCATCGTCATCAACATTCCCCAGCGCATGCTGTTCCTGTTTCGCGACGCGAAGCTGGCGGCATCCTATCCGGTGGCGCTCGGCCGGCATGACTGGCAGACGCCGACAGGGAGCTTTTTCGTGGCGCAGCTCGAGAAGAACAAAACCTGGTGCGTGCCGCCATCGATTCAGGAGGAAATGCGGCGGGCCGGCAAACCGGTCATAACGCGTGTAGCGCCCGGACCGGACAATCCGTTGGGAGGTTACTGGATCGGGTTGAGCCTACCAGGTTACGGCATTCACGCAACGATCGCGCCCGCCAGCGTCTACCGTATGCGCACACACGGTTGCATCCGCCTCCACCCGGAGGATGCCGCGGCGCTTTATGCGCGCGTATCGCTGAAGATGCCGGTCAAGATCATCTACGCTCCTGTTCTGCTTTCGAAACTCGAGGACGGGCGCCGTGTTGCCTCATCTAAGAATCTGAGTGAAATTCAATTCGTTGCCTCACGTAAAAATCTGAGTCAACTAGCATGCAGCGTTTGGTCGGTCGATAGACG
>MERI01000191.1 GCA_001772005.1 Betaproteobacteria bacterium RIFCSPLOWO2_12_FULL_62_58 | reverse complement strand
CTTGGATGACATCGTCACCATGTGGCGCGTAATGACTGATGCGACACAAACATCCGTGTCCAGCAGAATCGATTCTGGGTAAAGATCAGGGCAAAGCCGGGGGCTTACCGCACTGAGTCAAACGGATGACGAAAGCGCAGTCCAGGAAAGCGTGCGTAGTCGCGGTCGGTCGTGATCCACTCGGCCCCGCTCTCGATCGCCAGCGCTGCAAGGTAGGCGTCTGGAACCAGGTTTCCCTTCGTTCCCGCAGCTCTGCAGAGCCGTGCAAAGATTTCCCAATGCTGCGCACCTGGCGCGGCCAGGATGCAATGGGAATGATTCCGCAACGTCTCCGCAAATTCGAGCGCGGTATCAAGCGGCGAGGGCTCGCGGAACACCTTGGGATGCGTCACAACCCGCACAAACCCGCTGAGCACGAGTTCCGCCATGCCAAACGCCGGTTCAGTCACCAGAACCCGCTCCAGCCACTCGCGATACTGCACGTGACCGGCGGCGTCAGCCCGATGGGCGTAAACCAGGACGTTAACGTCGAGGAGCAGCATCGCGCGAAGGCGCCATCACCTCCAGGAGCGCCGCGCTGTCGTCGAGATCCACGCCCGGTTGCAGACCCTTTTTCCCGAAAACCGGCAGCTTGACCGCCGGGGCGCGCGACCCCCTGCGCCGCCGCGCGAGCGTTTCCCGCAGGCTCGACTCGATGACTGCGGTCAGCGTCGTGCGCGACTCGGCGGCGAGCTTCTTGGCGCGCGCGATGAGCGCGTCGGGCAGATTGATGGTGGTACGCATGCATCAAAGCATACCGGGTGCGCCCACGGCGGTCAACTCGTGCCTGGGGTCTGATCCCGGATTCCACGACGTTCCATCCAGACTACGGGGTGTTGTCATTCCCGGGGAATCGGGAATCCATCGAGCGGTTCGGGGGGTTGATGCGCCGTATGGGTTCCCCCCCCCCCCGATTAATGCACTCGGGGGCAGGCTCATTCGCGGGAACGACATGGTTCTCTTAGTACGTCCGCGTGACGGCGAAGTCCGCGAGCTGCAGCAGGTGGTCGCGATACTTCGAATCAGGCAGAGCGGCGAGCGCATCACACGCCGTGCGTGATTCGGACTGCGCCTGCGCGCGCACGTAGTCGAGCGCGCCGGTTTTCCTGACTGCATCCAGCACTGCCGTGAGGTCATCGAGCCCGCCGTGTTCGATCGCCTTGCGAATGAGCGCTGCTTGCTCCGGGGCGCCGTGCCTGATCGCGTAGATGAGCGGCAGGGTCGGCTTGCCTTCGGCGAGATCGTCGCCGACGTTCTTGCCGATCACCGCATGATCGCCGGAGTAGTCGAGCACGTCGTCGATCAACTGGAATGCGGTGCCGAGATGCATGCCGTAGGCGGCGACCGCATCTTCGGCCTCGCGCGCGGCAGCGCCGAGGATCGCGCCGAGCCGCGTGGCGGCTTCGAACAGCTTCGCCGTCTTGTAGTGGATCACCCGCAGGTAGCCCCGCTCGTCGATGTCCGGGTTGCGGCAGTTCATGAGCTGCAGCACTTCGCCTTCGGCGATAACGTTGGTGGCGTCCGCCAGCACCTGCAGCACCCGCATGCTGTCGACCCCCACCATCATCTGAAACGCGCGCGAATAAACAAAATCGCCGACCAGCACGCTCGCGGCGTTGCCGAACAGGGAATTGGCGGTCGGCCGCCCACGCCGCAAGGCGGACTCGTCGACCACGTCGTCGTGCAGGAGTGTGGCGGTATGGATGAATTCGACCACCGCCGCGAGTTCATGATGGTGCCGGCCCCGGTAGCCGAAGGCGCCGGCGGAGAGTATCAGCAGCGCCGGGCGCAGCCGCTTGCCGCCGCCGCCGATGATGTATTCGGCGACCTGGCGGATCAGCACCACGTCGGAATGCAGCCGGGTGCGGATTACCTCGTCCACGGCCCGCATATCGGCGGCGATGAAATTGCGTATGGCGTCGATGGTCACGTCTCTGGAACCGGTCTCAAGAAAAGAAAAAGCGATTAGCCGCCGATAAACGCCGATGAACGCAGATGGAAAATCTCAACTTGCGCAAAAGGCGCTGATGATACTAAAACCTGTCCCAAAAATCCTGAAAATGATTATCCGCCCGGCTGCGGCAGGCGTGTTGCTGCGGCGGCCCGGGCCGCGACCCGGAAACCACGCCTAACTCCTTGACGTGAAACTGTTCCGCGCAACCGGTTGGCGTGGTTTTTCTTTGACTATCGGGCGCAGTTTTTGTAAACTACGCGGTTTCCCAAAAAGCACAAGCGGGGTCATCCATGTATGCGGTCGTAAAAACCGGCGGCAAGCAGTATCGCGTGAGCGCCGGCGAAAAACTGAAAATAGAACAGATACCTGCAGACATCGGGGCCGAAATCGACCTGGATCAGGTGTTGATGGTGGCTGACGGCGACGCCGTCAGGATGGGCGCGCCGCTGGTCTCGGGCGCCTCGGTCAAGGCCAGGGTGCTCGCGCAGGGCCGCGGAGAAAAAGTACAGATTTTCAAGCTGCGCCGCCGCAAGCACTATCGCAAGAGCCAGGGTCACCGGCAGAATTACACCGAGATCGAAATTCTCGGTATCGCTGGTTGAGGAATTCACCCCCACCCTAACCCTCCCCCATCGTAGGGGGAGGGAATCAGGTGGAGTGGAACAGACGGAGAACGTTCATGGCACATAAGAAAGCGGGCGGCAGTTCACGCAACGGCCGCGATTCCCAAGCGAAGCGGCTCGGCGTCAAGCGCTTCGGCGGCGAGCTGGTGCCGGCCGGCAGCATCATCCTGCGCCAGCGCGGCACCCAGGTGCATCCGGGCGACAACGTGGGCATCGGCAAGGACCACACCCTGTTCGCCAAAGTAACAGGCAAGATCGAGTTTGCGCAAAAAGGCCCGCGCAACCACAAAACGGTCAACGTCGTTCCCGCCTGACGCTCAAGCGTTCCAACGAAAGGGCCCTGTCGTTCGACAGGGCCCTTTCGTTGGAGTTCTGGACTCTCCGGCGGATGTCATTCCCGAGGAATCGGGAATGACAGTGCATCTTGGGTCACCTGGTCTGTCGTTCCCGTGGAAACGGGAACCCATACGGCGCATCGTCTCGCGCGAATCATCGTACGAATTCGCGATGTCTCGGGAATGACAGTTGTTGGATTTGCGCCAAAAAAGATGAGAGGAGAGAAGAGAGAGGAGATAGGCGTAAAACGCAGAGCCGCTGCTCAACAGCAGTTACTCCTCTCGCCTCCCGCCTCTCGCCTCTCGCCTCTCCTGACACATGAAATTCATTGACGAAGCGACCATCGAAGTTCACGCCGGCAACGGCGGCGACGGCATGGCGAGCTTCCGGCGCGAGAAGTTCGTGCCGCGCGGCGGACCCGACGGCGGCGACGGCGGCCGCGGCGGCAGCATCTACGCGATCGCCGACCGCAACATCAACACGCTCATCGACTACCGCTACGCGCGCATCCATCGCGCCAGGAGCGGCGAGAAGGGGCAAGGCGCCGACTGTTACGGCAAGGGCGCTTCCGACATCGTGCTGCGCATGCCGGTCGGCACCGTGGTGAGCGATCTTGAAACCGGCGACGTGATCGCGGATCTCGACCATCACGACGAGCGCGCGCTGCTCGCCAAGGGCGGCAAAGGCGGTCTGGGCAACCTGCACTTCAAGTCGAGCGTCAACCGCGCACCGCGCCAGTTCACGCGCGGCGAACCCGGCGAGAGCCGCAAGCTGAAGCTCGAACTCAAGGTGCTGGCCGACGTGGGGCTCCTCGGCATGCCCAATGCCGGCAAGTCGACGTTGATCCGCGCCGTTTCCGCCGCGCGCCCCAAAGTCGCCGATTATCCGTTCACCACGCTCCATCCCAACCTCGGCGTGGTGCGGGTCGACGAGAACCGCAGCTTCGTGGTCGCCGATATCCCGGGGCTGATCGAAGGCGCCGCCGAAGGCGCCGGGCTCGGTCATCAGTTCCTGCGCCATCTGGCGCGCACGCGGCTGCTGCTGCACCTGGTCGACATCGCGCCCCTCGATGCCGGCGCCGATCCGGTCAAGGACGCGAAAGCGATCGTCAAGGAACTGCGCAAGTACGACGAAACGCTGTACCGCAAGCCGCGCTGGCTGGTGCTCAACAAAGCGGACATGCTCGCCCCCGGCCTGCGGGAGAAAACGGCGAAGAAATTCGTCAAGGATTTGGGCTGGAAGGGAAAAAGCTTTATCATTTCCGCACTCACCGGTGAGGGGTGCAAAGCGCTAACGTATGCGATCATGGAACACCTCGAACTGCACAGAAGCGAAGACGCAAAGGAAAAACAAGTAAGGAAACCGCAGATAAACGCAGATAAACGCCGATGAAAATAGAAATGGAGCTTCAGACTTCTCCGTGGGTGTCGTTCCCGCCCCCGATCAAAGCATTCGAGGGCAGGCTCCGGCGGGAACCCATACAGCGGTGAACAAGGCCTACTACGTTCACATTCTCACGAGTGAATGTTACGGCGTGCTTTATGAATTACATCAGACATCGTGAAACGTGGTGGTCAACACCGACAGGTGCAACGGACTCATCGAGTGGGCGTCCTATGGATTCCCGCCTGCGCGGGAATGACATGAGACCTTATCTGCGAACATCGGCGTACCCCTCAAGTACCCCTCAAGTACCCGTCAAGCGGGTATTAAAAGGAAGGGGTATTGAAAATAAGGGGTATTGAGAAGAATTCATCGGCGGTTGCATCCGGCATCCTATGGATTCGGTTCTGAAAGACGCCAAGCGGCTGGTGGTCAAAGTCGGCAGTGGCCTGGTCACCAACCGCGGCCAGGGACTCGATCATGCCGCGCTCGCGCGCTGGGCCGAGCAGGTAGTCCAGCTCAGGCACATGGGGCGTGAGGTGGTGCTGGTTTCGAGCGGCGCGATCGCCGAAGGCATGCAGCGCCTCGGCTGGAAAAAGCGCCCGCACGCCGTGCACCAGTTGCAGGCCGCCGCGGCGGTCGGGCAGATGGGATTGATCCAGGTCTACGAGTCGTGCTTCCGCAAGCATAATCTTCTTACGTCGCAAATCCTGCTCACCCACGAGGACCTCGCCGACCGCGAGCGCTACCTCAACGCGCGCTCGACGCTGCGCACGCTGCTCGGGCTCGGCGTCATTCCCGTCATCAATGAAAACGACACGGTGGCGATCGATGAAATCCGTTTCGGCGACAACGACACGCTCGCCGCGATGGTGACCAACCTCATCGAAGCCGACGTGCTCGTCATCCTCACCGACCAGGCCGGCCTATACAGCAGCGATCCGCGCAAAGACCCGACGGCGACGCTGATCGCGGAGGCACAAGCCGATGATCCCAAACTCGAGGCGATGGCGGGTGGCACCGGCAGCCCTATTGCGCTGGGCGGCATGCTCACCAAGGTGCTCGCGGCCAGGCGGGCGGCGCGCAGCGGCGCTCACACCGTGATTGCTTCCGGGCGCGAGGACAACGTGCTGGTGCGGCTGGCGCAGGGCGAGCGCCTCGGCACCCAGCTCATCGCACCAAGCGCGACACTCGCCGCGCGCAAGCAGTGGCTCGCCGATCACCTGCAGGTGCGCGGGGCGGTCACGCTCGACGCCGGCGCGGTCAAGGCGCTCAGGGCCGACGGCAAAAGCCTGCTGCCGATCGGGGTCCACGAGGCGACCGGAGACTTCGAGCGCGGGGAGGTCGTGAGCTGCCTCGACGAGTCGAAGCGGGAGATCGCGCGCGGACTGATCAACTACAACGCAACGGAGACCCGGCGCATCCTGCGCACGCCGTCGCATGAGATCGAAGCGAAGCTCGGCTACGTCGACGAGCCGGAGCTGATTCACAGGGATAATCTGGTACTGCTGTGAAATTTTGAGAAGTTTTCGAGATAGCATTTCGGCTTCATCAACCAGCAAGGAGACTCACGATGTCGATATTGCAATGGTGCAAACCGGTGTGTACCGTCCTTTTTGCCGGCGTAGCGGCCACCGCGCACGCCGCGGCACCCAACATGAGAGAAGGCATGTGGGAAATCACGGTCAAGATGGACATGCCCGGCATGCCCGCCGGCGCGCCGCCGCAAACCATGCAGCAATGCCTCAGCCAGAAAGATTTCGAAAACCCGCAGAAAATGGCGCCGGGCAACGATCCGAAAAGCAGCAGCCGGTGCGAAACAACGGATTACAAGCTGCAGGGCAATACCGCGACGTGGAAAATGGCGTGCAAGGGCGAGAACGCAATGACCGGCACGGGCAGCATGACTTTCAGCGGCGCTTCATACACCGGCACCAACAAGATGTCGATGAAACACGGCGATCAGACGATGAACATGACCATGAACTACGCCGGCAGGCACCTCGGGCCCTGCAAGAAATAACCTCCCGCGCCACCAGCCCCCTTTATCAAAGGGGGCAGACAGAGGCACCGCCTCTGGCGGGGGATTTCCACCACGTCGGGACACTATCGAGCCCTGCATCAATGCCTAACGGCAAAATAAGGCCGTGTCATTCCCGAGAGCAAAGCCTGCCCCCGAAGGTTCTAATCGGGGGGGGAATCCATTGGGCGTCCGGGGCTTCGTCGATGCGCCGTATCGGTCCCCGCTCCCCGCATTCGCGGGGACAAGCTTCGCACGAGGACGACATTTCCATGTTAGTCGATTATGCAAGGATCAATAGCCCCCCGCGCTGAAACGGGCGCCTTGTTTCAGAGCCTTGATCGCATCCTGCGGGCTTTTCACCGGGGATTTTCCCGTGCAAAAGAAATCGAGGTAGAGCGTGCCGTGGTGGCGGTTGATTTCCTTGTACTCGATGCGCCGCCATTGCGGGTCGCGCGCTCTCGACCAGGCGCCGTTGGCGTGCCCGATCGCGTAGTACTTCTGCTCGCGCGTCGCGCACCGCATCCCCTCGAAGCTCACATTCGTCGCGCCGCCCGCGGTCTTGACGAACAGCGTGTAACGCACCACGCCGTCTTCGCCGACCGAGATCGACGGAGCGTCGATGAAGAACTTGTGCGGGCTTGCGGCGCCGGCTTCGAATGGAATCAGGTTCTCCGCTTTGGGATACGGCGGCAATTTCGCCTCGATCTCCTTCCACCCCTTCTGCTCGTCGTCGAAATCGGATTCGAACAGGCGCCACTGCGCCGCCGCCGTCAACGGCACGCTCAAGGCGATCAGCACCAGTGCCGGCCGCAGAGCCCGAAACAAAATGAAGAACATCAGCCGCAGATTAAAAAGACGGTAATTGGTCATCCGTGATTGGTGATTAGTGATTAGTGATTGGGGACTGGTGACTGCCGACTGCTGACTGGTGATTATTGCTATTTGCATAACTGGTTAACAGTCGCAATAAAACGATGTCATTCCCGTGGAAACGGGAATCCATGCGGCGCATCAACGCGCGTGGAAGCGCAGTATGGGTCCCCGCATTCGCGAGGACGACATTCAGTTGTTAGCCGATTATGCAAGCATCAATAGTGATTGGTCACGAGGCACGAACCACGTACCACGAATCATTACGGCTCACCGTTCACTGTTCACCGCTCACTGCCATACATGTAGTCGCGCGTGAGCGGCAGCGCCAACGCCCCGTCGGCGGTTGGCCGGCCGGCGAGCACCTGGAATACCGACATCCAGCCGCGCTCGAACGCGTGCGCGGATCCGGCCATGTAGATGCGCCAGATGCGGAACATCTTCTCGCCCACCGTGGCGAGCGCCGCATTGCGGTTCGCCTCGAGCCGCCCCACCCATTGCCACAGCGTCCTGGCGTAATGCGGGCGCAGGCACTCCACATCCCGGCACTCCAGGCCCTGTCCCGACATTTCGGCAATCACCTGCGAAACATGCACCAACTCGCCGCCGGGAAACACGTAATCGTCGATGAATTCGCCGATGCCGCTGCCGAGTTCCTCCTGTTCGGGGGAATTGAGCGTGATGCCATGGTTCATGACCAGGCCGCCGGGTTTGAGCAGGCGGTAGATCTTGGCGAAGTAAAGCGGCAGATTTTTCTTGCCGACATGCTCGAACATGCCCACGCTCGCGATCTTGTCGAACGGCTCGTCTTCGGGCACGTCGCGGTAATCGAGCAACCGCACCTCGCACAACCGTTCCACCCCGGCTTCCCGGATGCGGCTCTGCGCGTAATCATGTTGATACCGGCTCAGCGTGATGCCGGTGGCGCGCACCTGGTAGCGCTGCGCCGCCCAGATCACGAGCGCGCCCCAGCCGCAGCCGATGTCCAGGAAGCGCTCGCCGGGCTTGAGTTCCAGCTTGCGGCAAACATGGTCGAGCTTCTGCTCCTGGGCAATGTCGAGCGTGTCGTCGGCGCGGCGGTAGTAGGCACAGGAGTAAACGCGGCGCCGGTCGAGCCACAGGCCGTAGAAATCATCGCCGACGTCGTAGTGATAGCGGATCGCCTTGCGGTCGAACACCCGTGAATGCTCGATCCACTTGCGGATGCGGGAACCCCCGCCGCCCACAGTCGCCGGCTCGCTCAGCTCCTCCGCCATGCGCACGATTTCGCGCGCCTCGCCTTCGACGTCGAGCTCCTGCTCGACGTAATGCCGCGCCAGTCTGCCCATGCTGGGATGGGCGAGTGACGCGAGAACCTTCGGCGAGCGCACTTTGATGGTCACCTGCTGCGGCACCACGGGCTTCACAGTCTGGTCGTTCCAGAGCGTGAGGCCGAGCGGCAACCGAAGTTCGCGTATGCGCTGCTCGAAGCGGTTGATCAGTTGGGTTTCCATCATGTGGTCTGCTCCCCCCGAAACCTCGCGTGGTACGCGTATTGTGCCGTACGCGGCGGCGGTTTGCGCTAAGCCAGGTCCCCGGCCAGCGACTCCCTGACCGCCGGGCTGATTTCGTCGATCGTCACGTTGTATTGCGGGTGATCGATCCCCGCGGACAGGCGCGCGCCGCGTTTCACGGCCTGTGCCATCGCGCGGTCGAGCTCGAAACGCAGGAAATGCACCGACGAAGTCTTGTCGGCAGTCTCGCGTTCCAGATCCTCGTCGGCGAGGGCATAAACGCGCGGATGGCCCTCGGCCTTGATCCAGACCTTGTCCTCGATGCCGATCAGCCTGGCGAGCATCTGCCTGCGCTGCTCGGCGTCGGGATACTCGATCATCATTGTCGCCTTCCAGTTGCTGCCGTCCGGAATCAGCGGGTTATAGGCATCGAGCTCGTCCTGGATGCCTTCTTCCTCGAAAATCCGCTCGATGCGCAACATTTCCTGAACCTGGTAGCGGATGGTGAGGTC
>MERI01000190.1 GCA_001772005.1 Betaproteobacteria bacterium RIFCSPLOWO2_12_FULL_62_58 | reverse complement strand
CCGGAGGAAACGGAACGATGAGCCGCACCGGCTTGGTCGGGTAGGACTGGGCCGCTGCCTGAGTAAATGCCGCCGCCAGCAAAAGCGGCAGCAATAAGCCCGGAAAATATCTGAAGCTGGAAACGCTTGTCGGCACGTCTTTTCTCCTCTTGATCACAAGACCAAGGGCCTTGAGATCACGGTCCTAGGTGAAAGCGAGAACCACTCCAAGCATTATATCAAGCCGCCTCGGTCCTGATCCTCATAGTAACGTAATGGATGGCCCCATGCTCAGTGCTGGCTGCACCGTGACATCGCCGCCCGCGGCTGTGCTATCGTTGCAGCCTTGCTCCCCTTTGAGAAGGAGAAACCGGCATGCTGAGGGCCGCTATTTACGGACTGGGACGCTGGGGTAACCGGCTGGTTGAGTCAGTGCAGAACAGCGAGAAGATCCGCTTCGTCAAAGGGATTTCCCGCAATCCCGAAAATCACCGCGAATTTTCCCAGAAAACCGGCATACGGATCGTCTCCTCCTACGCGAGGGTTCTGAAAGACCCGGGGATAGACGCCGTCGTGCTCGCCACGCCGCACTCGCTGCATCACAAGCAGATCGCGCAGGCCGCGAAGGCCGGCAAACACGTCTTTGTCGAGAAGCCGATGACGCTAACGCGGAAGACCGCCGAGAAAGCGGTTGAGGCGTGCCGCGCGGCGGGAATCACGCTGGGGCTCGGGTTCAATCGCCGCTACGCTCCGGCGTTCGTGGAGATGATGCGCAGAATCCGCGCCGGCGAGATCGGAGACGTGCTGCACGTCGAGGCGCAGCAATCCGGGCCTTCGGGCTATCGGCTCAAGGCCGGCAACTGGCGGGCGAGCCGAACGGAATCCCCTGCGGGCGGCATGGCCGCGCGCGGCATCCACACGCTCGACTCCATGATTCATATCGCCGGCCCGGTCAGCACGGTCTATGCGTTCAGCGACCGCCGCAAGCTTCCCTCGGAAGTGGAAATCGACGACACGACTTCGATGCTGCTGAGGTTCGCGAAGGGCGTCACGGGTTACCTGGGCACCGTGTTCGTGACCGGTGACATCTGGCGCGTGCACGTCTTCGGTACCGGCGGGTGGATCGAAATGCGTGGCGATACGGAGTTGATTACGCGCGGGCTCGAAGGCGCCCCCGAACGGATTACGCTTCCGGCGGTGGACAAGGAACGGGCGGAGCTCGAGGCGTTCGCCGACGCGGCGGCTGCGAAACAGCCTTTCATGGTGCCGCCCGAGCAAGCCGTGAACGAGATCGCCGTGCTGGAGGCGATCGTCGCATCGGCCGCCAAGGGCAAGCCGGTCAAGATTCCGTGAGAGCGTGAGTGCGGGAGAGCGTCAGGGCGGAAGCGCGGGAGCGCGTGAGAGCAGAAGCGGCATTTAAAGCTTTACCCATCTCCCGACCTCCCGATCTCCCGGTCTTCCGACTAACGGACTTGGCCCCGATCACCGGTCACTCGTCAGGCCTCTCCCATCTTGCCAAATGCCTGCTCGAGATCGGCGATGAGATCGTCGGGGTCTTCGAGCCCGATGTGCAGGCGTATGGTCGGGCCGCCGGGGTTCCATTTCGTCGCGGTGCGATGTTTTTCAATGTCGGCGACCACGACCAGGCTCTCGTAGCCGCCCCAGCTCGAGCCGATCGCGAAGAGTTGCAGCGCATTGACGAACGCAGTAACCGCCTGGTCGCCGACCGGGTTGAGCACGAACGAGAACAGGGCGGCCGCGCCCTCGAAATCGCGTTTCCAGATGCGGTGGCCCGGGTCGCTTTCGAGCGCAGGATAGAGCACGCGTTTTACTTCCGGCCGCGACTTGAGCCACTGCGCCACCTTGAGCGCGTTTTCCATCTGCTGCTTCAGGCGCACGCCGATGGTGCGAAGGCCGCGCAGCGCGAGGTAGCAGTCTTCGGGGCTCACGCTGTAGCCGTAGTCGGCCACCGTCCTGCGCACAGGCAGCCAGTGCTTCTCGCCGGTGACGATGATGCCCATCATCACGTCGGCGTGGCCGACGATGTACTTGGTGGCGGAGTGGATCGATACGTCCACCCCCTTTGCGAACGAATGAAAGAAATAGGGCGTGCCCCAGGTGTTGTCGGCGAGAACAGGAAGCCCCTGCCCGTGCGCGGCTTGCGCGATCGCGGGAATGTCCTGCATCTCGAACGTAAGCGAGCCCGGCGCCTCGCAGTAAATCGCCTTGGTGTTTGGCTTGATCAGTTGCTGGATGCCGGCGCCGATCAGCGGATCGTAGTACTCGACCGCGACGCCGTTGGGCCGAATGCGCCGTTCGCAGAAGTTGCGCGTCGGCGCATACACCGAATCGGCGACCAGCAGGTGATCCCCGCTTTTCACGAAGGCGCTGATTGCCGCGGCGATGGCTGCCAGCCCCGACGGCACCGCTACCGCCGCGTGGCCGCCTTCCAATTTGGCGACGGCTTCTTCGAGCGCAAAGGTGGTGGGCGTGCCGTAGCGCCCGTAGCGCACCGACTTGTAATCGTCGCCGCTGCGCGTTTCGTATTCTTCGAGGGTCGGAAAGATCACCGTCGAAGTGCGGAACACGGGCGTGTTGACCATGCCCTGATATTTCCCGGGATCGCGGCCGGCGTGGGTAAGGAGGGTGTCTTTTTTCACTGGGAGGTCCGATAAATGGGCTTTAGCGAGCAGCTATTTTCAGCGCCGCCGAACGCCTGTGCAACATATGGACTAATCGTTGCCGGCGCCGGCGCCATCGATGATAATTTTCAGCGTATCTTAGCGCGAAATATGGCCGCATCGTGAAGGCGGTCGGAATACAGCCGGAATGAGCGGAGGCGGTGAGCGGTAAACGGTAAGTGGTGAACTGCCAGGCTCCGCGGCGCCGGCCGTTGCAGCAGAGTTCCGGTAGAATTCGCAAAACGGCTGTATACTGCCGTCGGCGCCAAGAACAAGAGGATCAGGATTTCCATCGCAGAGCAAGGCCGCACTGAGCCCTGCTGCTGGAACAGCAACCGCGTGCCCGGCGTCAACGACGTATCGGACCGGCGCGCGGGCCAACCTTAGACCTTAGACCAACACGACCATGGACCATCATCTGCTTGAAGTCGGCGGCGCGCGCGTGTCGCGGCGCGAAGACTTGCGTCTCGTAATGGGCGCCGGCAAGTATGCCTCGGACTGGAACCTGCCCGGGCAGCTTCACGCGCATTTCCTGCGTTCCGACCGCGCACACGCGAAAATCGTTTCCATCGACATCGGGCCCGCGCTCAGGCATCCGGGCGTCGTGCGCGTTTTCACCGGCGCCGACGCGGTGGGCGCCGGCTACATCAAGCCGATGACCATGCTCACATTCAAGGGCAAGGACGGCATGCAGGTGCGGGTGCCGGAGCGGCCGGTGCTGGCGCACGGGCGCGTGCGCTGCGTCGGCGAGCCGGTGGCGATGGTGGTCGCCGAAACCGCCCTCATCGCGCAGGACGCCGCCGAGTTGATCGAAATCGAATACGCGGAACTGGCGGTCGTCATCGACCCGGAAGACGCTCTTGCGCCGGGCGCGCCGCAGCTGCACGACAACGTGCCGGGCAATCTCCCCTTCGAGTTCGAGGCGGGCGATCGCGCGGCCACCGAGGCGGCCTTCGCGCGCGCCGCGCACGTGACGCGGCTCAAGCTCGAAGTGACGCGGGTCGCGCCCAGCCCGATGGAGACCCGCGCCTGCCTGGTGGCGTATGACGCGCGCGAGGGAATGTACACCGTGCACGTTCACGTGCAGGGCGTGAACATGATGCGCAAACAGCTCGCGGCCTACACCGGCGTGCCGGAGGAAAAATTTCGCATCATGGCGCGCGATGTGGGCGGCGCTTTCGGGCAGCGCAGCCTGGGCTATCCGGAGTATTGCGCGCAGATGCTCGCGGCGAAGGCAATCGGGCGCCCGGTCAAGTGGGTAAGCTCGCGGTCGGAGGGTTTCGCGACCGATTCCCACGGCCGCGCGAATTTCGTTTCCGGTGAACTCGCGCTCGACCGCGACGGGAAGTTTCTCGGCATGCGGCTCGACTGGATCGCCGAAATGGGCGCGTATCTCACGCCGACCGGCCCGGTGAGCCACCTGCGCAACCCCAGCACGTGCATGACCGGCGTCTACCGCATTCCGGCGCTTTACGGGCGCTGGCGCACGGCGCTGACCAATACCAACCCGATCGCGGCTTACCGCGGCGCGGGCCGGCCTGACATCGCCTACGTCATCGAGCGGCTGGTCAGCCAGGCCGCCGCCGAGACCGGGGTGGACGCGGCGGAACTCAGGAAGCGGAATTTCATTCCACCGGAGGCTTTCCCGTACAAGACGCCGACCGGCTCGACCTACGAGAATGCGGATCTGCCCGGCGTGCTGGAGAAGGCCTTGAAGCTCGCCGGCTGGGCCGGTTTCGGTGAGCGCCGCCGGCAATCGGAAAAGGCGGGCAAGCTGCGCGGCATCGGCATTTCCACGGTGATCGAAAACACCGGGGCGGGGCTTTTTCCCAAGGACACGATCGCGATGGACGTGGCCGCGGACGGCGCGGTTACGGTTTACTCGGTTTCTCACTCGCAGGGCCAGGGACACGAGACCAGCTTCGCGATGATCGTGGCGGAGACGCTCGGCATTGCTTTCGAGCGCGTGCGCCTGCGGCAGGGCGATGAAGACAGACCGCTCTTCGGCAACCACACGGGGGGCTCGCGCTCCACGGTAGGGGCGGGCAGCGCGTGCCACCTCGCGGCGAAAAAGCTGATCGAAGAGGGCAAGGCGCTGGCCGCGCTCGAACTGGGCGTCGAGCCGTCGCAGGTTGAGTATGCCAATGGCGCGTTCCGCAGCGGCGAATCGCAGCGCACGGTTGCGCTCGGCGACCTCGCCAAAGCCAAGGCGTTTTCGGTAACGGCGGAGGGGAGCTTCGGCTCGACGTTTCCCAACGGCTGCCACATCACCGAGGTCGAGGTGGATCCCGCTACCGGCGTCACCGAGATCGTTTCGTATGTCGCCATCGACGATTGCGGCAGAGTGATCAACCACACCATTGTCGAGGGCCAGGTGCACGGCGGCGTGGTGCAAGGCGCGGGCCAGGTGTTCGGCGAGCACGTGGTCTACGACCGCAACACGGGGCAGCTCATGACCGGCAGCTTTGCCGACTACTACATGCCGCGCGCGGGGCTGGTGCGCGGGATCACACTGGAAGAGCATCCGACGCCCTCCAAAGTGAGCCCGCTCGGCGTCAAGGGCATGGGTGAGTCCGGCTGCACCGCGTCGCTCGCCGCGCTGACCAACGCCGTCATCGACGCGCTGCGGCCGCTGGGGGTTCGGCATCTCGACATGCCGCTCACGCCGTCGAAGGTGTGGCACGCGATCGCAGCGGCGCGGGGAAAGAAATGACGGGTGCGGCGAGCTCATGGAAACGATAACCTGTACGCCTGTCGGCGTCGTCAAATGCCCGGTTACGCGGATGTCGCAGGGCAACTGGGCCACGATCGAGTCCGAGATTCATCTCGAGCCTCCATATGCGGCGGGTTTGCGGGGATTGGAGGGGTTTTCGCACATCATGGTCGTGTTCTACCTGCACCAGGCGACCGGTTTCGATCCGGCCAAACAGATGCTGCGGCGGCCGCGCGGCATGGAGAACATGCCGGAGGTGGGAGTCTTCGCGCAGCGCACCAAGTATCGTCCCAATCCGATCGGCGTGTCGTCGGTCGAGCTGCGGGCAATCCGGGGTAACGTCCTCATCGTGCGCGGACTCGACGCGCTCGACGGCACGCCGGTGCTCGATCTCAAGCCCTACATGCCGGAATTCGATCGCGTCGCCGATGCGCGCACGCCGGGATGGGTCGGCCACGTCATGGAAGGATATTTTTGATGCTCAACCTGTCGCTGGTGTCCCGAGTCATTATTTCGATGCAGAATCCTCGGAGCCGCTCGTGTCGCGAAGCTGTAGGTCAGGTTGCCGCATGGCTACCTGACGCCGAGTCGATGTCGGGGAACGCTGCGCGTACCCCGACCTACGTCTAATTGTGTAACGAATTAACGGCTCAGGACGCCAGCACCGTTGACCTGAAGAGGAATTTCCCGTGTACCCGTTCAGTTACGTCAAAGCAACATCGCTCAAGGAAGCCGGCGAGTTTCTCGCCGCCCACACCGACGCCAAGCTGCTCGCGGGCGGCATGACGCTGATCCCGACGCTCAAGGCGAGACTCGCGCAGCCCTCGCATCTCGTCGACATCGGGGGCCTGAAGGAGTTGCGCGGCATCGAATTGAAGGACGGCGAGTTGCGGATCGGCGCGGCCACGCAGCATCACGAAGTCGCAGTGTCGAGCGTCGTCAGGCAGGCGCTACCCGCGCTCGCGTATCTCGCCGGCCTGATCGGCGATCCCCAGGTGCGCAATCTCGGCACCATCGGCGGCTCGGTGGCGAACAACGATCCCGCCGCGGACTATCCCGCGGCGCTGCTCGGGCTGGCGGCGACGGTCCTCACGACACGGCGTGAGATCCCGGCCGGCGATTTCTTCCAGGGCATGTTCGCGACCGCCCTCGCGCCGGGCGAGATCGTCGTGCGCATCGCGTTTCCGGTCCCGAAGCGCGCGGCGTATGCGAAGTTTCCACACCCCGCTTCCGGCTACGCGATGGCGGGCGTGTTCGTCGCCGAAACCGCGAACGGCGTGCGCGTGGCGGTGACCGGCGCCGGGCCCGGCGTGTTCCGCTGGCAGGAAGCCGAAGCGGCGCTCAAGAAGAACATGAGTCCCGCCGCGCTCGACGGTCTCACCGTCAACGCGGAGGATCTCAACGAGGATATGCACGCCACGCGCGAATACCGGGCGAATCTAGTGAAGGTAATGGCGCGCCGTGCCGTGGCGCAGCTCGCGGGCAGCTAAGAATCACTCCGCGAGCCAGGCCTTCATAAGATTCCCTCTCCCCCGCACCCGGGGGAGAGGGGAATGACAGCGCGACAGTGACACCTTTTTTATCCCCTCTCCCCCACACCCGGGGGAGAGGGTTAGGGTGAGGGGGAAAAAATAGGACAAACTGACATGGCAAACATCGAAATCACGGTCAACGGCATCAAACAGGCGCGCGAGGTCGAAGATCGAACGCTGCTCGTCAACTTCATACGCGACGAACTGGGACTCACGGGTACCCACGTCGGCTGCGACACCAGCCAGTGCGGCTGCTGCACGGTGCATGTCAACGGCCGCGCGGTGAAGTCCTGCACCATGTTGGCGGCGCAGGCCAACGGCGCGGACGTTGTCACCATCGAAGCCATGGCGAAAAACGGCAAGCTGCACCCGATCCAGCAGGCGTTCACCGAGTGCCATGGCCTGCAGTGCGGTTTCTGCACGCCGGGCATGATCATGGCGGTGGCGGGATTGCTCAAGGACAACCCCAATCCGAGCGACGAGGAAATCTACCACGGTCTCGAGGGTAACCTCTGCCGCTGCACCGGCTATATCAATATCGTCAAAGCGGTGAAGAAGAGCGCCGATTTGCTGCGTGGGAAGCGATAGCGGCTACACGGCCTTTCGTCGCGCCAGCTTGCGTGTGACTTCCGTATCAGACCTTGAGCAGCTTTGCCGGGTTGTCGGTGAGTATCATTTCCTTTTCGCGCCGGGAGATCCCCGGTATCGACTCGACGAAATCGACCGGGCGCCTGACCGACATCCCCTGCGGGAAATCGGTGCCCATCACGACGCGGTCCACCCCGACCAGGTCGATGACCATCTTCATGATCTGCGGATCGAGCGTGATGATGTCGTAGTAGAAGCGGCGCAGATAGCCGTACGCGGGCTGCTTCATGTGCTTCAGAGCGGGGCTCACGCCGATCGCATAGTTGAGCCGCCCGATCAGGAACGGGAACGTGCCGCCGGCGTGCGGCAGATACACATCGAGCTTGGGGAACGCATCCATCACGCCGCCGCATACGAGCGACATCGCCGCGATACCGTCTTCGTACGGATTGCCGAGCGTGTTGATCATGAAATAGTCCTTCAGCCGGTCCGCCGCGCACGGATAGAGGTTGTGCGTGAATACCGGCAGCCCGAACGCCTCGCAGCGCTCCCATATCGGCCAGAACTCCTTTTCGTGCAGGTTCTTGCCGTTGATGTGCTCGCCGATGTTGATGGCGCGCATGCCCGGCAGCTTGGCGGCGCGCTCGAGTTCCTGCACCGCAAGCTCGGGTACGTGCATCGGCAGCATGATGGTGCCGACGAATCGATCCGGATATTTCAGGTGCAGCGCCGCGCCGGCGTCGTTCACCGCCTGGGAAAGCTTCAACGCGAAGGCTGGCGGCGCCCAGTACACCATCGGGTTGGTCATGGAAAGGGCATACATGTCGACTTCGCGCTCGTCCATTTCCTTGAGTATGAGATCGATCTCCGTCATGTTGCGCCGCATGTTCGACACCTGGGTACAGCCCGGCACTGACTTCACCTGGGGGTTGCCATGGGCGTCGTGACTCATTATTGCGCCATTGGCCGGGCCCTCCTTTTCCATCAGCGTCACGAACTCGCGCGGATACCAGTGCGCGTGAGCGTCGATGACCCGGGCGTAACGCCTGCCCCCGGCCTTCGTCGTTGCGCCGGCAGGCGCCGCAGCCACTGTGCCCTCGGCTGTCGCGAGTGCGGAATGAAACTCACCTCTGGTAATCAAGATGTTCTCCTGTTGTCGTGTGGAAAGAGCTGCTCTATTGCTCGATCGAAGGATAAAACAAATGACCGTCGGGCAAAACCCCGGCGGCCATCGTCCTTTCGCTCCCTGCCGTTGACCTGGATTCGATCTTTGATTCGCCTGCCGGGTTGCGGTCCCGGCTGGCCGTGGCTGGCGCGTTTCATGCATTATGGGACCGCAGAAAAAAACGTCTCGAAACAGCCGGGGTGGGGCAAAGCGCTTGCCGCGCTCTGGCGGTTGGAATAGATTGCTCGGTAATTGACCGCTGATCCCGCTCAAGGCCCGCCCGGATCGCGGTCCTCTTTCGGGGAGGAGGAAGCACGCATGAACATAGGGCCCATGATGCGCAGTCCGGGACATGTTCCACACCTGCTCCCGGCGCGTCGGCTCGGCGAATCGGAATTGCGCTGGGATTGAATTTCCTATCTCTCATGGCGGTGGCAGGGCTGCTCAAGGACACCCCGATCCGAGCGACGAGGAAATCTACCACGGTCTCGCGGCCAACCTCTGCCGCTGCACCGGCCACATCAACATCGTCAAGGCGGTGAAGCGCAGCAGCGAGTTGCTGCGCGGCGAAAAATAACGCGCCGCACCTTCGGCTGCCGCGGCTGCTTCGCGCCGCAGCGCGGACAGAAGATGTCCTTTTTCCCCAGCGGCTGCCCGCATTCGTGGCAGCGTCTCGGCAGATTTGCCATGGTTCGGTGTTGAACCAGGTGTTGGATCACCTGGGCTGCGATACCGCCGCCGAGCTTATCGTAGCTGCCTGCAGTTTGTCTCACGCGTGAAACCCACAAGGATGAGGGAGACAGCGAGCCAGGCGAGCATGAGCGTAAAGCCGGCGCGGTACGCATCAACAGAGTAGACGCGGACGCCATCCGCGAGAGTCCCATCCCAGTAGCGGTCCAGGATCCATCCTACGGCGGGCTGCATCAGCATGCCGCCCAGCATGTTCCCCGTGTTGATGATGCCGGTCGTCGTGCCGGCGAGCGCGGCGGGCGCCGATTCCTTCGCGTAGGCGAATCCGACCATGACGCCGGCCGAGGCGCAGCCTGCAACAACCAATAGCGTCACCAGGACGCCGCGCGGCAGTTCCGGAACGAGGATTACCACGGTCCAGGCGGCCGCCGCGATGAGGGCCGAGACGACGTAGATCGGCTTGCGCCGATGCAGGCGGTCGGAGAGAAGCCCCATCAAAGGGCTGGGCAGCGCCCAGCACAGCAGCACCAGCGAGGCAAGCGCCGCCGCGGCCGTGGTTGAGTAGCCGTAGTGCGTCGTGAGAAACGGTACGCCCCAGAGGCCGCCAAACGTCAGCGGGGCGCCGGATACGCCGCTCGACACGAAAAAAATCAGCCTGACATTGCGCGCGCGCAGCGATTCCCGAATACCGCCCAGGAGCGAGCGGGCGAGTGTGCCTTCCGGGGCGGGGTGCGAGTGAGTCGCGTATCGCCATTCCTGCGGATCATCGCGCATCACGAGCCAGATCGCGACTGCGAGCAGCAGGGTGAACGCCCCCGTGCTTCCGATCACCAGACGCCATCCGTAGGCGTCGGACAACATGCGCAGCGGCGCGCCGGCGGACACCGCGCCCACTGCGCCGCACAGCAACGAAAAGCCCGCGAGCATGGCGAAGTGGCGCGGACGGAACCAGTGGCTCGCGAGTTTCAGCATGCACACGAACGCAACACCGACGCCGGCTCCGATCAGGAAGCGTCCGCTCCCGGCAAGCGCATAATTCGGCGCCGCGGCGAAGGCGAAGGCGCCAAGGCTCGCAAGCAGCGCGCCGGCCGCGAGAACTCGGCGCGGCCCGAATTTGTCCGCCAGCGCCCCGAACGGCACCTGGAACGGGACGTATGAGTAGAAGTAGAGCGCGGACAGATTTCCCAGCGCGGCGGCCGAAAGGCCAAAGCCCGTCATCAGTTCGCTGGTGATGACCGCTGGAGCGACGCGGTGGAAGAAACCTGTGAGATAAAGTGCTGCCGCGAGCCCCCAGACCGAGAGCGCAAGCGCGAGCGGCGGGTAAGGCGGTTGCTGGTGTTCCATGGCGTGCACCAGCCGAGTTTACCGCAGGCCGCTCGAGCGCAAGCGTGCGCGAGAGTGGCCTACGTTCCCGTTTCTTTGTTCACCTCTGCGCCGTCCAGCTCGAAAAACCGGTCAGCCGCCCCATCGGCCGCGGCGGCATCATCGACTTCGACATCCCCGCCTTCGTCCGCCGCGGCTGGGAGGAGGAAGCAATCATGAACATAAGGCCCATAATGCGGAGCCCGGGAGATGTTGCACACCTGCTCCCGGCGCGTCGGCTCGGCGAACCGGAATTGCGCCGGGATTGAATTTCCTATTTTTCGACGCGCGACGCCGCGGTCTCGAACCCGCCCCACGACGGCTGCTAGAGCTTTTCCTCGATCCAGTCCGCGATCACGTCGCACACCAGCGTGAGGTAGTCGCGCTGGCAGTGCTGCGCGCCGCCCTCCTCGGGCGTGAACACCCGGAAGGTCTTGTCCCGGGATCCCACGGCATCGAACAGTTTCTGCGCGTCGCTCATCGGCACCTGCTGGTCTTCGGTGCCATGGGTGAGCAGGAACGGGCATTGCATGCCCTGCACCACGCCGTCGAGCTTGAAGGCCTTGAGCTTCTCCAGCGCCTGCTCGAAAGTGTCCACGCCGAACACCCAGCGCACGTGGTCGACCGGCACCGGCAGCGCCACCTGATTGCCCTGCCTGATCGCCTCCAGCCGCCTCACCCACATCGCGTGTACGTCCCATTGCGCGCCCCACGCCACGCAGGCCTTGAAGCGGTGGTCGAGCGCCGCGCAGCGCGGCGCGTAGTAGCCGCCGAGGCTCAGCGCAACGACGCCGATCCGGCTCGCGTCGACCTCCGGGCGGGTCTCGAGATAATCGAGGCAGGCGCTGCCCACGAGCTCGTAATCGCCGTGCAGCGGGATGCCGCGGAAGCGTATGGCCTCGCCCATGCCGGGACCGTCGACCAGCAGCACCGAAAAGCCGCGCCGCGTGAAATCCGTGATCCCGCGCAGGTACTGCAGTTCCTTCTGGGTATCGAAGCCGCCGAAACGCACCACGCACGGCGTGCGCTTGGCCGTGGTGTTCTCGGCATGAATGAAGTAGGCCGGCAGCAGGCCGTGCCGGTAACGCACATCGACTTTCTCGATGCGCGGACGGTCGGTCAACGCCATGAACCTGCCGAAGCAGCCGAGCGAGCGCTGAAACACGGCGAGCGCCGCGTCGTCCTTGGGATGGCGGAAATGCTCGGCATGCTGGTACTGCGAACAGGCGCGCAGATAGGTCGAGGCGGCGGTGAGCCGGTGGCCCGCCGCTTCCGCAGCGCTTGCGCGCTCGCGCAGCCGGTCGCCGCCCGCCGCCCACGCGCGGAACCAGGCCTCGTCGTCGCCGACGCGGTCGCGCAGTTCACGGCCTACGCGGTGCACTTCGCTGATGTCGGCGCCGCCGTACGGCGCGGTACCGAGGATTGCGAGCATCTCCGCCGACCACCGGTAGTGGGTTGGGAAATACATGAAATGCGCGGGTTCTTTGGTCTTCTCGGGTGCGTTCATCGGGAGTCCGTGAGCGGGGGTTCGAATCGTGTAATGCAGAATACCTTAGAATATGCCGGTCGATTGCGTCAACACGCTCGCGCCAGACAATAATTGGAGGAGAGCATGAAACGCCTGTCCGGTCTCGCCTGCGCTGTCATCGCGTCCGTATTCTGGACGGCAGCTGCGTACCCCCAGTCTTATCCGAATCGCCCGGTCCGGGTCATCGTCCCCTTTCCCCCGGGCGGCGGCCTCGACATCGTGATGCGGCCGGTCAACGAGAAGCTGTCGGCGGCGTTCGGCCAGTCTTTCATCACCGACAGCCGGCCCGGGGCGGACGGCATGATAGGCACGCAGCTCGTCGCCAAATCGCCGCCCGATGGTTACACGCTGCTTGCCTCGAGCACCGGACCGATGGTGATCAATGCCGCGCTGAATCCGGTGCTGAAGCTCAACATGCCGTACGACACGCTGAGGGATTTCGCGCCTATCACGCTGCTGGTAGTGCAGCCAATGGCGCTCGTGGTGCATCCGTCGCTGCCCGTCAAGTCCGTCAAGGAGCTCATCGCATTCGCCAAGGCGAGGCCCGGAGAGCTCAATTACGGATCCGGCGGCATAGGCAACGGCGCGCACCTGGCTGCCGAGATGTTCAGGGCCGCCGCCGGCCTGCAGATCGTGCACGTGCCGTACAAGGGCGCCGCGCCGGCAGTGGTCGACCTGATTTCCGGGCGGGTGCACATGATGATCAACAGCATCCCGGTGCTGCTGCGGCATATCCGCGGCGGCAAGCTGCGGCCGCTGGCGGTGGGAGCCGATCACCGCATGCCGGTGCTGCCGGAAGTGCCCACCATGCGCGAAGCCGGGGTCGAGCGCTTCAACGCGCAGTCCTGGTATGGCTTCTTCGCGCCCGGCGGCACGCCCCGGGACATCGTGGCGCGGCTCAACGCGGAAGCCTCGAAAATCCTGCGCAGCAAGGAAATACGGGACTTTCTGGTGCCGCAGGGCGCGGAACCCATCGGCAACACACCCGAGGAATTCACCGCCCATATCGCCGCCGAGCTCGCCAAATGGAGACAGGCGGTGCAGGACGCGGGAATCAAGGGCGGGTAGGCACGACCGCCTGGCGATCCGCCGCCGCGGATCGCGCGCGGTTTCGCGACGCGCACGCAGCGAGGCCGCCAGCCCGCTCCCGGAAAAACGCGTCTGCCGACCGCGCCGTGCGGCCAGTAATCCGAAAGCAGCGGGAACGGGACGCCGATCAGCGTCGGGTGCTACTGCTCCGACGAGGCGCTCTGTCATCGTTCAGTGCTGCTCAAGCTGATCCGCAAGGCGCAGAAGGCGCGATGACCAACCATCAACATGCGTAGGGTGCGCATTGCGCACCGATGCCACTATTGATCGCTGCATGATCGACCTTCAGCAATAAATGTCGTCCCCGCGCAGGCGGGGACCCATCCGGCGTATCCACTCACGACGATGCGTCCTTGTGTGCGCCGGTATACCTGATGCGGCACTTCGCGACCGAGTCAGGCAAAAGCAAGGGCCAGTTCTACACCCCGGCGGAAGTCTCGCGCATCATGGCCAAGGTCATCAGCATCGGCAGCGCCGAGAGCGCCAGCCAATCCGTCCACGACCCCACGGTTATCTACCGCTCGAAGATGCACGCCGGCATGAAGCGCAACTTCCAGGCGATGAGCGGAGCAGCGTGATCGGTAGGTATTGCAATATGTTTCAGAACGTACTGCCGTTGCGGTCATGGAAGGAATCTCGGTCAAACTGCCCACCCCTCTGGGCAACGCGCTCGCCGCCGAGGCGCGGCGGCGGAACGTGACTCAGTCGACGATCGTGCGCGAGGCGCTCGAGCGCTGCCTGCTCGACCGTCCGGACGGAGACAGCGGACCGAGTTGCGCCGATCTCGTACGGGACCTCGTCGGTTCGGTAAAAAGCGGCCGGCGCGACCTCGCCACCAACAAGGCGCTGCTGCAGGCCGCCATGGAGGCGGACTTCAGGCGTGGACGCAAGCGTCGTCGTTGATATCGAAATGTCCCGATGTCGCTAACCGACGCGTGCCTTGTGAAGCTCGTTGAGCGCACGCCGAACGCCACGCTCTTCACGCTGGATTCCGATTTCGGCATCTATCGCCAGAAGGGCCGCCGCCTGATCCCGCTGCTGGCGCCCTGACGTGCGTTGCCGGGCCGTTCCCCTCACTTCTTTCCCCCCAGGCCTCTCGCCTCACGATTCCTTGGCGACTTCGCGAAACATTGCTTTGATCCCAAGATTGCGCCGCGGTCAGATTCCGGCAGGGTTGCCGCCGAGTTTTTCCGCAGCCCAATCGGTCATGTAATCGACGATCAGCGGGCCGTTGTCGGCGCCGCAGTGCTCGGCGGCGCCGTCGGCAAGACGGCAGATCTTGAGCTCGCGACCCGGGCTGTTGACCGCCGCCTCGTACGTGCGCTCCGCGTGCCACAGCGGCACCTGGCGGTCGTTCTCGCCGTGCACGATGAGCAGCGGGCAGGTGATCTTGTCCGCCACGCCTTCGAGCGTCATCTGCCTCACCACCTTCATCGTCTCCTCGATCGTGTCGCAGCCGAACACCCAGTTCACATGCTCGGCGTATCCGGGCACGGAGGGTTCTCCCTTGCCGCCGATGCGGTCCGCCACGCACTTGCCGTAGTCGAAAATCGCGCCCCAGGCGACCGCGCACTTGAAGCGCTTCTCGAAGGCGGCGGCGCGCGGCGCGTAGTAGCCTCCCAGGCTCAGCGCCATGATGCCGACGCGCGCCGCATCGACGTCCGGCCGCGTCTGCAAGTAATCGACTGAGGCGCCCGCCGGCTTCTCGGTATCCGGCCCGCTCGGCAGCCCGAGCAGGCGGAGCGCCGCGCCGACGCCGGGGTGATCCACGATCAGCAGCGACACGCCGCGGCGCCGGAACTCGTCCGCGACCGCCGCGTAAATAATTTCCTTGGTTACGTCGAGCCCGTCGAAGTGCACCATGCAGGGCGCGCGGCCCGGAACCGGGGCTTTCGAGAAAATGGCGGGCAGTTTGTGCCTGCCGTAAGGAACTTCCACGAACTCCACCGGTTCCTTGCGGCAGATGAGTCCGCGCTTGAAGACCTCGATGCCGCGCTGGTAGGCATCGAGCCGGCGCGGGTCCTTGTGGCTCGGCATGCGTTCCGCGAGCAGGTAGTAGATGCCGGCGCGCAGGTACTTGCGTCCGGCGGACAGCGGATGTTTCGCAGCTTCGTCCTCGCGTCCCAGCCGCTCCACGCGCTCGGCCACCTTCATCCAGCTCTCGAACCAGGCGCGCTGCTGCGTCTGGTCGCCGTGCAGCGCCTTGATGCCGGCGATCTCCTTGAGCGGCCGGCAGGCTTCGTCGATCTCGGAGATCTGCCCGCCGCGATTCACCGCCGACATGACCGCGAGGCTCCACGTGTAGTTGTTGGGGAAGTACTCGAACATTTGAAATCTCCCTTTGGCTGCGATTGTGAGTAAATCTGACGACTCACGGCATCTACCACTCACCCGTCACCCATCACCCATCACTGCGGCTGGATACCGGCCCGTTTCACGATGCGCGTTTGCAGCGCGAAATCTTCGCGGAGGAATTTCGCGAACTCGGCCGGGCTCGATGCTACGCCCACCAACCCGAATTCTTCCAGCCGCGACTTCATTTCGGCCGATGCGACGGCATTCCTGATTTCGGATTGGATGCGGTTCACGCGGTCGGGCGGCGTTTTTGCGGGGAACCACAGCCCGTACCAGCCGGTCATTTCCACTCCCGGCAAGCCGAGTTCCCTGAACGTCGGCACGTCCGCTAATACCGGAGAACGCGCGTTGCCGGTCAGAGCGAGCGCACGCACGCGTTCGGCCTTGATGAACGGTTGCACGAACACGGTCGAGACGAAGGTCATGTCGATCTGCCGGCCGAGCACATCCGTCATCGCGGGACCGCTGCCCTTGTATGGCACGTGCACAACGTCGATCCCGGCCTCCGTCTTGAACATCTCGGCGATCAGCCGCCCCATGATGTCCAGCGTACTGCCACCGGTGAACGGAGCGATCATGCGCACGTGCCGCGTCGGATACGTCGCGGCGTCGCGCCCGCTGCCCTGGGCCCATACGGAAGAGGCCACCAGGACGCCCATCAGCAGGCAGATACGTCGCAGCATTTTCATCCTCCTAGCAGCCTGTCGGACTTAACAGTTCGCACAGGCTGCTAAGAGCAAAACCGGCTGACAATTCATGAAAACAAACGCAACCGCAGCGGTCGAATGTGAGGAAAAGCGCGGGTGAATTCGCATATGTGTTGTCCTCTTCTGCAATTTTCGAAACGCCGGTCTTGCATTAGGAGTTTGTCGGGGCTAACTAAGGCCGACAAACTCCTAGTTTTGTCGGACTTGGGTCGGACAAACTCCTATTGATCCTTGCATAATCGACTAACAAATGAATGTCGTCCTCGCGAAGCCTGCCCTCGAATGCTTTAATCGGGGGGCGGGGACCC